>JACPIO010000017.1 GCA_016188075.1 Candidatus Wolfebacteria bacterium | reverse complement strand
TGGATCAGGCTTTGGGTGTTGGTGGATTTCCGAAAGGCAGAATTGTTGAAATTTTCGGTCCGGAGTCGAGCGGCAAAAGCACTTTGGCTTTGCATGCTTTGGCCGAAGTCCAGAAAAAAGACGGTAAAGCCGCTTACATTGACGCGGAGCACGCCTTGGATCCCGAGTACGCCCAAAAATTAGGAGTGAAGCTTAGTGATCTTATCATTTCCCAGCCGGATTCCGGGGAAGACGCTTTAAATATCTTGGAAAGTTTGGTCCGGTCGCAAATGATTGACATTGTGGTTGTTGACTCGGTCGCGGCTTTGACTCCCAAGGCCGAAATTGAAGGCGAAATGGGCGCCCAGTTTATCGGACTTCAGGCGCGGATGATGAGTCAATGTCTTCGCAAAATCACGGCCATCGCCGACCGCGCCAACACCTTGATTATTTTTATAAACCAGCTTCGGGATAAAATCGGAATGATGGGTTATGGCGATCCGACGACCACTCCGGGCGGCCGGGCCTTAAAATTTTACGCGTCAGTGAGAATTGATTTAAGACGCATTGCCCAGATAAAAAAAGGCGAAGACGTCATTGGCAATCGCACCCGCGCCAAAGTGGCGAAGAACAAGGTGGCCCCGCCCTTCAAGATCGCCGAGTTTGATATTATGTACGGCGAAGGGATTTCTTATGAAGGCGATGTTTTGAACGTGGCTTTGAGGGCCGGGGTTGTTAAAAAAACCGGCAACACTTTAAGTTTCGAGAATGAAAAATTAGGAGTTGGAGCGGAGGCCAGCCGCGAAAAATTAAAAGGAGACAAAAAACTTCTGGAGGAAATAAAAAAGAAAACGCTGGCGGCGATGAAAACTCAAACCGTTTCCTGATTCAACCTATATCGCTGGCTTTCAGTGTTTTAATTAAGGTAGCCAGCGATATATTTTGTGCTTCATTAATTAAGATTTTTGATGTAAGCACAAACTATAAAAATTCTCAAAAAGTTTCGCGACCAGTATCGGGCCGGTGCCGCCCGGAGTTTTTGTATAAAAACGCAGTAATTGGTAATTAGTAACTGGTAATTGAGTGTCGAAGTCGCCGTGGATTTTGCCGGCCGTATCAATGGAGTACCCGAAATCAACTACGCCGGCGCCGTCTTTTAACATCTCGGGCTTTATAATTCCGGCTTGGCCAACACCAGTAATCACTAAGTCAGCGTTTTTCAAAACAGAAAAATCATCGCCTTTATCTAATAAATACAATTCTTTGGTTTTGTCCCTAAGCCATTCGGAAATCGGCTTTCCAACTAAAAAGCCAAGGCCCACGACGGCAACTCGTGAATCATGAAGCGTGAAGCCTGAAGCATGAATAATTTCTTCAACGACGCCAACTGCCGGCGGCAAAATTTTGCTTTTTCCCAGCCGAAACGCTTCGGCGGCAAAATTTTGCTTTTTCCCAGCCGAAACGCTTCCTGCGCTTTTTCGCTCAAAACATCAACGTCTTTTTCCAAGGGAATGGCGTTTAAAACATATCGCCGGTTTATGCCTTGAGGCAGAGGTAATTGGACGATAATCCCGCCCACCCTACTTTGCCTCGCGATTCTTCCAACTTCCTTTCGCAGACCGTCGCTTTTCAGGCCTTCGCTAAGTTTATAAATTCTAAAATCTACCCCTAATTCCTTGGCAATTTTTTCTTTTTGTTTTAAAAATGAAACCGAAGCCGCATTTTCGCCCACCAAAACCGCCGCCAGAATCTTTTTGGGAATTGGTTGTTTTTTTAAATCGGCGATAATTTTTTCCGCTATCGCTTTCCCGTCAATAATCATTTTTTAAAGCGGTAGCTTTAAAGCTGCCGCTCGATTGGAAATTTTTGGCAGAGTTTTTGAATCTCTTTTTTGATTAGAGCCGGTTTTTCTTTTTTGGTCAGGGTTAAATAAATTAGCTCCGCGATTCTTTTCATTTCTCTTTCTTTCATTCCGCGCGTGGTTAAACTCGGCGTGCCGATTCTGATTCCGGATGGATCAAATGGCGAGCGGGTGTCATAAGGGATAGTATTCCTGTTTACAATAATCCCGACTTCTTCGAGTGCGTCCTGTGCCTCGCGTCCGGAAATTCCCATATTGGTTAAATCAATTAACATTAAATGATTATCCGTGCCGCCGGAAACCAAATTGAAACCCAATTTTATTAATTCCCGAGCCAGCGCCTTGGCGTTTTTGACAATCTGCCAGCCGTATTTTTTAAATGATGGTTGCATTGCTTCGTAAAGACATTGGGCAATAGCCGCAGTCTGATTATCGTGCGGGCCGCCCTGAAGACCCGGGAAAACCGCCCGATCAATCGCATCGGCGATTGATAATTTTGATTTTTGATTTGACCCTCCGGGGATTTGTTTCGCAAAAATGAATTTTGAATTTTTGTTTACAAATATGATTGCTCCTCTGGGTCCGCGCAAAGTTTTGTGGGTGGTCGTTGTTACTACATCTGCGTAAGGGAATGGCGAGGGATGCGCTCCTGAAGCTACGAGCCCGGCAATATGCGCCATATCAACCATTAAATAAGCACCGATTTCCTTCGCGATCGCGCTAAATTTTTTGAAATCAACAATGCGTGGATAAGCGGTAAATCCGGCCACGATGATTTTTGGTTTTTCTTTTCGGGCAAGTTTTCGGAGATTGCTGTAATTTAGAAATCCGTCTCGCTCGACGTCAAATGGAACAGAGGTGAAAAATTTTCCGGAAAAGCTCACGCGCGATCCATGGGTAAGGTGGCCGCCCGAGGAGAGATTCATTCCCATAATTTTGTCTTTCGGTTTGAGGAGCGCCAGATACACGGCGGCGTTAGCCGGCGATCCTGAATACGGCTGAACATTCACATGCCAGTTTTTCCCTAATCGAAAAACCTTTCGTGCCCGCTCCTGCGCCAGAAGTTCGATCTCGTCAACGATTTTGTTGCCAGCATAATAGCGCTTTCCCGGGTACCCTTCGGAATATTTATTTGTTAAGGGCGACCCCAGAATCCGCAAAATTTCCTTGGAAACAATGTTTTCCGAGGGAATAAGGTCAAGCGTCTCCGCCTGCCGCCTTGCTTCTTCCCTCACTAATTTTTTCAAAATTTTGTCTCGCATAGTTATTTCCATAATAATACCAAATCGATAGATAAGTAAACTCGCATGTGCTAAAATTAATGTGCGACATCTCTTCATAAATCCTAAATCATAAATCTTGAATCATGACTTATGGATATAAATAAACTTCTCATTGATTACCTTAATTACCTCGAAATCGAGAAAAATCGTTCGATTAAAACGCGGGAAAATTATGAAAGGTATCTTGCGGCGTTTTTAAATTTTGCGAAAATAAAAAATGAAAAAGACGTTACGGCGGAGGCGGTGCGCGACTTTCGACTCGACTTAGCGCGAAGAAATATCAAAAAAAATACCCAAAGCTATTATATTATTGCTTTGCGGAGTTTTTTAAAATATTTAATCAAGCGCGATATTCCGGTTTTATCTCCTGATAAAATCGAACTGCCGAAAATTCCGGAGCGCCAGATTGAAATCCTGGAATATAAAGATTTGGAAAGATTGCTGGACGCACCCAAGGGCAATGATTTGCGCTCGCTTCGGGACAAAGCCATTTTGGAAACTCTATTTTCCACCGGCCTCCGGATTTCCGAACTTTGCGGTTTGAATCGCTATCTTGATTTGGAAAGAGGCGAAATCAGCGTGCGGGGCAAAGGCGATAAATTGCGGGTGGTTTTTTTCTCCGACCGGGCCAAAAAAGCCATCAAAAATTATTTGGATAAAAGAGGTGACGCCGAAGAAGCGATGTTTGTGAGTTTGAGCAAAAACTCACAACGAACAACTAACAACAAACAACCAAGGGTGATAGGCCGGATTATTCCGCGGGCAGTGCAGAGATTGGTAAATTTTTACACAAGGAAAGCCGGTATTCCGGATCACGTTACCCCGCACCAGCTTCGCCACCAATTCGCAACGGATTTATTAATCGGCGGCGCGGATCTGCGTTCAGTTCAAGAACTCTTGGGTCACTCCAACATTTCCACCACTCAAATTTACACTCACATTACTAATAAAGAGTTGAAAGAAGTTCACCGAGCGTTTCACGGGAGGCGAAGAAAATAAAGAATGTCCCCAAAAGTTTGTATATTATAAAAGATTAATCTTTTAAGAGGTAAACATTTTGGGACCCTTGTGGGCGTGTCGTTGTCTTATTGCCTTTCACCCCTCTTTTGTTTTCCATAAAATCCAATAAAGTTCAATTAGACAAATTCTCATTTTTCCGCTATTTTTATAGAATCTTATTCGAGTGGGCACGTTCGTGTTTCGCGAGTATGAAGTGCGAGCGAGTGCTATTCGTGTGCTATGTTTGGCGATCTTAAAAATCTTAAACCCTTCGAACTTGAGGAAAAAATCCTGAAATACTGGCAGGAGCATCGGATTTTCGAGAAATCTTTCAAGAGCAGAACTACGCGGACTGGACGCGGATTAACGCGGAAAGACTACGTTTTCTACGATGGCCCGCCTTTTGCGACCGGCCTGCCGCACTACGGCCATATTTTGGCGAGCGTGATTAAGGACGTTATCCCCCGTTATCAAACGATGAAAGGCTATCGCGTGGAGCGTAAATGGGGTTGGGATTGCCATGGTTTGCCTATTGAAAATATCATCGAGCAGAATTTAAGTCTCGAAACTAAAAAAGACATTGAAAAATTCGGCGTCGGAAAATTTAACGAAGCGGCGCGGAACGAAGTGCTCCGCTACGTAAGTGACTGGAAAAAAATTATCCCGCGGATCGGCCGTTGGGTAGATATGGAAAATGACTATCGGACAATGGATTCGGAATACACCGAATCGGTCTGGTGGGTTTTCAAGACCCTTTACGACAAAAAACTGATTTACGAGGGCTACAAGTCAATGCACATTTGTCCGCGCTGCGAAACCACCCTTTCCAATTTCGAGGTGGCCCAGGGATATAAGGATATTGAGGATTCGTCAGTGATTGTTGAATTTGAATTGGAAGAAACCAAAAACCAAAAACCGAAAACTAAAAACTATTTACTCGCTTGGACCACTACTCCTTGGACCCTGCCGGGCAACGCGGCGCTCGCGGTAAATCCAAAGGTTAAATATGTAAAAGTCGAAGGGCAAATTCCCGGCAACGCGTATATTCTTGCCGAGTCTCGCGTAGAATCTGTTTTTGGCAAAGAATATAAAATTGTCCGAAGCGTAGACGCCCGCGATCTTATCGGTAAAAAATACAAACCGCTTTTTGACTATTATGCTAAACCGCAGAACGACGCGGAAATAAACGCAGAACAACGCAGAAATGGTTGGAGGATTTATCCGGCGGATTTTGTAAAAACCGATGAAGGCACGGGCATTGTTCATATTGCACCGGCTTTCGGAGCAGATGATATGGCCCTCGGCCAAAAATATGATCTGCCTTTTATTCAGCACGTGGGAATGGACGGCAGGTTCAAACCGGAAGTCAAAGATTTTTCCGGCTTGCCCGTAAAACCCAAGGGCGAGCACGAGTCCACTGACAACAAAATCATTGAGCTTTTAGAAAAAAAAGACAAGCTTTTTAAATCTGAAAGAATCACTCATTCTTATCCGCATTGCTGGCGGTGCGAAACGCCTCTTTTGAATTATGCCGCCTCGTCCTGGTTTGTGAAGGTGACGGCAATAAAAAATGACTTGCTCTCCAATAATCAAAAAATAAATTGGGTTCCGAAACACTTGAAAGATGGTCGTTTTGGCAGAGGGCTCGAGGACGCGCCGGATTGGGCTATTTCCCGTTCGCGCTATTGGGGAGCGCCCATCCCTGTTTGGCGCTGCCAAGCAGGGAAATCCGAAATCCTAAATCCTAAATCCTGCAATGGAATTAAAATAATTGGTTCGCTTCAGGAATTAAAGGATGCCCTTCCCAAATCCGACAATCAATATTTTTTGATGCGGCACGGCGAAGCTCGGCACAACGTATTAAATGTTTTAAGTTCTGATGTTAAAAAAAGCACTAAGTATCCTTTAACTCCGCGCGGCCGCGAAGAGGTTAGGGAGACGGCCAAAAAACTCCGAAAAGAAAAAATTGATTTAATTTTTTCTTCGGACTTTTTCCGATCCAAAGAAACAACTTTTATCTTAAAAGAAGCGCTTAATCTGCCAAGAGAAAAAATTATTTTTGATAAGCGATTGCGCGAGGTAAATACGGGCGCGTTTGACGGCGAATCAATCCGGAATTACCGCGCCTACGCCCCTCTTTTAGAAAGATTCGTGAAAAATCCTCCTCAAGGCGAAAATTTAACCGAACTGAAAAACCGCGTAACAGAATTTCTTTATGAGATTAATTCCCGTTATAAAAATAAAAAGATTTTAATTGTGAGCCACGAGTATCCGATTTGGCTAATGGCGGCCGGCGCCATTGGCGCTGACGACAAAAAATCAGTCGTGATCAAAAAAGCGCAAGAAGACGATTTTATAAAAACCGGAGCAATGATGAGGCTGGATTTTTCTCCATTGCCGCATAACGATAATTTTGAGCTTGACCTCCATCGTCCTTATATTGATGAATTTGAGATTAATTGCTCCTGCGGTAGCAAGATGAAGCGCGTGGAGTATGTTTTTGATTGTTGGTTTGAGTCCGGCGCCATGCCCTACGGCCAATCGCATTATCCTTTTGAAAACAAAGCCAAATTCGAAAAGAACTTTCCGGCGAAATTTATCGCCGAAGGAGTTGACATGACTCGCGGTTGGTTCTACACGCTCCATGTTTTAGGAACGTCTCTTTTTGGCAAGCCAGCTTTTAAAAATGTGATTGTAAACGGTATCGTCCTCGCCGAAGACGGCCAGAAAATGAGCAAACGGCTTAAAAATTACCCCGACCCGATGGATATTGTGGCTAAATACGGCGTTGACACTCTTCGTTTCTATCTTTTATCTTCGCCGGCCGTCCGCGCCGAAGATCTCAATTTTTCCGAAAAAGGAGTGGACGAAATTTATAAAAAAGTAATTTTGCGGCTTTTAAATGTTTTTAGTTTTTACGAAATCTACGCAGGTCGGAAAATACTAACGACTAACGACAAACGACAAACGACTAAAAATCTTTTAGACTTATGGATTTTAGGGCGGCTTAAAGAGTTGGTTGGTTCCGTCTCAAAAGCTATGGATGGTTACGAACTCGACCAAGCGGTTCGCCCCATCGCTGATTTTATCGACGACCTGTCAACGTGGTACATCCGCCGCTCCCGCGAAAGATTTAAATCGGACAATGGCTCAAGGGGCGCGAAAAATAAAAAAGAAGCAATCGCGACGACCCAATTTATTCTAAGCGAACTTTCCAAAGTCACGGCGCCCTTTGTGCCATTTTTGGCCGACCTTTTGCATTTAAAATTAAACAAGGATTCAGAGGGCGCGCATCACGAATCGGTCCATTTGGCGGGTTGGCCTAAGGTAGAAAAATTAAGCCCATCCGAAAAAAAACTGATTTATCAGATGAAAGAAATTCGGCGCCTTGCTTCTTTGGCGCTTGAAGCGCGGGCCCAAGCCAGGGTCAAAATCAGGCAGCCGCTACAGAAATTAGAAATTAAAAATGAGAAGTTAGAAATTAGAAAAAATCAGGAACTATTAAAAATTCTTGCCGACGAAATTAACGTCAAAAAAATTATTTTCGATGCGAAAATTAAAAATGAGGTCGAGCTGGACACGAAAATCACTCCGGCCTTGCGCGAAGAAGGAATTTTAAGAGATTTTGTTCGAATTGTTCAGGATTTGCGGCAGAAGGCCGGTTATTTGCCCAAAGACAAAATTTATTTATGGCTCGAGGCGCCGCCGTGGGTCCGGGAAGCACTCGGGAAGCAGGTCAATCAATTTAAGTTGAAAATCGGAGCGAAAAATGTGGAGTTTAGGAAATCAGAAAAATTTGACGCGGAACTCGAAACTCAATTCGAAAATCAACCAATCTGGATGGGCTTGAAAAAAATTTCTTAATGTACAATCCGACCAAGCCTTATAAAGACGAGATTGTCTCTTTGGTGAGGCAAACATGGGAAACGCCCTACGCCTTGGTCAAAGACGGCGTGCTTTACAAAAAATTTTTCTATCCGGAATTTCACCACGCGGACGGCGTCGGCACCAAGGGGATCTATCACTGGAAGAGGCGAACTTTTAAGAACGCCGTCCTTGACGCCATGGCGATGAATTTAAACGATATGTTGATGGCGCGGGCGATGCCTTACGCCTTGATTGATCATGTTTTTTTGCCCAGAGACGACAAGGACGCCATTTTGGGAATTTTAAGCAGTTTGGTCTTGGAGTGTCGGGAGCGGCAAATTGTGATTCCGCGCGGCGAAACCGCTATTCACGATACCCAGGAAGGGTTGGAGATCGGTATCGCGATGCTTGGCTTCGTGAAAGAAATAAAAGCGAATGAGCTTCAAGTCGGCGATCTTCTGGTGGGGTTCACGAGCAATGGTCTTCATTCGAATGGTTTTACCAAGGTTCGGGAATTGTTCGGCGAAGAGCCTCGGCCCGAATTTATTTTCCCGACCAAAATCTATTTTAAAAATGTTTGGTCGCTCCTCGATAAAATCAATATCCACGGAATGATGCATATAACCGGCGGCGCTTTTACGAAATTGAAAGATATTCTTCCGCCGGATGCCGACATCAACATCGGCTCTAATTACAACCTTCGGCCCCATCGGATATTTTATGAAATTTACGGACACGGAATAACCGACGAGGAAATGTACCAAACGTTCAACTGCGGCATTGGTTTTATTTTGGGGATGTCTAAATATGACGCTATTCAATACCTCCCGATGCTTCATTCTTTGGATGCCGAAATCATCGGCGAGGTCGTCCCCGGCGCCGGCGTCATTAAAATCCAGTCGAAATTTTCCGGCCGTGAAATTTGCTACTAAAATGGAATTTAAAGATAACACTAAAAGCGCCCGGAAATCTGTTTTTCCGGCGGGATTTTTTTGGGGAGCGGCGACGTCAGCCCACCAGGTAGAGGGCGGCAACCAAAATGATTGGACTTTATTCGAAAGGCAAAACGCAAAGCGCCTATCGCAAAGCGCGCAAAAAAAGCACTGGCCGGATTATATTTTAAATAATCACCCTAATCCGTTCCAAGTTGAAAATTATATTTCCGGACAAGCATGCGACCACTACAACCGCTTTAAAGAAGATTTTGATATTGCCCAATCATTGGGCCACAACGCCCATCGCTTTTCCATCGAGTGGTCGCGGATAGAGCCCGAAGAGGGAAAATTCAACGGCAAAGAAATTGAGCATTATCGCGAAGTAATTAGGGCGCTCCGCGAGCGGGACATGGAGCCGTTTGTAACTTTATGGCATTGGACCTTGCCTCGGTGGCTCGAAAACAAGGGCGGAATATTGACTGAAGATTTTCAAAGATATTTCGTCCGTTACGCCGAAAGGTTAGCCGTCGCCTTTAAAAACGATGTTCAATTTTGGTTTACCATCAACGAACCGGAAATTTATTGTTTAAACGCTTACTATAGAGGGAGGCGGCCGCCTCAAAAAAATGGATTCTTTTATTTTTATCGCGGATTCAATTCTCTGATTTTGGCTCATCGGTTGGCTTACCGCGCGATGAAAAAAATCAGTTCAAGGTTTACCATTGGCATCGTTTGCAACCTTTCGGATTTCAAATCGTCCGGCGGCCCCGTTAACGCTTTTCTTAAAGTATTATTTGAGCGTTTCTGGAATCATCGTTTTCTCCAAAAAATAAAAAACGAAATTGACGCCATTGGACTCAACTTTTACTTTCATCATCGCATCCGTTACGGATTGAGAAGCGCCAATGAAGTTATCTCCGATGTCGGCTGGGATCTTCATCCCGAAGGGATAGAATCCATTTTGCGGGACCTCCAAGTTTACGAGAGGCCGATTTATATAACGGAAAGCGGCTTGGCCGATGCGCGCGATAAAAATCGCGCTTGGTTTATTAAGGAAACCATTGAGGCCGCGGGGAGAGCTTTAGCGCGCGGCGTTCCCGTCCGCGGCTATTTTCACTGGTCGCTTTCGGATAATTTCGAGTGGGACAATGGTTTCTGGCCTCGCTTTGGCTTGGTGGAAATTGATTATCGAACTCTCGAGCGCAAAATCCGGCCGAGCGCCTGGGAATATAAAAAAATAATCGAAAATCATTTTAATGTTTGACTGGCTTACCTTTGCCGTTGGTTCGCAGTTTATCGCCGGCACTTCTTCGGTTTTTGACAGAATTCTTTTAAGGCGAAAGTTTTTTGATCCCTGGGTTTATACTTTCTGGCTCGGGCTCGTGGGCGGGTTTGCCTTGGTTCTTGTCCCTTTTGGCTTTGCTCTTTTGCCTTTAAAAATAATTTTGCTCTGTTTTGCGGCCGGGGCGGCTTTAATGCTTTCGATTTTTCTTCTTTATTCGGGATTAGTCGTGACCGAGGCGTCGGAAACCATACCGTTCATCGGCGGGTTATCTCCCATTTTTACTTTGGTGCTTAGTTCGATATTCTTGGAATATTCCTTGGATTTAGGGCAGATAATCGGGTTTGTCTTTTTGGGTATTGCCACTTTGATTCTTTTTTTTGCCGAGCGGAAGGTTAAGCGCTTATCGCTTTTAATCTACGCGGTCGGCAGCGCTCTTGGCCTTGGCTTTTATTTGGTTTTAGCCAAGATTGTTTTTGAGAACACGGCCTTTATCAATGGTTTTATTTGGTTGAAGCTTGGCGCCATCGCCTTTGTGTTAATTCTTCTTTTGATTCCTCGTTTGCGAAAGAGATTTTTTGCCGAAACCGGAAAAGCCGAAATCTCCAATAATTCTCTTTATTTTATGAACCGCGCCTACGCCGGATTAGGTTCTTTGCTTTTTTCCTACGCTTTGTTTCTAAGCCAGCCGGCCCTGGTTGACGCCACGCAAAGTTTTAAATACATTGTGGTTTTTTTCGCCGGCTGGTTATTGCTCCGCGAGCGATTTCGAGGCCGGGCGCTTTTGGGCAAGATTGTCGCTCTTATTTTTATTGCCGCGGGATTGATAATGCTCGGTTCCGTGGAATACGGTCGGGGCATTGCCATTGATCCCAACCGACCCTTAAGATGGGGCGTTACTTTTTCTCAAAAATTTTCCGAACAGCTGAATTTGAATTGGCGGGAAAATTTTACGGCCATCGTCGACGACTTAAGGCCGAAAAAAATTCGATTGGTCGCTTATTGGGATAAAATTGAAAAAAACAGAACCAGCTATGATTTTTCCGATTTAGATTGGCAGCTTAATCAAGCCCGGGGAAAAGGAATTAAGATTATTTTAACTTTAGGCATGAAGGCGCCGCGCTGGCCGGAATGTCATATCCCGGAATGGGCAAAAAATTTAAAAACCGGAGATCGGGAAATCGCTCTGCGGGATTACATAGAAATACTTGTTAATAAATACAAGAACGATTCGGCAATAGAAATGTGGCAAGTGGAAAACGAACCCTTTTTAATGTTTGGCAAGTGTCCTTCCCGCGGCGAAAAATTTTTGGAAGAAGAAGTTAAAATAGTAAAAAATCTCGATGGATCGCGGCCGGTGCTTATAACCGACGGCGGCGAGTTTGGATTGTGGCACAAGGCGGCGGCCGCCGGCGATGTTTTTGGAACAACAATGTACCGGAAAGCTTACCCGCGCTTTATCGGTCCGATTCTTGGACCAATTGATTACCATATCGATCCAAAATATTTTCCGTTAAAAGAAAGAGCGGTTCGATGGCTTACTCGCGATGACGAAAAGAAGTTTATTGTGATTGAGCTTCAGGCCGAGCCGTGGGGCGCGAAGGAAATTCCGGAATTAACTTACGAGGAACAAATTGCCCTCTTTAGTCCGGATTATTTTCGGGATACAATAGAATATGCCAAACAGACTGGTTTTGAAGATTACTATCTCTGGGGCGCCGAATGGTGGTATCTTTTGAAAGAAAAGCACAACGATCCGCTTATTTGGGAAGAGGCAAAAAAAGTAATTAGTAATAATTAAAAATTAAAAATTTTGGTATGTATTATCTCGGAATCGATATCGGAGGGACAAAAATCGGAGCGGTTTTAATGAGTAATTTTAAGCGGCATAAGCCGGCGTATTTCGTCTTACCGACGCCGAAAAATAAAAAAGACTTTTTAAAAACTCTTGAGAAATTCGTTGCCTCGGTTACGGCTGGCAAAAAAATTAAAGGCATCGGAGTGGGAATAAGAGGCGCAGTGGATTCAAAACGCGGCGTTTTACTTTACGATAAAATTTTGCCGTTTTTAAAAGGCTGGAACATTAAAAATTTTTTTGAGAAATTTTGTCAGTCGGTTTTGGTGGATAACGACAGCCGCTGTTTTCTTCGGGGAGAGGCGGCGTGGGGCGCCGCGCGGAAATATAAAAACGCGGTCAGCTTGACTATTGGAACCGGAATCGGCGGAGGAATAATGATTGATGGAAAAATTTATTCCGGAGAAAACAATACCGCCGGAGAATTCGGCAATATGATAATTGACGGGGGTAAAACATTGGAGGACCTGGGCGCCAAATCGACTTTTTTGAAAATAGGCGATCGGAGTAAAATAATCGGGATTGCCGCGGCTAATTTAATAAACGCTTTTGATCCGGAGGCGGTGGTTTTGGGCGGCGGCGGAGTCGCAAGCAAGGGCGTTAAAATCAACATGGTTCGGCAGGCTGCGGCAAGACGCGTTCTCCCGCCCCTAAAGCGGATACCCATCCTTGAGGGCCGCTTGGGTGAAGCTTCTTCGGCTATCGGCGCAGCGCTTTTATTTAAAAAATAAATTTTTGGGGATGATTACCAATTTTAAAGATTTAGCGAAAACGCCTTTACGGGAAAAAGCCCTGAAAATCGCCGAAGCCGGTTATCGGGCCATTGAGATTGAGTCGGCAATTTTACGAAAAGTCAGTTTGAAAAAAGACCGGCTTGTCATAAAACACTTTGGTTCAAGGGGATTATTTTTTGATCGCGGATTTAAAATCGATTTGGCAAAATTTCAAAAGGTCTTTCTGGTCGGCATCGGTAAGGGATCGTCTTTGGCTTCCAATGCCATTGCTAATATTTTAGGCGAGCGACTGGAAAAAGGCATCGCTCTTGATATTGGCAATCCGCAATTTGAAATCAGAAATTTGAAATTAGAAATTTTAAAAGGTACCCATCCCTTGCCTTCGGAGCCTAATATCGTCGCGACCAAAGAAATTATCAAGCTGGCCCAGTCTTTAACTAAGGAAGATTTATTGCTTGTTTTTGTGGGAGGCGGCGGATCTTCCTTAACCTGCGTTTCCGAAGAAGAGTTGAAAGATTCCAGTTTAATTACCAAAGAACTGACAAAAGCCGGAGCTAATATCGAAGAATTAAATACGGTACGGAAACACCTTTCTATCTTGAAGGGCGGCGGGTTAGTAAAGATGGCTTCGAGAGCAACAATCGTTTCTCTGATTGTTTCCGACGTCTGCGGCAATCACTTGGGAATAATCGCGTCCGGCCCCACTGTTTTTGACGAAACCACAAAAGCTGACGCGGAAACAATTTTGAAAAAATACAATTTGAATCCGGCGGATTTTCATTTGATTGAAACGCCCAAAGAAAAAGCGCTTTTTAAAAAAACAACCAACATGCTTTTTGTCTGTAACCAGGACGCGGTCATGGCCATGCTTGCGGAAGCGGAGAAACTGGGCTTTTTAAGTAAGATTTACTCGCTGGCCCTAGAGGGCGAAGCAAAAGATATATTCGAGCCTATGCTGCGGAATATAAAATCGAATCAAGTTTTTTTGGCTGCCGGAGAAACAACGGTAACTATCAAAAATCACAAATTAGGTAAAGGCGGAAGAAATATGGAGGCGGTTTTAGGGGCAATCTGCAGTTTCGAATCCGGCATAAAAGATGGCGCGGTGATGATGTCCTTCGCGAGCGATGGCCACGACGCGACGGAGGCCGCCGGCGCCATCGCGGACGCGAAAACAATCGAGGCCGCGCGAAATTTAAATCTCGACAAGGGAGAATTTCTGGATAACCACGATTCATTCCATTTTTTCGAAAAAACCGGAGATTTGCTTTTTGTCGAACCGAAAAGTTTCAACGTGGCGGATTTGATGGTAGTATTAAAGATATAATACGAATCTACGAATTAATACGAATGTCACGAATCAATTCGCAGCTATTCGTATCATTCGTGCGCATTCGTAGATTGGTATTACGCCTCCATGAAGCCTTTTATTAAAAATCTTTCTGCGGTCTCCATTAAAGACGTTCCGGAAGTCGGCGGAAAAAATGCCTCTTTGGGCGAGATGATTCAAAAGCTGGAATTAAAGGGCATTAATATCCCCGGCGGATTTGTCGTAACCGCGACTGCTTACCGCTATTTTCTTGACAAAACCGGCCTAAAAAAATTTATTAAAACTGCCTTAAAGGGATTGGACACAAAAAATCTTCATGATTTGGAAAAACGCGCCAAGCTCATCCGCGAGGAAATTCGTTCCAAAAATTTTCCCAAAGATCTCGAGAAAGACATCGCGCAAGCCTGCGCCGAAATGGAAAAAAAGTACGGCAAAAATACCGATACGGCTGTCCGCTCTTCTGCTACGGCCGAGGATTTGCCCGGAGCTTCTTTTGCCGGGGAGCACGAAACGTATTTAAACATTCGGGGCTCGCAAGAAATTTTGCTCGCGGTTCGCTCCGCCATGGCTTCGCTTTTTACCGATCGGGCGATCTCTTACCGCGTCGACAAAGGATTCGATCATTTTAAGGTTGCTCTATCTGTTGGCGTTCAAAAAATGGTGCGTTCGGATTTAGGTTCATCCGGCGTGATATTCACTCTTGACACCGAGTCCGGGTTCAAAGATTTAATTATCATTAACGGTTCGTGGGGCTTGGGCGAAATGATTGTTCAGGGCGAAGTAACGCCGGACGAATTTTTAGTTTTTAAACCAAAACTCGCAGAACAACGCGGACTACACGCAGACCTACGCAGAGATATTTCGCGTCAGTCCGCGTCAAGTCAGCGTCAGTCCGCGCTTGTGCCGATTATCGATAAAAGATTGGGGGTAAAAAATCGAAAGATGATTTATGGAGAAGCCAGCGGCACTGGTGGTCGGCGGCGTCGAACCACCAGTGGTGAGCCGCGTCGAACCATCAAAAACACAAAAATCGTATCAACCTCCCAAAAAGAAAAAGAAAATTTTATTTTAAACGATGGAGAAATTCTAAAATTGGCTCGCTGGGCGGTTTTAATTGAAGAACATTATACTAAAAGGCATAAAAAATGGACGCCCATGGATTTGGAATGGGCCAAAGACGGAAAAACCGGGAAGCTTTTTATTGTCCAAGCCCGACCGGAAACAATTCACGCGGAACGCGATTATTCAAAAGTAAAAGAATATAAGTTAGAAAATCCGCAATCCGCAATCCGAAATCCGAAATTACTCGTCAAAGGCGCGTCGGTTGGGAGTAAAATCGCGACAGGCCTTGCCCGCGTGATCTTAGACACGAAAAATATTCATCAATCTGGGAATTCCCTGTGTTGTGGGGACGGAAAACGCCACGCGGAAAATTAAAACCGGCGAGATGATTACAGTGGACTGTTCCGGGAGCGATGGCCTGGTTTATTCCGGCGTACTGAAATTCAAAATAGTCGAGCACAATATCAAAAAAATCCCTCGGCCCAAAACAAAAATCACGATGAATATCGCGACCCCGGACACAGCCTTTGAAAAATCGTTTTTGCCAAACGATGGAGTGGGATTGGCTCGGGAAGAGTTTATTATCGCTTCGGAAATCGGAATACATCCGAACCTCATTCTTGATTTTGAAAAAATCAAGAAGAGGAATTTCCAATTTCCAATTTCCAAGTTTCAAATAAATTCTAAATTCAAAAATACTAAATATCTAAAACAAATCATAAAAGAGATTGAAAAGCGGACTATCGGCTACAATGATAAAACCCAATTTTATATTGACAAACTCGCTTATGGTATCGCAAAAATCGGGGCGGCTTTTTATCCCAAAGAGGTGATTGTCCGATTCTCCGATTTTAAAACTAACGAATATCGCACTTTAATCGGCGGCGAGCTCTACGAACCGCAAGAAGAGAATCCGATGATTGGCTGGCGCGGCGCCTCCCGCTATTACCATCCGGATTTCGCGCCGGCCTTTATTTTAGAGATTAAGGCTATTAAAAAAGTCCGCGAGGAAATGGGATTGGATAATATCGCGGTGATGATTCCCTTTTGCCGAACAGCCGAGGAAGGACAAAAAGTCCTTGCCATTATGGCAAAGCAAGGACTTTTTCGCGGAACTACGCGGAAACTAACGCGGAACTACGCGGAAAAAAGTCAGCGTGAGTCTGCGTTGAAAGTCTACGTGATGGCCGAGATTCCCTCGAACGTCATTTTAGCCGACGAGTTTTTGAAAATTTTTGACGGAATGAGTATTGGTTCGAATGATTTAACCCAACTTGCGGTTGGCATTGACCGCGACGCCGGCGGCCAAATTAAAGGAATTGCCGACGAACGCGACGAATCAGTAAAAAAACTTATTGCCGAAGTAATCCGTAAATGCCGTAAAGCCAAAAAGTATGTCGGTATCTGCGGCGACGCGCCCTCGACTTTTCCGGAATTCGCCAAGTTTTTGATTGAAGAAGGAATCGAATCAATGTCTTTGAACCCGGACGCGATTATAAAAACCACCGAGATGGTTTACGAGCTGGAGAAGTTGATGAACCGCCGAAAATAATCTTATGGCAGAAAAAAATGAAATCGCGGTTTTTGGCGGCGGCTGCTTTTGGTGCACCGAAGCGGTTTTCAAAGGCTTGAAGGGCGTGGTTTCGGTTGTGCCCGGATATGCCGGCGGCGGAAAAACTAACCCCATCTATGAAGAAGTATTGAGTGGTAAGACTGGCCATGCCGAAGTAATTAAACTCGAATACGATCCTATTCAAATTTTTTATCAGGATCTTTTAACGGTTTTTTTCGCCACGCATGATCCGACCACTTTAAATCGTCAAGGCAACGATGTGGGCACGCAATATCGTTCTATCATTTTTTATACAACTCCCGAGCAAGAAAAAGAAGCAAAACAATTCATCGAAGAATTAAGTCAACCAGGCAAGCGCGTGGTAACCGAATTAAAGCCTTTGGAAAAATTTTACGAAGCGGAAAATTATCATCGGAATTATTATCAAAAAAATTCTAACGCTCCTTATTGCCAAGTTGTCATTAGTCCCAAGCTCGACAAACTCAAAGAAAAATTTTACAATCTCCTAAATAATTCTAAAGAAAGCACGTCGTAAAGCTATGAATCGCCAAATTATCTTATTCGATTTCGACGGCGTCATTGTGGATTCTTTTGAGGGCGCCTATGAGGTAAATAGATCGTTTGAGCCATCGCTTACTCGCGAGGAAATGAAAAGGCGTTTTGAGGGCAATATTAATGAGAGTTGGGCTGAAGCGAATGGTCGGCCTTTGACCGACGAAGATGAGAAATATTTTTTCGATAGATACGTTCCCGCGCTTATGAAAAGTCCGATATTCAGAGGGATATTGGAATGTATAAAAAATTTAGCCGAGAATTATATCCTAATGGTTGTTTCTTCAAGTATCTCCAGCCCGATTCGGAAGTATTTAGAGAATCGCAACGCCGCTCAATATTTTACGGAAATTATGGGCAATGATATCCATCGAAGCAAGGTCGAAAAAATAAAAATGATTTTCGAAAAATACGGCGTCGGGCCGGAGGACTGCCTTTCTATAACCGATACCTTGGGTGATCTCCGCGAAGCCGAAAAAGCCGGAGTAGAAAGTATTGCCGTTGCCTGGGGTTTTCACGATAAAGAAACCTTAAGCCGCGGCAACCCAATAGCGTTGGCTAATAAACCCGAAGAATTGATTGAAAAAGTTAGTCAATTTTTTGGACAATAAAGTTTATCTTAAGATAAACTTTGAGAGGAAGGCCGTTATTCTATTAAATAAAAATGGAAGGGCTCGACCGAGATATAGAGTCTTAGTCGAGCCCTGATGCGTTCTGCTACTCGAGCGCCGTTCTTACCCCGACTCAATCGTGGTCGGCGGCTTGTCGGAGATGCGGTACGTAACCGCTCCCGCTCCTTTCACTTCGTTGGTGATTCGGCGGGAAACATGCCGTTGGAAATCAACCGGCAGTTCCGCCCATCGGGCAGTAAAGCCGTTTACGCTCCAGACTGCCCAAAGACATACGACCGCGTGACTGCCAGCATCATCTCCCATGCTGACCGTGTGGGTGGAGACGGTAACCACTGCTCCGGCTTGCCAAACCGAATCGTAGAGATTCCACTTCCGGAGTTCGGAAATGTAGATGTCGTCGATCCAGTGAGCCATCGCGAGTTTCTCGGCGGTTACTTCTCCTTCAACGCGGAGCAAGAGGCCTGGCCCCGGAAACGGGTGGCGGGTGAGTAACGCTTCCGGCACGCCGATCGACCGGCCAATGTTCCGTCCGCTATCCTTCACGCAGTCGTCAAGCGGCGTGAGTTCTGGCACCGAGAATTGAAGGCCGGTATTGTGGTGATGCTTGATCACCGCCTTCCTGGCTCCACCCGTGTAGCCAAGGCCGCTCTCGCTATTGTCTGTATAAAGCGTGCCCTGCGCCACGAGCGAGGCGGCGTACTCCTGGATTTCGCGCTCCAGAACCCTTTGGTAAACCCCGAACTTCATTGCTAACCGCTTATCGCTCATCGAGGTTTTGCCTTTGACTGCCGCAAGGAACGCTTCGGTTTCGTCTACAACTCGAAACTCCAGCCAATCTTCGTGGCCGAAGTATTGCCTAGCGTGAGCTTCGTCATCTGGCCGGTCAATACCCTTGATATAGACGCCGCGGAGTTTTCCGCCATTGTCCCGCATCGCCTCTTTCAAAAGATAGGCAACGGTCGACGAATCCGACCCGCCCGAGAGGGCCAAAAGCACTCGTTTGTCTCGGGTTTGCTCCCGGAGATGCGCTATCTTTTGCTGGGCGACATCTTGGGCCGGGTAACGATCCCGAGCACCGCAGATTCGAAAACAAAAATTCTCGAAGATCTGCGGTCCGTACTCGGTTTCCGTGCATTCCGGGTGAAACTGCAGACCGTGTAGATGGTTATGCCGCGCGGCCGCCGCTAACGCGTTATCCGTCGAAGCGGTAATTTCGAAATGCGGACAGGGCTCCACCCGATCGCCGTGACTCTCGAGGACTTTCATGCGACGAGGACATCCGTAGAATAGGGTGTAGTCAGGGCTCGTCACGACGAGATCGTGCGGCCCAAATTCTCGTTTGTCCGCCGCCTTCACCTCGACGCCGATGTGTTTCGCCCACATCTGGTAACCAAGACAGATTCCGAGTACTGGAATGCCAAGGTCGAAAATGAGGTAATCAAACGGTGGTGGTTCGCTGTGGACAGAGGCTGGACCACCGGAAATTACAATCCCGGTTGGCCAGAGTATACGAACGTCATCCACGGTCGTCTTTGCTGGGTCAGCCACTAGACAATACACTCCGAGCCTCTCGAGCGCCATCTTGATCAGATGATCAAACTGGCTGCCCATAGTAAAAAGCAGAAACACCTCTGTGGTTTTTCGAACGGTCATCTCTTCGCGGATTGCCGCAAGTGCCTGCTCGGTCGCTTTCTGAAATGTCTGGAGCATGGCTTTTCCTCCCTTCTTCCTCTATGTGGTTGCCAAGTTGCTATTCAATCCGCCTTTTGCGGATATAAAAACCTTACTTGAGAAACTATCTTATGTCAAAAGCCGGCATTTTTTATTCTCTATTCGCGCGAATTAGAAAATAAACTACATCCTCTCCGGCGCTTTGATACCCAAAAGCCGCAGGCTGTTTTTTAAGACAATTGTGGCGGCTCGGATTAAATTCAATCGGTTTTCGCGCAAGGGTCGGTCGGCTTTCAAAATCGGCGTGGTTTCGTAAAAAACATTTAAGGCGCCAGCCAATTTATAAAGATATTCGGTGATGATATTTGTTTCCAATCTCTCGGCCGCTCGGCTGACCGCGTCCGGAAAATAAATCAATTCCCGCACGACCGCCTTCTCTGGTTCGGTGTCTAAAAGCATAAAGTCAATTTTTTTCGGCCAGCCGCTCGCCTTCCGTAAAACGCTTTTTAGTCGGGCATAGGTGTATTGAATATACGGCCCGGAATCGCCTTCCAAACTCAACGCTCTCTTAAAATCAAAAACCATATCACTGCCAATAGAGGTTTTAAGAAACGCGTATTTTATCGCAGCCAAAGCCACCGCTTCAGCGACGTCACCTCTTTCTTTGGCGGAAATTTTTCGTTCTCCCTTTTCGATAATTTTCAAAACCCCCTTTTTAACTTCTTCTAATAAATCCTCGCCTTTAACAACATTGCCGGTTCGGCTGGACATTTTTCCAGAAGCGAACCGCACCATCCCATGCGGGATATGCCGCGTCCGTGCCCCCAGTTTCGGATAAATTTGCTTTAAAGCCATAATCAAAACCTTAAAATAATCGATGATTTCATTGGCGGTGATAATTAAAGAAAGATCATATTTAAAATCTTTGTATTTGGTGGGCGCGAGTCCCAATTCCTTCGCTTCATACGTCGGCAATCCTTGGCTATTTATGAAAACCCGGCGGTGCAAACCGTATTTTTCACCCGGAAAAATAATTGCTCCATCGCTCTCTTCGAATAACCCCCTTTTAAGGCCATCTTTTACGATTTTGAATCCCACCTCGCCTGCTTCCCGCTCGAAATAATAAAAATCAAATTTTGTCCCCAGCCGCTTGTAGATTTTTTCAAAATAGTCCAGACTCCACTTCCGGCCCTTTTGATAAATTTCTTTAATATCTTTATCAAGCGCGAAAATTTTTTTATTAAGGTCTACTATTTCTAGCTTGATCGCTTCGTTTTCCGTAAACCCCTTGTCTCCCAGCGCGTATCCCACGCCCATAAATTTAATTCGATAATCCAGCGTTCGCTTGGCGAGTTCAGTTAAGTTCATTTTCTCGCTTGCCATTTTCTTTTTTATTCCCCAAATGGCTTTGGCCGCGTGCATGCCCACGTCCCCTTGATAATTGGCTCTTTTTACCCTTGCCCCGTTCGCTTCGAGAATTCTGGCCAAAGATTCGCCCACGATATTCGTGTATAAATGGCCAATATGAAATTCTTTAAAGGGATTCGGGTCGGTAAATTCAAGCATCACCTTTTTGCCTTTGAGATTTTCTGATTGGCCGTAGTCATCCTCGGATTTTATTATTGTTTTTAGCTCCGTTTCTAAAATTTCCTCCGAAATCCAAAAGTTGATAAATCCCGGCGGCACCACCTCGATCCGTTCAAAAAATTTCTTAGTTTCCAGTAATTTCTTAATTTTTTCTCCGATCTCGAACGGATTTTTTTTGAGAACCTTCGCCAATTTCAAAGCCGCGTTCGTCGAATAATGCCCGTGTTTCGGATTCTCCGGCGCGAAAACTTCTATCTCCACAGATTTTGCTTTTATAATTCTTTTTAATTGTTCAGCGATTTTGGTTTGGAGCATTGTATTTATATTAAGCGACGAGCTGCTAAATTGCAAAATTTGATTATATTCGATTTTCTGCTTGCTACTATCCATAAAATTCTCGATACTTAATCTATGTCCACGCTTTCCGAAAATAGACGAGCCCGGTTTGATTACGAGATCCTCGAAGCCTACGAAGCCGGTATTGAGCTTCGCGGGTTTGAAGTGAAAGCCGTAAAATCCGGTCGGATTAACTTGGCCGGCGCCTATGCGATCATAAAAGATAATCAAATCTGGCTTTTAAACGCCGATATTCCGCCTTATCAACCCTTGAATACTCCGGCAGATTACGATTCCAAAAGAACCCGGCGCCTGCTTCTTAGAAAATCCGAGATTAAAAGTTTAATCGGCCGCACAAAGGAAAAAGGCTTGACTTTGGTACCCTTGAAAGTTTATACTAAAGCGCACCGAATCAAGATAGAAATTGGATTGGGTAAGTCGCGAAAGAAGGGCGATAAGAGAGAATTGATCAAGAAAAGGGATGTCGAAAGGGAAATCGGGAGAAGGTTGTAGTTAGATTCGGTAGCCCGCCTACGTATTGCTTCGGCGAGGCGCTGAATTTTTCAGCTACTCGCTTCGTTCGTAGGAAAAATTCGCGGGGATGCAAGGCCTCGACAGAAATGATCTTTAAAAATCGCAGGTCAAGGATGATTCGTCACCTTGAAAATCATCGAATCAAAACTATATCTGCCAATAACAGATTAGCTCCCGCTTTCGCTTTTGCCTAAGCGGCATCCGCTCTTGGGTGTCTGAATCAAGAGGTTCGGGTGTAATAAATTAGACTAGCCCGCCTAAATTGCCAATTTTGGCGGGGACAAAAATCGGCAAAGAATTAAGGATTTTTCGTCCCGATTTCATTCCTTAATCCTTCATTCATCGGGACTAAACCTGTAGAAATTTTTAAAGTTAATTTTTGGACAGGGTTTCAATACCCTCATCTCCACCAAATTAGTAATTAGTAGTTAGGGAAAAGAGTATTAATTACCGCATCAACAATCAAATAACCGCGTCTGAACTCCGCGTGCTTGACGAGGCCGGGAAAAATTTGGACATAATGCAGAGAGACGACGCCCTCCGGCTCGCCAAAGAGCGGGGATTGGATTTAATCGAAATCGCTCCCGCCGCCAAACCGCCGGTCGCGAAGATCATCAGCTTCGATAAATTCCGTTATCAGAAAGAGAAAGAACTTCAAAAACAAAAAGCCAGCCAGAGAGCGAGCGAACTAAAACAGGTTCAGATAGGCGTCCGAGAGGCGCAAAATGACTTGCGGGTTAAGGCGAGAAAGACGGAGTCGTTTTTAGACGAAGGGCACAAGGTGGGAATTACGCTCCGGCTTCGGGGCAGAGAGAAATTCAACAGGGATTGGGCTATGCAAAAGTTAGAAGAATTTATGAAAATGATTAGCGTTCCCTACCAAATAACTTTTGAGCCGAAGTTCGGAGGCAGAGGATTGATGCTGCAAATCATGAAAAAGTAGTTTTATGCGTAAATTTATCTCGGATCGTTTCAAGGTGACCAGAACCGGAAAAATTTTGAGGCGGGCCATGGCTCAAGGCCATTTTTTAGCTAAGAAAAGAACGCAGCAGGTTAAAAGAAAAAAAGGATTAAGAACATTGGAAGTAATCGGAAAAAAGATAGTAAAGAGGTATTTGTAAGTATCGATGCGAATATACGAATTTACTAATGATACGAATGAATCGATGGCTTGTGATTAGTATAATTCGTACATTTGTATATTGGTATCGATATGCTAAAAAGCTAAAATGACACGCGTTAAACGAGGTACAATAGCCCATAAAAAGCGGGAACGTCTGCTCAAATACACTAAGGGTTTTCGGTGGGGCCGGAAATCCAAAGAACGCGCGGCCAAGGAAGCCTTGCTTCACGCGTTGCCTCGCGCCTTCCACGGCCGAAAAAAAAAGAAAAGGGATTTCCGGACGCTTTGGCAAACGCAAATTAACCCCGGAGTCCGGCTGCACGGCCTAAGCTACAGCCGTTTCATCGCCGGCTTAAAAAAGCGCGATATTCTACTTGACCGCAAAATCTTGGCAGATTTGGCAAAAAACGAGCCAGCAGTTTTTGAAAAAATCGTGGAAATGGCGAAATGAACTAAATAAATCCGCGCACCTATGTATAGGTGTGGGGGATAAATTTGATTTCTTCTAAAATCTCTCGGTGAGGCGGGAAAAGATCCGGGAGATTTTTTAATTCTTCCGGTAAAAACAATTTGACCTCTTCGCCCTCGTCGCCTTTGGATTTTAAACCCTCCAGAGAAAAAACCTCGTCCCGGAAAAGATAAAAGGCGTGGCTCTCTCTTTCTTCTCGGTAGACAATTTTGAGCTCGTCTTTTTTTAAGATAAGACCGATTTCTTCTTCTACTTCCCCCGCTTCTCCCGCCCGGCAGTTTCCAGTAATGAGGCGCCGGTTTTTTTGGATCGCGGATTAAAGGAATCCCCTTGGGAGATATTACGAGAGCCGCTACTGCGCTGGGAGATGTGCCGATTTCAACCTGTTTTTCCATCTTAGAATCTAATTTTTTCTTGAAAGTGTTTTTTGGTCGTGATTCTTAGATTTTGCTTATTTAGGCGATGGCGGCTATGCCGTCGGTAAATAAAATCGTGAGCTTGTTTTAGTACTTCTTGCGTGGCGGAATATTTATCGCCCAAAACACGAATAGCATCTTTGTAGAGAAACCAGGCAAAGCCGCTGTGTTCTCTGGCCGCGATTTTTATGTCTGCTTTGTGAGTTTCGGCCAAATAGAGAATTACGGTATCATGAATTTTTTGGTCTCCTCGGTGAAAATAAAATTGCTCGTAGGTTCGAAAACCAGAAATGATTCGGAGCTCGGATTTCTTTATCCCGGTTTCTTCTTCTGTTTCGCGAAGCGCAGTGGCTATGCTATTTTCTCCGCGGTCAAAATGTCCCTTGGGGAAATTCCAGTAATTGCCCCGGCGATACAATAAAAGAAATTTTATTCCCTCGGAGGTGCGTCGATAAATTACAAAACCCGCCACAACCTGCTTTTTTATTCGGCGCTGCGGCCGGATTGCTCCTTTTGTTTGTTCCATAAGTTTTCATTTTAACATAATTCTCGGGATTCCTCTTCTATTTTATCACGCGATTTGGAATTTGCCAAAAATGTATGACCACGGAAGACCTGCGGGCATTGTTTTCCTTTTAACCGTATAGTATACTATACAGATGAGCAGGACGAGTAGGAAGTATTTTGATGAAAAATTTAAAAAAGAAATCTGGGAGGGATTTTTTGTAAACCTTCGGGCGTCGAGGAATGAAAACGAACTCAAAAATGCCTTGAGGCGCGGCTTGACCGATGAGGAAATTGTCTTGATGGAAAAACGACTGGCGGTCAAAAGTCTATTGAAGGAAAAAATCTCCTATTCGGAGATTGCGAGGAGGGCGGACGTAACAAGGGCAACTGTAAATTTTGTTAAAAACAACTTCAAAAGACCGGTTTGGAAAAAACGGAAATATTCTGAAACTAAAAATAATGCCCGATCCGGCTGGCGCGACCCCTTAAAGCTGAAATTTAGAAAATACAGATTTATCAGAAAAGAACGACGCAGACCCCATTGGTAATTCGTTTATGAAGCGATTTGCTTATGACTTCCCGTCTCAATTTGAGCTGTATAGTGTGCTATACAGCGGAATAGAGTGAATAGCGAACCGACAGATTTTTTATTTTAGAGATTTACCCCGTTAGAACGCCGCCGACTCTGTCGGCGGTAGAGATAAAATAGCTGATGGGGAGTATAATGCTCCCATCAGCCGGCCGCGAAGCGCCCGTTCTAACGGGGTTTACGAGACGAGTTTTCGCGGTGATTTTATCTGTATAGTGTCCTATACAGCGAGATGCGGGGCGGGGTGATATTTCTGCTTTAGATATTTTTTAGAGATTTCAGAGAGTGAACCCGTCCGCGTTCCGACAAGTCGGAACGCGGCATCAGGGCGGGTTCGATCCAATAAGGGTCGGCTCCGCCGAGATTTCTAGTTGCGCCATTCATTCTCGATACAAGCGGCGAGGAATTGCTGGCGCTTGGATTAAAGATTTCTGATATCGGTCATTATCTTACCTCAAATTTAGGTGTATAGTGCGCTATACAGACATACCCCCTCCTTATTCTTTCTCCTTGTTCTTTTTCTTTCATTTTTTATTATCTACGCCTTTATCATCTCTCCCACTTTTCTTTACAAAAATAGAAAGTTCGTGTTAGGATTTCCGCAATGGCAATGGTGCCAGAAGCAGTTCTTTCCTATGGCTATTGATTGTAGCCAAGAATCCGAAAGGAGGCCGGTCGTGAGTGAATGCGGTGGTAGCTTGATGCGGAAGTTGAGTGGGATTGACGAATTCCCTGCACCACTCGTCAGAGAGCGGCTGGAGAAATTGGTCCACTTGCTCTTGTCGGCGTCACTCGAAGCAGGTGGCGTCGAAGCACGCGACGAGGTGGCAATTCGGAGCGAGATCGCCGAGGCGAAAGGGAAGATTCGTGCAGGCGAGACGACGGAGGTTACCATCACTCGCGGTGACGCCTCATTCATCTTGGGATACTGGTCGGATGAGTTAAACATCATGTGCGTCCGTCGAATGGCGTGACGGATATTGCACCGCGCCTGCAGTGAGCCCCGGTTTCGTCATTCAGCGAGCCGGGGCGTTCTTTTTTAATAAGACAATAAACGAAAGTGGTGCAGTTAACTGCACCGATAATTTTATTCTTGTTTGTCTTTTAGCAATTTTAGCATCTCTGGTAATGGTCTTGTATTTATAATATCTTTTTTTTCACACCACCCGCGTCTCGCCTGCGCGATGCCGTATTCAAGATAGGGGAGATGGCTTACGGAATGCGCGTCCGAATCAATCGCGAGCATGACTCCGGCCTCCACGCATTTTCGAATGTGCTCGTCTTTCAGGTCCAGTCGGTCCGGGTAAGAATCGACTTCCAAAATCGTGTTGGTTTCTTTGGCGGTTTTGATAATTTCGTCAATATCTAAATCATACGGCTCCCGGGATTGGATTTTTCGACCGGTCGGGTGAAAAATAATATCCACGTTCGGATTTCGCATCGCTCTTTTTAATCGCTCGGTCTGGTCTTTGCGCGATAAGTTAAAGTAAGAATGAATCGCGGCTCCACAGACATCAAGCTTGGATAAAATTTCATCCGGTAAATCAAGCGATCCGTCTTTCAAAATATCGCACTCACTGCCTTTAAGAACATGAAACTTGAAGCCTGAAGCATGAAGCTTTTTATTAACTCTGTCGATTTCCTGCCATTGCTTTTGGATTTTTTTCTCGTCCAGTCCGCCGGTCATTGCTAATCTTTTGCTGTGATCCGTGATCGCGATGTAATTAAGGCCAGCCTCCATTGCCGCCCGGGCCATTTCTTCGATGGAATTTTTTCCGTCAGTCCAGTTGGTTTGAATTTGAAGATCGCCTTGGAGATTAGAGTAGTTTATCAGTTTGGGTAGTTTATCAGCTTTAGCCGCTTCGATTTCTCCGGTGTTTTCCCGCAGTTCCGGTTCAATATAATCAAGGCCCAGTAATTTGTAAATTTCCTCTTCGGTCGTGCCGGCGATCTGACGCCAATTTTTGCGAGGTTCAACCTCCTCGCGAATCGACTTTAATATTTGGGAGGTTGAACCTCGGGAAGCTCGGCCCCTACCGTATCCAAAGAGTCCGTATTCATTCAATTTATATCCTTTTTTAATAGCGATTTCCCGTAAAGCTATATTGTGTTCTTTGGAGCCGGTAAAATAATTTAGAGCCGCGCCGTAGGATTTTTCCGGCACCACCCTTAAATCAATATCTAAGCCGTTTTGAAGCTTAATGCTGGATTTGGTTTCGCCATGAGCCCAAACCTGAATCACTTCAGGCATTTTTATAAAAAAATCCATCAGAGGTCGCGGTGTATCCGAGACAATTAATATATCCACGTCGCCGATGGTTTCTTTGCGGCGCCGAACCGAGCCGGCAACAACGATTTTTTTAGTCTCCTTAAGTCGCCCAAGCTGATTTTCAATTTCGCGCACCGCAGGCATAATAAAACCCAAAATAAATCGGCCCTTGGATTTTTTCAAAAATTCAATGCTTTTTAAAACTCTCTCTTCGCTTTTTTCGCCAAAACCTTCGAGGTCGCGGATTTTGTGTTTACGAGCCGCACTCTCTAAATCCTCACGATTTTTAACGCCGAGTTTGTGATAGAGTTTTTTTATGCTTTTGGGCCCCAGTCCTTCGATGGCTGAAAGCTCCTCCAGATTCACCGGAATTTTCTTTTTTAATTTTTCGTGTTCGTCAATTTGACCGTTTTCTAAGTACTCTATGATTTTTTCCGCGATGCCCCGGCCCACGCCGGGAATTTTCTCGAGTCCCATCAGACCTTCTTTTTTATAAATAGAGTCAACGCTTTGGGATAAATTTTCTAAGCTCGCCCCGACCCGCTCGTAAGCCTGCGGTTTGAAAGCCACTTCATCCATTTGGAGGTAGAGAGCGATCTCGTAAAAAATTTTGGCGAGTTCTTGATTGAGCATTAATAGATCATTTGCTCAAAGTTGGCGGCGTGTAGTTTTTGATAATTGGTGTCTGGGATGAGGCGCGAGGAATAATTAAGTTCGGCACGAAAAATAAAAGAAAGGCGCTCGCGAAAGATAAAGCACTCGTCAAAATAAACACCGCTTCGAATCCCCAGACGCTCGCCAAAATCCCTCCGGTAAACGAAGCCACCCCGGCCGCGAGTCCGGCCGTGGTGCTATCAAGGGACCAATCAAAGGCATAGCGATCCGGATCAAGATGGCGCGAAAAAATCGCTGACCACGAAGGCACGTATAACCCAAAAGCCATACCTTTCAAAAAAACTATTAAATAAAGCACAGCGATGTTTTTGGTAAGCACAAATAAAATCGCGGTAAGTCCGGTAAGCATAAGACCCAAAACCAAAGCATAAAAATCGTCTTTCTCGCCAGCTTTTTTATCCAAATAAATCGCGACGGGTATCTGGAAAATTGACTTGGTTAAAAGTGTAATGGCTGTGGCGATGCCCACTGTCACAATCGTGGCGCCGGCGATTTTTTGAATCACGAAAATCGCGAAAATCGGATCAATCAAGCTCCAGCCGCCCAAGAAGAACAAGTCTGCCAGTATCAGGTATTTAGCAATCCGGTTAATCTTGAAATTTTCTAAATTAATGTCAATTTTTATTTTCATTGTAGGGTTTCGTCGCGAATTCAAAAAGAGAATTTTAACTCATCGGCTTCCAGGGATATTTTTATTTCGCTCCCTTTTACGATTTCGCCTTTCAAGATTTTCTCCGCCAGAACACTCCGGATTTTGTCGGAAATAACGCCGCGCAAAGGTCGGGCGCCGAAGACCGGATCAAAACCGAGTTCGGCAACTTTTTTTACCACGGCGTCATCGTAGAATAAATTGATGGCGTTGGTTTCGAGTACGTCTTGGGCCAGGTTTTTAAGCTGAATCCGCGCAATCGCCTCAATGTCCTCACGGCTTAAGGTTTTAAAGACAATTATATTGGAGAAGCGATTTAATAATTCCGGCCGGAAATAGTCCGTCAATTTCTTTTTGAGCTCTTCGGCGATCACGGGCATCGGCGTATGGGCTTCAATGTGCGTTTTTATGAATTCCGAATGCGCGTTCGAAGTGGCAATGATCATCGTATTTACGAAATCAATGGTGCGTCCCAGGTTATCGGTTAGTCGGCCGTCGTCAAATACTTGAAGAAAAAGATTTAAGATGTCCGAATTGGCTTTTTCAAATTCATCCAAAAGAATTAACGAGTAGGGTTTTTGAATAACGGATTCGGTCAAATTGCCGGCCATCCTGCCGTCCGGAGAGCCGATAAAGCGGTAGATGCTTTGTTTATCCTGGTATTCGGACATGTCAAAGCGGATCATCATTTTCTCCGAGCCAAATTGGATTTTCGCCAAGGTTTTGGCGAGTTCGGTTTTGCCCACGCCCGTGGGTCCGACAAAAAGAAACGCCGCCATGGGTCCGCCTTGGCGCGCCAGGCCGCTCCGGTATTCTCGAAGAGCGCTGCTCACGGCTTTGACCGCTTCTTCCTGATCAACCAGTCTTTCGTGGATGAGGCTTTCCAGATTAAGCAGTTTTTCCGTTTCTTCTTTGTTGGTGCGATGAAGAGGAATGTTGATTTTTCGCTCGGCGATTTGAATCAAATCGTCGGACCGGAGGATTCGGTCGCCTTTTTGGCTAGCCCAGGCCAGAGCTTCTTTCAGCAGTTCTTCGGCGCTCGACGGCAGAAATTTTTGCCGAAAATATTTATGCGCCAGATTGACTGCTTGGTTCACGGCGCCGATGGTTATTGTCAGGTGATATTGTTTTTCCAAAACCAAGCTCTCGTAAGTTAAAATTTGGGTTGCTTCCTCTTCGCTTATTTCGTTAACGCGGATTATCTCAAACGCCGAAGAAAAATCACTTTGCGATTCTATCATTGCTTTAAATTCTCTGGGATAGGTGGAGCCGACGAGCGGAAATTCGTCGGTGGTCACTGCCGGGATTAAGATGTCAGCCGCGCTTAGATATTGAGGCCCTGAAGTTTTGGTGAGATTATGAATGTCGGGAATGTGCAGGATGACGTTTCCGGCCGCCAAAATTTCGCCGATGACGTCATTGACGCGCTTCGAAACTTCATCCGAGGTGGCGCCGGAAACCAAATTACCGATCTGCAGAGAAATCAATCTTTTGTCAAAAAGGGCCGCCGGGACTTCGTCTTTCGCGATTTTAAAAGCGAGATGAGCGATAATCGTTTCTTTGCCGCTGCCCGGGTCGCCCACTAAAAGCGCGTTTGGCTTTGACGGACGAGAGAGAATGTCAATCAGGCGATTGTATTCTTCCTTGTGGCCTATGAGAAATCCTATTTTTTCCCGTCTCGCGAGATTGGTGAAATCTATGGAGTATTTGTCAAGGGTGGGCGTGGGTCGGGCTGTCCAGGCGCGATTCATAAAGCGTTTGCGGATTCTCGAGGGACTGTTCGCGAAACCAGCCAAAGAAGCCGGCAAGTTTTTAAGCCAGCCAGAGTCTCGGCTGAACCGGCCGAAAAGCATCGCGTTTTGGAGATCTTGGGAATCTATTCCGAAAACGCCGAAAAGTCTGTTTAGTTTCGCGTCTTGAGCCAGGGGGGCGGCGGCAAATAAAACTCTGGGCTCAATGAATTTTTCTTTCGAGGCCTGGCCGAGGACAAAAGCAATTTTGGTTAAGGCCGCGACATCGTCGAATAATTTCTCCCTAAAAATCTTTTGAGTCAATTCGCTTTTCAGCAAGTCGTCAATCTTCGTCTCAAATTCTTTGCTGGATATTTCCAATCTTGCGAGCGCCTCCGCGACGTCTTTTTCTTTGATTAAAATTTTGAGAAGCGAGAGATGGAGATTGCTTCCGGTGATGGATGACCGCTCGATCGCCCTTTCGAGAATCGATAAAGTTTTTGGAGCGAGATGGTTGGCAATATTGATTGTCTCGTCGGTGCTCGCCCCCGGGTCGTTGAGCGTCCTCTCGGCTTCGCCAACGTGGAGCATTCTGTCCGCTAAAAATAAAGCGCCCAAAACTCCCAGCCAAAACAGAGAGGGGATATCAGTGAGGAGCAGGGATAAAACAGCCGCCGTAAATAAGGTATAAAAAGAATAGGTGATAAGGCGAAGGACGAAACGGAGGGCGGTCGCCATCTCGATCCGCGCATCCTTGAGATATAAATTTTGCATCTTAAATTCTGGCATTAGAAAAAGTTTGGAATATTTATGGGGATCGGCAGATTGAGTATTTTAGAAATTATGAAAACGGGAATGACGAGCCAAGATAGATAGAGTAGAAGGGCGATGGTTATGAGGAAGAGATGGATTGCGCCGCCGATTATGAGCCTCCCCACTCGAAAAATGAAACCCAAAATATAGCCGATAAAACTGCGGTCTTGATAAAGGGGTTCAAAAAGGTGCTTGAGAGTGATTCTCCAAGCTAAACTTTGGTCGAGTTTTTCAAGAGTGGAAATTACAAAGTGGCCGTAAATCCGGAAGCTGTTTTTGTACCAATGTCGGAAGAATTCGGCGAGCCGATAGAAAAAACGATTGCCAAGGTAAAGAATGAGAGCCATTCTAAATATTCTAATAGAAATCGGTTCAATTTGATAGGGGTTTTGTAATACAATTCAATACGCCACCCGGGTGGCTTATGTAGCCCCTCGTCGTCCCGATTGCGATCGGGACTCGCTCGGGACACTGAATTCCGCTATAAAATTTTTGTTAAAAATTTTAGCGGAATTCGTGTGGGCGCGGGAAGGATCGTCCCGCACAAATCTGTCAGAGGCGGATTGTGCGGGATTGCGCTTGCTTAACCTCACTGCGTTCGGGATGAATGCGGGAAAACCTCCGACCTCGTCTTTATCAGAGACGCGTTCTACTTCACCCCGCCACCTCTGTGGGCATGGGAGGGATCGAACCTCCGACCCCAGTCTTATCAGGACTGTGCTCTACCACTGAGCTACATGCCCAGAGGTGGCGGGGCAAGCTGAACTACGCGCCCGAAAAAAGGCTTACTTTATAATTCCCAATTCTTCCAATCCTTTTAAATTGAATTTGGAAATCTGCTGGTCAGTTGCCCCGTTTTCCGAAATTGCTTTTTGGAAATTGTCCAAAAGAAAACTCACGGAGTAAAAGACGGCGAGTCCCACGAGAAAAAGGAAAAGCAGGCTAAGGGCAATAAAAATTACCTCTCTGTTTTTTAATAGTTTAGTCATTAGCGTGAATAAAACGAAAATACCTGTCCGTTCATAGAAAGCCGGAAACCGTCTCCGGGTTTCGCCACAAGATCGAAATTGGTCGTATTGACAAAGTATCGGCTGTTTTTTATTCCCTTCGCAAGGTTTAAAATGTTATCAAGCGCGCCTTCGGCTGTCAAATTAAAAGACACTCTGCCCAATTTATCGTTGGCGCCCCTCTCTTCGTTTCCCAAAGAAGAATTAAAACCCACCTTATTTTGATTGGCGATGATGTTTAAATCCCGTGAAAAATTTAAAAGCTCGTCTCGGCTGGGCAACCTATTCTGAAGTTCGGCGGAATAGTTTTGGGCTCGAGCCCGGTCCTCGCGGAGCAAGGCCAGGGATTCGGTTGATTGAGTCCAGAAATCAATGTCGTCTCTTAATGAAGTAATTTTGGCGGCGCGGTTTCGCATGTCGGAGCCGATAAAGACCGCGAGGATGGCAGCGGCAATAATGATCGCGAGATCAATTCCGACTCGAGTTAAAAAATATTTTTTGAATTGCATGCCAAAAGATTTAATTTGCGATATTCGCGAGAATTCGCCAATTCGCGCTTACTCATTTATAATATTATTCAATGTTTTAGTCTATGTCAAAAGCGGAAATAAATTTTTTAGAGAGGGGCGATAGCCGCTATCCGGCCTTGCTTTCGGAAATACGAGGCGCGCCGTCTGGGCTCTATTTTTTGGGGAAATTGCCCGCTTACGACATTCCGCGCGTTGCCATTGTGGGAACGAGAAAAGCCACCGAAGCCGGAAAAAATATGGCCAAACGATTAGCCGAAGATTTGTCGCGCCGGGGACTCGTTGTCGTAAGCGGTTTGGCGATGGGTATTGACACCGCGGCTCACCAAGGCAGTTTGCGCGGCGGATCGCCGACCATTGCCGTTCTTGGAAACGGCCTCGATTCTATTTATCCTGAGCAGAATGAAAATTTAGCCAATCAGATTCTCCAAGCCGGCGGAGCGATTATCTCGGAATATTCTCCGGGGACGCCGGTCCTGCCGCACCGATTTCTTGAACGAAATAGAATCGTAAGCGGTCTTTCTTTGGCCGCCATTATAATCGAAGCTCCCAGGGAGTCTGGCGCTTTGGTTACGGCGCGGCTCGCGGCTGAACAGGGTCGCGAAGTTTTTGTTTTTCCCGGACCGGTCGAGCACCCCAACTATAAGGGATCGCACGCTTTAATCAGGGACGGGGCGAGATTGGTTGCTTCGGCGGAAGATATAATGGAAGACCTCAATCTGGCTACGAAATACGAAAAGGTACGAATATACGAAAATACGAAATCACAAAAAATTAAAGACGAGAAACAATTAATGGTTTTAAGAGTTATTGAAGGGGCGGGGGAGCCGGTTCGAATTGACAAAATTATTGAGCTCACTAAACTGGAACCGCAAGTCGTAAGTCAAACAGTCGCGATGCTGGTAATCAATAATTTTATAAAGGAGTCGGAAAGAGGATATACGATATGATTCACAAATCATGAAGCATAAAGCATGAAGCGCAAATGTTTTATGTTTTATGAATCTCGTTATCGTTGAATTTCCCGCAAAATATACTAAAATGTAAAGATGGGTAATAGAAGTATTAAATATCATTATTGGTCTGATAAAGAAGTCGAGCTCTTAATAGCCTTATATCCAAAATTCAGGGTCAAAGATATAGCAGAAAAATTCCCTGGGCGTACCAGGGATACGATAGTCGCAAAAGCCCTAAGTCTTAGTTTGTCATCCGCAAAATTATGGCAGCGAGAAGAAAATGAAATACTTAAAAAATATTTTAAAGATTCTACCGAGGGCGAATTGTTAAATTTTTTACCCAAAAGATCGTGGTCGGCTATCTTAGCTCAAGGAGAGAGATTGGGATTGAAACGGAGTACTAATAAACCAAAAATAAACGTCAATGAATCTTATTTCCAAAAGTGGTCGCCCAATATGGCTTATGTTCTTGGTTTTACCTTGGCTGATGGCTGTATTACTAGAGGAACGCATGAGGGATATAGCGATGCTTTGAAATTTGGTGTTCAAAAACGAGATGTCGATATTTTAGAAAAAATAAAAAGGGAACTTTCTTCTCAACATAAAATATCTTTAGTTAAAAGTGCGGCCTATTTATGTATTACCAGCCAAAAAATTGTTGATGATTTAAAAATTCTTAAAATTTCTTATCAAAAAAGCCTTCGCGAAAAAATTCCAGATATCCCCGGAAAATATGTTAGACATTTTATTCGCGGCATTGTAGATGGAGATGGGGGCATTTCGATTGATAAACTAGGCTATCCCAACTTAAGTATTTGTGGCGGAGAAAATACTGTAACTTTTATCCGAAACTATTTTCTTAAAAAATTTAATATTTACTCTACTGTTACAAAATCTATATCTAAAGACGGGAAGTATAATTTATGCCACATTGCTTATCGGTGTAATTCTGCTAAAACTCTCTTAGGTTATCTCTATACCAATGCTTATTTATATATAGAAAGAAAATTTCAGGCGGCAAAACGGTGTATAAAAATTGAAATGAAATATAGAAAAAATTATTCGCAAAAGGAAAAACAAGTTATTAAACAATTTTATCCCCTCTTATCCAAAACCGAGATTTTGTCAATGTTGCCTAATCGAAATTGGAATAGCATTCAACATCAAGCTTCGAAATCTGGTATTTATAAATATAATATCTCTATATAATAGAAATAGAATATGAAACTAATTTTAGTGGAAAGTCCAACTAAATCAAAAACCTTAAAAGGGTTTCTTGGGAAAGAATATGAAGTTCTTGCGACCATGGGTCATATTCGCGATCTACCGAAAAGCAAGATCGGAATTGATGTTGAGAAAAATTTCGAACCCCACTATATCATTCCGATTAGGTCCAAAAAGCGCGTCAATCAGCTGAAAAAAGAAGCGGAAAAAGCCGATGCCGTCATCATGGCAACGGACGAAGACAGAGAAGGAGAAGCCATTGCCTATCACTTAATCCAGGCGCTCGGATTAAATGAGGAGGGGACGGCAAAGGTCCAAAGAATCGTTTTTCACGAAATTACCAAGTCCGCCATTGAGGAAGCTTTAAAAAATCCTCGCGGAGTTAATATGAGTTTGGTGGACGCCCAACAGGCGCGCCGCGTTTTGGATCGTTTGGTGGGATACAAACTCTCGCCATTTTTGTGGGAAAAGGTGATGAGACGGCTTTCGGCCGGCCGAGTGCAGTCAGTGGCGCTTCGTTTGATTGCGGAAAGAGAAGAAGAGATTGAAAATTTCAAACCGGAGGAATACTGGTCGATTGAAGCTCTGCTTCAATCGCGCGGAATAACGCGGAAGTCAGCGCGGAACGACCCCTCGGTAAAACTCGGGGCAGGCGCGGAAAATAAATTTACTGCGCTGCTTCATAAAATAAACGGCGAAGTTGTTCCGAAGCTGGGAATTAAAACAAAAGAGGAGGCGGATAAAATAGCCATTGATTTGAAGCAATGCGATTTTAGAGTTTCCAAAATTGAAAAGAAAGAGTTAAAAAGAAATCCCTTACCGCCTTTTACCACATCGACTCTTCAGCAGGAAGCGTCTCGCCGCCTCCGCTGTTCGGCTAAGCAAACAATGCGGTTCGCCCAGAGTCTTTACGAAAACGGCTTAATCACTTATATGCGGACAGACTCGGTGAATCTTTCCCGCGAATCCGTTCTGGCCGCTAAAAGCTGGATTGAAAAAAAATTGGGAAAAGAATACGCGAGTCAAGCCCCGCGCTTTTTTAAAACAAAGTCGCGTTTGGCGCAAGAAGCGCATGAGGCTATTCGGCCCACGCGGCCGGACTTTGCTCCGGAAAAATTTCAGGGAGAAAATAATCAAGAAAAAAGACTTTACGAATTGATTTGGAGACGTTTTATCGCCTCGCAGCTGCCCCAAGCAATTTTTGACTCCACAAGGGTGGAGATAGAAGCCAAAAACTCGTTAATTGCTAATTACTATTTACTAATTACCACCGGCAGTATTCTAAAATTTGACGGGTTTTTGAAAATTTGGCCCACGCAATTCGAGGAAAAAGAACTGCCGGCGCTCGCGGAAAAAGAAGAATTGAAACTGCTTGAGGTTTTGCCATCTCAGCATTTTACCGAACCGCCTCCGCGCTACAACGAAGCCAGTCTTATTAAAACGCTCGAAGAATACGGCATCGGCCGGCCCTCCACCTACGCGCCGACCATCTCGGTGATTCAGGAAAGAAATTACGTTCTTAAAAATGAAGACCGGCGTTTCGCGCCAACCGAAATCGGCTGCGCCGTAAATAAAATATTGACCGAGCATTTCCCGACAATTGTCGATATCCAGTTTACGGCCCGGATGGAAGAAGAATTGGACGAAATCGCGATCGGCGCCGAAAAATGGCAAAATGTCATCCGGAAATTTTATGAGCCGTTTTCGGTTAATTTGGAAAAAAAATATCTTGAAGTGGAAAAGCAAAAACCCATAGAAGAAAAGACCGATGAGGATTGCGAAAAATGCGGCAAGCCGATGATTATAAAATACGGCCGTTTCGGAAAATTCATGGCTTGCTCGGGTTTTCCGGATTGCAAAAACGCCAAGCCGATAAAAAATGTGGTGATGGACGAGAACGGCGTTAAAATGAAATGTCCGAAATGCGCAGAGGGTGAAGTGGTTCGCAAACGCACCAAGCGCGGCCGTTTTTTCTACGGCTGTTCAAAATATCCCGCCTGCGATTATGCCTCGTGGGTCAATCCTCAAGTAACCGAAAATTCTAATGCAAAAGAGAGAAAAAGCGATGAGCCCGCAGGCGAGGCTCGCCCGTTATAGTGGGCGGCCCGCCTGCGACTATGCTTCATGGATAAATCCAGTCGCAGGCGAGGCTCGCCCCGATTAAAATCGGGGCGGCCAAGCTGCGATTTTGCCTCGTGGCAAAATCCGTCCGCGCCCCCTGCCGGAGAAAACAAGGAAGATAAAGAAAAAGAAGGATAAAAAATTGAAGAAACAATCCTTATGAAACTCGAAGTTTTTCTCGGAGAATTTAAAAAGTCGGCGATAAAACCCAATGGCGAAAAAGGTTTTCGCGGGTTCGGCTTTATAAGAAGAGCGCTGCGAAGAGGAGGAGAGATTGATCCTCAAATTACTGACCTTCTGCGGCGCGCTTTTCTTTTTGCCGAGAAGGCGCACGAGGGACAAAAAAGAAAAACCGGCGAACCGTATTTTAAGCACGTCGTAAAAACCGCAATGAAGTTGATTCAGTGGCGGCTGGATCCGCCGACCATCGCCGCCGGACTGCTCCACGACGTAATAGAAGATACGCCCCATGGACTGGGCGAGATAAAAAAAGAATTCGGCGAAGAAATCGCTTTTTTGGTGGAAGGGGTGACGAAAATCGGCCATGTCAAATATCGCGGAGCGAAAACGCAGGCGGAGAATTTGCGAAAAATGGTTTTGGCCTTGAGTCGGGATTTAAGGGTGGTTTTAGTCAAACTGGCTGATCGACTTCATAACATGCAAACTTTGGCCGCGCTCCCACCGCCCAAACAAAAAAGAATTGCTTTGGAAACCTATGAAATTTACGCGCCCTTGGCGTATCGTCTGGGAATGCAGAGCTTGGCCGGCGAACTCGAAGAATTGGCCTTCCCGTTTTTATATCCGGAAGATTACGATTGGCTGATTCAAAATGTTAAAGAAAAATACGAAGAGCGGGAGAAATACTTGCGCGAGAAGGTTTTGCCCGTCATAGAAAAAACGCTGGCTGACAATAAAATAAAAGTTTTGGAAATCGATTTTCGGGCTAAGCGCTACGCCAGTCTCTATAAAAAACTTCAACGTTATGATATGAATTTGGATCAGATTTACGATTTGGTGGCGATGCGGATTATCGTCCCGACCGTCGAGGATTGCTATGCCGCCCTGGGAGTGATTCATCAACTCTGGCCGCCTCTGCCGGGCCGCATCAAAGACTACATCGCCCTGCCCAAACCCAACGGTTACAAGAGTCTTCACACGACGGTTTTTTGCGTTGACAATCACCCGACCGAATTTCAGATTCGGACGCAAAAAATGCACGAACAGGCGGAAAACGGCATTGCCGCCCACTGGCTTTACGAAGAAGAAAAAGAAACGGGCGATTATCGTTCGCGCCAACCGATGTTCGCCGATAAAAAAGAATTGGCGTGGGTGGAACAGCTTCGGGAATGGCAGAAAGAATTTTCGGATTCCGAAAATTTTTTGGATTCCCTAAAAATTGATTTTTTCCGCGATCGGATTTTTGTGATTACGCCCAAAGGCGCGGTGATCGACTTGCCGTCCGGCGCCACTCCCGTTGACTTCGCCTACCATATTCATAGCGATATTGGCGACCAATGTTCCGGCGCGAGAGTAAACAGCCGAATCGTTTCTTTGGACTATAAACTGCAGTCCGGCGACGTGGTGGAGATTTTAATTCAAAAAGGCAAGCGTCCCTCCGAATCGTGGCTCGCGTCGGTCAAAACCGAATTAGCCAAAAAGCACATAAGGGCCAATGTCCGGGAAAAGCGGAAAATAAAAAAGTAGGGGTTTAGTTTTGCGGATGAGGATTTAATTTCTGGAGAATGCCCTTGATTTCTTCCGCCGAATAAAAATCAATGATGATTTTTCCGCCGGCTTCGGTTTTTTGAATTTGCACTTTGGCTCCTAAAATTTCCGTTAATTTTTCCTCCAAATTCAGAATTTCCGGATCAGTGGCTTTGAATGTCGGAGCGGATTCGCCGGAAGTTTTTTGGGGTTTGGTTTTCCGGATTCTTGATTTTAATTCTCGGACGCTTAAATTACGGCTTAATAAATCCTCGAAAATTATTTGCTGCTCTTTCGGGTCTTCGATTTGAAGCAAGAGCCGCGCCTGGCTTTCGTTTATTTGGTTTTTTGCCAGGGCATCCTGGATTTCCGTGGGCAGATTCAAAAGTCTTAAGGTGTTGGAAACCGTCTCCCGGCTTTTGCCGATTTTGGCGCCGATTTCTCTTTGAGTCAGCCGGAATTCGTCCTGAAGTTTGGCGTAGGCTCGAGCGGTTTCCAGCGGATTCAAATTCGACCGCTGGAGATTTTCCACCACGGCCATTTCTAATTTTTCGGATTGGGAATCAACGGTTCGAACGATTGCCGGCACTCTTTCCCAGCCAAGTATTTTCACGGCCATCAAACGCCGTTCGCCGGCTATAAGTTCGTATTCCACGTCCGTGCCGCGATCTGTTTCTTTTTCGATTTTAGAGACAACGAGCGGCTGAAGAATGCCCAGTTCCCGGATGGAAGCCGCCAGTTCCTTTAGGGAGTCTTCGTCAAAGTCGCGGCGCGGCTGATGCGGATTGGGTTTGATTTTGTCAGTTTCAATCTGAAAAATCGCCTCGGGAAATTTCCTTTTTAGGGCGGGCGGATTTATCGGAGGCCGGGGAGAAAATGGAATATCAGAAGGAGCCGGAGTGGAAACCGGCTCGGTTGGCGCGGCCAGCTCTGAAATTTCCGCGGATACCGGCTTTTCCGGCGGTTCGGGAATAAGGGATGAGGAAGGCGCAATGTTTGAATTTTCTTCTGGTTCCATAAATTTAAGCAGTCGCGATTTACTAATTTTTTATTTTAGCGTAAAATAACCCCGCAAGCAATATGTGTTTTTATTTTGCCGGGGTGGCGGAATTGGCAGACGCACACGCCTCAAGAGCGTGCGAGAGCAATCTCATGAGGGTTCAACTCCCTCCTCCGGCACATGTGCTTAGTTATCAACCGCCCCATCTTGTTTTTCCGCTATGAATCCTGCTAAAATTACGTCAGGAAAAGTGGCTACGGTTTTTAATTAAATAATTTATGGGCAAAAGCGCAAAATATCTTATTTTTAGTTTATTTGCTCTGATTTCTTTTGGCGGCGTTTCTGTCGCTCAAAGCATCCGATACGATTTTGATGAAGTTGAAGTGAGATACGCCGCCGAGTTTACCGCAAGATCAGCAAACGTTGATCCAGGGAACTGGATAGTTCAAATTGCCGGTGGCGTTGACCAGCCCATTACGGTTCTTTATGGCGTTGTCAATCTAAAGAGGGGTGGCGAAAATCAGCTTGTTGAAGAATTTATTAGAGTTAGCGGTCAGGGCGGCTCCGAAAGATTTCTCTTGAATAGCGCGGTATATAATTACTACGAAGGAACCACCAATTACAGAGATATTAAGTCTTTTTTCTGGTCTGCTAAAAAATTGGTTGATAATAGCGTGGTAAAAGATTTTACTCCGCCGATTAAGTCAATAAACCTTCATCGGACTTTCAGCGCCTCGCAGCAAATAAATTCTATTCAGCTTTCGTTTTCGAGTAACGGCGAGCAGGCGGCAGCAGAATTTTGGTCATCTTTGCCTACGGAGAATCTCTATGGAGCGGATTCGAACGCCATTAATCAGTCTGGCGTTCCAACCGCAACAGCCGCTCAATAAAATTTTATGGATAAAATAATTGTTGTTATTGCTATCGGGATCGCGGTGATTGTGGCTGGCATATTCGCTGTTCGATTTTTTTATAATTCAGCCGAAGAGCCGGGGTCGGCTCCGGCAACTGCTTCTCCGACTCCTCTAGTTCAAGTTATACCGACTCCAACTTCAACCCCAATACTAACGCCAAAACCAGCACCAGCGCCAATACCAAAACCTACCACTGTTAAGCCATCAAATACCTCCCCGAATGCCCTCGATAGAATCGAAGCGGCGATTAGGGCAAAATTAAAAAGATAGGAATTTTTTCTATTTTTTGCTATTATTGCTACAATAAAAACATATGAAAAATTTTAAGTATTTTTTCATTATATTATTAGCGGTCGTTTTCCTCGGAGTTTTCGGGGGGATTTTGACAAAAGAAGCCCAGGCCGATACTAAATGCGCCGCGGTGCCGGGCTACACTTTGTCAACTTTTGGTTTTTGCAACTTTACAGCCGTTACCGTCTCGGGAAGTACCGCCACGCTCAATGCTTCGGTTTATCGCAGTGATTCAACCGGAACTTATCCGAGTCAGCCGCCTTCCAATTGGGGGATTGCTGGCATAATGACCGTGAATCTCGACGGAACCTATCTTAATAACTGCGGCGGATCTTATAGCGCCACCTGCACTTTCAATAATGTCGGCACTCACACCGTTAACGTATACTGGAATGGATCCAAAGACGGCCAATCAATGCCAATTGGTGCGACCACGGACACGTTTACCATCGCTGCTCCGCCGGTAACCGCCTCTCTTTCTTCGCCTCAGAACGGAACCACGGTTCCATCTGGATCGAACGTAACCTTAAACACTTCGGCTCAAAATGCCGTAAGCGGCTGGCTTTCTTTTTCTTCGGATAACCCCAGTATTTCTATTCCGGGATTTACCCCTAATGTTCCTGCCAACGTTGTTAGTAATTCCAGTAATGTCGTTACCGTAAATAATAGCAGCATATCTCCCGGATTGGTCACTTTTACTCTTTATGCCCTGGGCGCTGATAACAGCAGATCCAGCAATAGCGTGGTTACTGTTACGGTTTCTCCGGCTCCCACTCCGACGCCAACCACTCCAACCCTCACCAGTATCTCGGCGAACTCGGTGACGCTTGGAAATCAGATGACCGTAAACTTTAGTGGGTACGCCAGTAATGATTTCTGCGGGTTCCAGTATAGAGTTCAGGGAACGTCCGTATGGAATCCTGCTACTGCCGTAACCGGATTCTGTACCGGAATTTCTTTTACACCCACTACCGCCGGAGCTTATGAACTCCAAGGAGCTGCTTTCAAAAACGACGGCACCCCTTCTCCATACAAAACCACAACCGCGACTGTGAGCGCGCCGGTCTCGTCAACCCCGACTCCGGCGCCAACTCTTTCTTCGGTTTCAGCCCCCTCCGCCGTCACCCAGGGCGCTACCTCTATCCAGGTTAGCTTTCTTGGCGTAAGTGGTACGGTCAATCACTTTAGCTTGAGATATGATGGCGTATCATCTTTTCCACGGACCTCCGTCGGCGCAGCTAATCCTTATATCCTGAATATCTCACCAACCCTTGCGACGGGCAATTATTATCTCTACGGCTGGGCTTGTGCTTCGTCTGACGAAAGCAATTGTTCGGCTCAAACTAGCCCGTTCACAATAACGGTTAGCGCGCCAGCCACAACACCAACACCAACACCAACACCAACACCAACTCCAACTCCAACGCCTGCGCCGGCCCTTTCAAGCTTCAGCGCCTTTTCTCCGTATGTAAATTCCGGCGGATCTAATACTTTAACTGCCCGTTTAAATTCCGAAGCAAACGTTGCCGCCGCTACTCTTGAATGCCAGGGCAATGATAGCGGCGATGTTTCGTTAGTCTTGGTTTCTAATAACCAAGTTTATTGCGGTCATCATCCGGCGGACAATCATGTTATAAACGGGCCTTATGGAGTTATTATTAGCACTTTTCCGGCTTTGGTTCGTTTAACGAACAGCGCCAATACTCAAAAAACAATTACTCTGATTCTGAAAACTTACAGCGTTTATAGCAATACCAATCCCTCAAGCAATGTATTGAGCGACCAAAAAAGCGTGTCCATTGCCGTAGGGTCAAGCTCTGCGGTGGGCGCCACTCCTTCGCCTACCCAGACTCCTGCTCCAACGACCGGCGCCTTTACGATAACTCTCGACGATACCTCGCCGCGCGGTGGCAACTTGGAAGTTCTTGCCAACTCCCAAAATACTACAACAACAATTTTGCGTCTCGCTTCAGATAGCTATGACATTGATCTCCGGCGGATTGGATTGAAATTCGGTGGCACCAACCCGCGGGCTATAAACGGACTCACCTTGTGGAACGGCGCAGTCAATGTCGGCAGCGCAAATTTCTCAGCATCTGCATTTCTTAATGCCACTTTTATTGAATTAACAACTCCGGTTAGAATTCCTCGCGGCAGCTACAGACTTTTAACTATCAAGGCTAATATCGGATCCGGGGCCCAAGTCGGCGACACTATTGCTGTAAATTATAACGGCGATAACCCGTATTTTATCGGTAATCCTCTTAATCCCACTCCAGCGGCAAGCTCAAATACGTTGGGGGTGATTATGCCGGATCAGTATTATATTGTGCCCGACGGTTACTACTGGTTAGGCGGGAGGCCAGTTGCCATTCCCGGAGCGCGGTCTGCCCCAAGCACTAACGCGGGTATCTTTAGGGTGGTTCAAACTCTTTCGGCGCCGTCTCCTGACTCGGGCGTTGCTGACTCTGGCCCGGTTATTTCATCTTTTACCGCCATCTCCGCAAGCAATCCGACTCCAGTTACATCTATAACAATTAATTCCGGAACCACGGTAGCTCTGAATGCGTCCAAGCGGCCGGGTCTTGGTTTTTCTCCCATTATTACTCTTGGCTGTGAAGGAAATGACGATAACGCAGTGACCGTTGGTTATGCCGGCCGAGAATACTGCGGAAGACAAGGTAACGGTCCTTATAATTTCCACGAAACTTTGTTCCCGGCTCAAGTTTTAATCACTAACAGCACGAGCACTTCGAGAACCGTCAACATTGTTTTGAGAGCGCTTTTTTCGACTACCGCGTTTGGCCAAGGCGAAATAGGCAGAAGAAGTATTTCAGTAACAGTCGGACCGCGAACTGGCGGTCCCGGAGTAGTTGCTCCTGGTTCTGGCGCGCCGACTTCTGGTCCCTTAACTTCGCCGGCCACAGCCCAAGCCCTTGTTCCCAACTTAGGCAACTCTAATTTCTCTCTTTTGCCGGACGGAAAAACCAGATTTAACGCCGGAGAATCCGCCACTTTTACCTGGGCCGCCCCTTTCTGCCGAGAAGGACAGATTTGCCGTGATCGGGTTAAGTGGAGTTATGTGTCTCAAAACGCCCGGATTGAAAGTTTTAACCCGGAAACCCAGTATGATTTGACGCGCGGTACTTCGGTTCGCTTGACCTTCCGCGACGTTTCGGAACTCTCCAGTCTTGTCTTAAGAGTTCACACCGCGATTACCGGTAGTAATGTTTTTGACACAGCTAATCTTTTGAATTTTGAGATTTTGCCGGCAGTTCGGGGACCGCTTTTTGATCTTTACAATGATTCAACGGAGTTGCGCCGAGATTCACCCAACAACAATAGAAGCCAAGTTGTTCGATTACAACAATGTTTGGCAACGATTCCGTCTGCTCAATTTACTTTGCCTAGTAGCGAAGCTCTTGGCTTGGGTACCTTTGGGCCTCAAACCTCGTCATCGGTTATACTAATTCAAAATCAATTTTCCTCGGAAATTTACACTTCTGGCGGCCGAGAAAACGGCACGGGCATTGTCGGCACTTATACAAAAAGAAAATTAAATCAATTGTGCGCCAATCAAGGACCGATTATTTCTTCGACAGGCGCAGGAGGGACGGTTTCTCAAGCTGGCGGCGGAGCGTCAGATACCGCGGGTCCTTCTGCGGGAGCGCAAGGACTAGCGGAACAAGCAGAGGCAGCAGCAACGGCCGCCGCTGCAGAAGCTGCTGCATCTGGAGGTGGACCAGGTGGTATAGGAGGTACGGCTGGTGGTATGGGTGGTATAGGAGGGCCAGGGAGTGGTGGTGCTGGATTGCCATTGAGAAGATTCGGCGGCCCACTTGACCCGGATATTTCCGCGGTAAATCTAACCACGACTCAAAAAGCCCAGGTCCAGGAGTGTTTGGTGAGTTTGGGATATATAAATCCAAGCGCTTACCCGGATTCATCCATCCGTCAATTTATCGGGCATCTGGAGGATAGACATTACTCATTCGACTTGATTCTTAATCCAACCTTTGATGCCGTAAAAGCATTTCAACGTGATTACCTGCGCGATGCTCTAATCGCGAGAGGACTTAACCCGAATGGCACAGGCATTGTCGGGAATCTAACAATCCAGAAAATGCTTCAATTTGATGTTTGCCGCCGTGTTGCCGGGGCGCCAGCAACTGGCAATCCTCCGCCCACGCCGGATACGTCAGCCTTTCTTAGAGTATCCATTAGCCCAAATACCGCGTCGTCCACGCAAGTGGTGATGGGATCAGTCAATAACAGTTTAGCCACCTTTCGTTTTGCCAACAACTCCGCCGAACCAATTAGGGTTGACGCTTTAACCATAACCGCAGTCTCGACCAACAACGCGACAACGCCATCTTTCCAAAATGCCAGATTATTGAATAGCGGCACGGTGGTGGCTGGACCAATCATTGCCAGTTCAACTAATAGAGACACTTGGGTTTACGTCTTTAATCTTTCAATCCCGGCCATTGTCCCGCAAAATAGCGCTATTGAGTTGGAATTGCGAGCTGACGTCGCTCCACTTATCTCCGGCGGAGCTTCTTCGGGCGGACAATACATTTTTGCCATTGGTTCAGCCTCCGATATCCGGGCTTACGGACGAAACTCCAACGCCTCTATTCCGGCCGGAATTCAATCAGCAGCTGGTAATACAATAACGGTTGTTCCTGCAGTAGGCTATTCCGTTACTTCGACTCCGCCGTACGCGACCTCAACCCCGATTTCGACCTCAACCACTCTCTACGCCAATCCCGCGGAGCTTATAGCCAATGTTTCTCTGCTTCAAACAAAAATCGCGGAGCTTTTGAAACTCTTCTCGCGCTAAAACCTTCCCGCGTTAAATCGCAAACTTCTAACCCAGGTGCCGAGGGGGAGATTCGCCGCCCAAATCTATTTGGGCGAGCCTCGCCCCGATGATAATCGGGGCGGGAACCCATCCAAAAAATATTTTTTAAGCTTTCTTCTGCCGCCACCAGATTTCCAATAATTTTCCCTACTTTTAGCTTCGATTAAGTTTTGACACTCCTCTAGATACAACAACTTGAATGGTTGCCTGTTTGCAGTAGCCCTTACCTCGCCATTATTGTGTTGATGCAACCTGTTGGTGATATTTTGAGTATAACCAACATAAGTGCGATTATCTTTCAAGCTTTGTAAAATGTAAACATAATACATTGATAATTCTGTGGTGGGCGGGGAGGGATTCGAACCCTCAAGGACATAGTCCATACGCTTCTAAGGCGTACGCGTATTCCAGTTCCGCCACTCGCCCACCATTTAATTTAATTTAATTGTCGCCTGTCGTCAATTCTATCTTTTCTTCCTCGTTTCTTTCTCATTTTCATTTTTATTCCTACTTTCACTTTTGAAATTTCGTCGCCCTAGAGCGACGTGCTACGTTTAAACGTAGCGTGCAATTTTAGAAGTTAGACGATAGCGTTACGAGCATAAATTCAAAATTTTGCGAGTGCTAACCGCGAGGTAGTTGATTTACGTCTCGCTGCTATGTTTAAACGTAGCATTGCGGTATTTTTCGCAGTATTGCTTTCTGAAAATATTTGCCCCTCTTGCTTTCTCGGCTGTCGTGTATTCGGAGCCGCTGTTTATTCGCGCCAGTTACTCGACCATCTTCTGTCTATTCCTACCCTGCGCGCTACGTTTAAACGTAGTGGAGAGAAAATAATAGTTTTGCAATTTGGACTGGTTTTTTTGGCTAAGCTGCGATTATCCTTACTCTGTCTGCTACGTTTAAACGTAGCAGATCGAAGAGAATCGTCCTGCGCCGAAATGATCTCTGCTGATATCGTTTATATTGATATACTGACGTCACTCATGCTGATATAGAGATAATAGAATCCGGAGCCCTTCTACCCTTCTTTTTCAGTTAACCTGCTATGTTTAAACATAGCAATATATAATTACTTGTTTTATAATTTAAGGATTAGCAAAAGACTGTTAGAATGGTGAATGGAGCCGGAGTAATGGTTAAAAGAATAAAAAGATGGTCAATGTTAATAAAAAATACATAGGGGAGATTTTGAAGAGGGCGGCATGGCAAAAGTTCTTGACGGAGATAAGGGGAGCAACCTCCGAAAAAGACTTGCTCTGCGGTTTAAATAAATTTCTTTCGGGAAGCGAAATTAATCTTCTTGAAAGAAGATTGGCGACTCTCTTGCTTTTGGAACGCGGTTTAACTTACCGGAAAATAGGTGAAATTGTTGACGTAAGTCCCGACACCATTAGTTTTGTGAAAAGGGGATTAAAAAGGAGGGAAAAAATCAACCCGGATAAGAAATTAAAAAATATTCCGTTAAGATTCCGCGAACCGCGGTACAAAAGAAGAAAAATTCCGGCCTACAAGGGAAGGGGTCGCTGGGATTTTCTTGATCAACTTTAGTTTTCGCCCGGAATATCTTTTTAGATTGGAATATCTTTTCAAAAGTTTGTTTATGGCGCTAATCGCCGAATACCTCGCCGCTTGCGGCGAGGATGTTTTATGGTTATCCTGCCTGCTACGTTTAAACGTAGCAGGCAGTTTTAAAAGATAATGTCGTGAAAGATAATGACGCGAGCGCAACTCTAAAATTTTGCGAAACGTTAACTACGGAGTATTAATTTCGAGCAGGAGAACGAACGGGAGGAACTGATTGATTTCTTTCGGTCGGTCATTCTCTGTATTTTTGATGTATGCCTCGCCGCTACGTTTAAACGTAGCGGACAGAATTGTTTGATTTATCATCAAGCCGGCTCCTAAGGAAAAGAGTTTTAATGGTTTTTGCTCCCCTGGGTTTTTCGTCTGTCGGCGTTCCTCCCTCGTTGCTACGTTCTCACTGCTACGTTTAAACGTAGCAGCGAGTTGGGGGAATACAAGGTTAATGTAAGATTGGCGGAGGAGTGAACCCGTCCGCGCCGCAAGCGGCGCGGCATCAGGGCGGGTTCGATCCAATAAGGGTCGGCTCCGCCGAGATTCTTAGTTGCGCCATTCATCCTCGATACAAGCGGCGAGGAATTGCTGGCGTTTGGATTAAAGAAACGGGAAAAAGGGGAATAAGTAAAATAAAACAAGATGTTGACTTTTTTAGCGATTTGTGCTTATATTAAGGCAGTTCCGAGTTGACACTCGGGATGTTGTACTTTGACTTAGTGCGCGTTCACTTTAGTGGACGCGAGAGCAAGATAACCTAATAACCCGCATGAGACCCAGTCGTCCAGAGCGACACGGGTCGGAAGGAGAAGGACGATGGATGCGATGTGGACATGGATAGGTGTCGGTGTAGTAGGGCTTCTCGTGGCCTTGTTGGGGTACCTTCTTGGGCGCCGTGGGCGCCGACCGACAACGGCTATAACTACCCCGCCTACTCCTCCTAGTGCCCCTTCGATCTCGCCTTGGGGCGGTGACGAAGAACCCCGAAGACTCAGCCGAGTTCGGTCGTTTCTTCTCGGAATTCTCCTCGTCGGAGTATTAACGGGTGTCGCATACACCCTTATCTCTTGGCCTTACAATATAGGGGTAGCTTTCGTCGTTTTCGGCTACTTCGGAGTGGCCGGATTAATCTCGATTCCCATTGCTCACCGGGGTGTGCCGACTATTTTTGGAGGACGTCTGCTGCAACGGTTTACCGCAATACGTCCGTTGCCCGACGGAACTCCGGAAGAAGTGGGGTTGGTTCGCGCCCGTTACGAACTTTCCGAGGGGTGGAGTTGGATATTGCCTCGGCCCATTATGGCTGCCGAGGCGGTAGATGCACGCGAAAGGAGTTCTCGGGCCGATAAATTCACCGTGATTTCGTCGAATAACGTTCGGATCACCGTGGAGCCGTCGGCAATCCGCTGGCGGGTTGAAAACCCCGGGCAGGTACTCTCTGTTGGCGAGGAGGTAATCGACAGAAGTTTGGTCGAGCTCGTCCAACAGAATCTGCGTTCCACCGTCAGGACTTTAAACGATGACGACGCGGTGGCTGCAAGGGATCTCATACTCGACGGTATCCAACGCCGGGCTGACCAACGAGCCATCGAATGGGGTATTGATGTTATCGAAGTGCTCGTTGGTGAGCTCTCTCGACCTCCAGAAGTACAGGAGGATTACGAGAAGGCTCGACGAGAAGAGCGGCAGAGGGAGGCTGAACGGATTGAGCTCGAACATGTGCGCGAGAGGATTCGAGAGCTCATGGCCGCCCCCCTTAACTTTACGCCGGAACAAGCGCTCGAAATCGTCCAGACCGAGCGCGATAAGGTAAAGAAGACGATCGATGAGAAAAAAGTGACCATTTCGTCCGAGAGTCGAGGGGTGGTGAGTGCTGCGCTCACTGCTCTTCTCGGAAGGAGGCCGTAAATGCATATCGGGATGACTTCTTCGATCAAGGGTGTTAGCTGGGCGCTTGTGATCGCCGGCCCCCTTTTGGTTATGGCGGTCAAGGGTTACGACTATTGGGAAGGAAGAGGTAAGGCTGCCGAAGCAGAACGAAATAAGGCGGCTGCGGCGGCCAAGGTAGCGGCGGCGGCGGAATATCCAACCTGCGGGGATGCTCAAGATTACCATTTGAGCTTTCTGCAGCCTCAGATTCGCGTCCCGTTAAGATTGGATTGCTGGTCGGGATGGGTGAAGCTCCCTGGCCAGACTAACTTCCGGGCACGGAATCAGGGTCGTCTTTGGCTCCTGCCATGGGACGGGAGTCCGGCGCTTGAGTTTGGCGCGGACACCACTCAGTGGTTAGGGGCTGTGAAGTTTACGAACTTCAGGCTCCGCGGCGATGGTGATGCCGCGGAGGTTTCAATCGATAAGAAGTAATGCTCTTTCGGGTTTTAGGTCTTGCCCGTCAGCTGGGCTTTGGTCCGTAGCAACGCGCTACGAGACTCTTGTCTGGCTGACGGGTTTCTTTTTTGAGAAATTAGGGGCTAGAAGGGTACAAAATTCTTAAAAGAATAAGAGCTACTCCTTTTGATACTAAAATAATCGTAAAGCCGATGACTGCCCATTGAATAGTGGCCCGGCCGTTTTTGACTTTTTCCACATCGCCTCTGGCGCCCAAAATCTGAAAACCGCCCCAGAGAATAAATAAGGCAAGGAGCGGAACGCTAATGTAAATTAGGTAGTCAATAACCCGGCCTATGATGGTAAGAATATTTTGGTTGCCGAGAGGGTCTTGAAGGGTATAGGTTTGGCCGCTTGTGCCACCAACCTCTGTTGCGAAAACCTTTAATCTTATAAAAAAGATCGGTAAAAAGGAAACCACCGCTGCGTAAAAAATTTTTCTAAAAAATTTAGACATTAGCAAGTATTAATTATTTACGACATCGTAAGTCGTAAGATTAAATCGTAAAATTGGGCAGGGTCTACTACCGGGCAGGGCGAAAAACAATAAAAAATATCGTTCTTGGCCCTGCCCCGCACTAACCATTAAATAACCAAGAGTGCGGGGGATAGTTAATGACTTATGGATTGGGGATGGCGCCGCCACCACCGACGAATCCTCCTATAATAGTGTTAAATACTATTGCCATTAAGGCCACAGCAACCGCAACGGCAGAGTAAATCAGCATAGTTTTAGCCTTATCGATTTTTTCCTGGTTGCCAGCAGCTGTAAGGTAGGTATAGGCTGCAATCAGAACAAACAGAACAGCTAGAATAAAAAAGAGAATATATGCCCATCTTACGAAGTCGCCTACCCTAGTAAGGAGTTCGTTTGGGTTTGTTGGGACTCCCGCTATACGACTTATGCCGGTCCGTGTTGTAGGATCAGGATTTTGGGCCAAGGCGGATGTTGCTAGTAATAAGGTTAAAATTGTTATTCCGCCGACTATGAAGATTTTTTTGTTGTTTGTTAATTTCATTTTAGATTGATAAAGTTTATTTCGACCTTTTTACTTTTATATAGTTTAATTTTAAGGTATTAAGAAGAAAATTTCAAGGTATTTATAAAACACTTCCTATTTATTGGTTGGGGATCCCGGCATTGGGAAGAGCTAAAAAATTTTTAATAATCAGCTCGAAACTAACAGCCATTAAGGCCACGGCAATAGCGATTGCCGCATAAATAAGCATAAGGCGAGCGCTTTTTAGTTTTTCAACGTCTCCCATTGCAAAAAGATATTTATAAGCAGCAATTAAAATAAACAGAACAGCTAGAATAAAAAAACTTACATAAAAACCGCTAGTAGCGTTCTTGGTAACCCGTTCCAAGTCTTGGGGGCTGTTTACCGGCGAGGGGGTAACGTCTAAATCTCCCGCGGTCGGAACTTGGCCCGGAGTGATGGCCGCTAAAGCTAATGGATGCGGAACGAGAAACAAGAAGTTGGAAAATAGGATGAAAAAAGTCAAGATTTTTTTAGAATTTTTTATAATTTTTTGGAAATTCATTATAAATTTGGAAGGATCAAGCGATTTTAATCTCTGAAGTTTATTTAAGGAGTAAGAAAACCCCTGATTATCGCTGCCGCCCCGACAGAAATTAAGGCTACGGCAATAGCGACCATTCCCCAGAGAAGCTGGCTGGAAGCGGCTTTGATTTTTTCAGGATTACCGCTGGCGGACAAATACGTAAAGGCCGCCAGCAAAAGAAAATAGACTGCCATTATAAAAAAAATGGTGTATGTCCACTGAAGTATTTTTTTGAGAACCAGAAAAACTTTTTCCGGCCTGTCAATTGGTGAACCTCTGGCGAGATCACGGGCAGCTTGGTCGGCGTCATAGGTTTGAGCCAAAACAACATTCGCAATCAAAAAAAAGATACTTACAGATATTAAAAGATACTTATAGATACTTATGGATATTTTTTGATATTTTTGGGTGTTCATTTTCTTCGCCAATTTCTGAACCTAAGGACTTGCGACGTCCCTGATCCGTATTTCTAGTAGCCCGGATTTGATCCATAAGGAAGGCTACCACATCTTAGTTCGTTCCATGGGCGGCCCAACCCTTGAATTACTGCTGGCCCGCCGCCTGCTTGCGGGCTCCTACCAGCCACTATTTTAAATATTGTATCCAATATAAGCCAGGAGAGCAAGGTAATAAGAATTCCGATCACAGCAGCTGTTGCGATTTCCCGGCCTTTCTTGGCTTGATCCGGTTTTTCTCGGGCGGTCATAATGAAAATTCCGCCGACAACAACCATTACCGTGGCGATAGGGAAGATAAGGGAAACGATAAAGTTAATAATGTTTTGACCTAAATGAAGTAGGTCGCAGTAGTTATATTGGCCGCCGGGACCGCTCGGAGCAGGGAGGATGGCGGCATGCGCCGGTAATAAATCAAAAATTAAAAACCAAAAAGCAAAAACACAAATTAAAAACGGAAAAATCTTATCTTTTATTTTTAATCTTTGATATTTCATTGTAGCGCATTGATTTCATTGGTAATTCTATCCAGCGCTTGTTTTGGCGAAACTTGGCCGGTTAAAACCGAAGCAATGCCGTTGGAAAACGATTGCCCGACTAAATTATGATCCGGTTCGGGCCAAGCCCGGGCTGTTAGGGCTTGTTTTACGAAAACACCGAGATTCGGATCATTAACATAATTTTGGATTAAAGTGCGGAGGCCCGGCGACTGGTCTTTGATTTGAATGTAATTCTCGATAATCAATTGGTTCGTAGTTGTATTTATAATAAAATCCCATGCCCAGACCGCTTTTTTGGTTTGGCGGGAAACAGCGAGTCCCCAGTAATTCGGCTGGTTTACGGGTTGGGATAAATTGAATTGGGGCATTGCCGCGATGCCGAAATTCAAAAACGGACTTTTAGCTTTAATTAGAGGCGCGTCTCCGTTGTAGGCGAAAATCATCGCGGTTTTTCCCTGACTGAAATTGTCAATCGAATTTCCCAAGTTATCGTTCCAGGTATAGGACGGACTTACGGGATTCGCAAATTGGAGATAAAAATTTAAAGCTTGAAGGCCTTGATCGTCAAAATTTATAGATTCCTCGGTGGTTACTTTGGGATTACCAAATTGCATCATTAAAAGATTTAAGATATCCGAGGCGGATTTAATGCTGATTTTTGATCCGCCGATCGCGGCCGCGGCTTTCACAATCTGATTTGATTCATTATTTTCCCGAATTTTAGGAATAATGTTTTGAAAATCTTTCCAGGTTTGGGGCGGCAGGGAAATGGTCTTGGCGTCAAAAATGTCTTTGTTGTAAAAAAGCGCCAGGGTATCCAAATAAAGCGGCAGGCTGTAAATTTGATTTTGAACCACTAAATTTTGCTCGACAACTTGAGGGAAAAGCTGGCGAAGCATTCCTAAGGAAAGCTGATTTGCCGGCGCCGCCAACATTTTTCCGCCATGTTTTCGGATCAGGCCGTTTGGGATCATAAAAACATCCGGGCCGGTTCCGGCCGCCAAAGAATTCACAAGATTTTCTTCGTAGCTTGCTTCCGGGATTTGGGCGTAGAGGACTGAAGCATTGGGCCGGATTTTTTTATAACCATCAATCAAAGCGTTAAAAGCCGGCTGGTCGTCAATGCCCCAGACAGTAAGCGTGACTGCCGGCGGCTTATCGGTCGGGCTCTGAAGCCCGGGCAGAACGCCGACTAAAATCAAAACAATGACGATAACAACGACCACGCCGGCGCCGATGATGATTGTTTGATTGCGGGTTAAAGACATACTATTCCGGCAACTTTATCTCCTTCTTTTAATTTCATAATGCGCACTCCGGAGGTGGCGCGGCCCGCTAAGCGAATACTCGCGATTTTCGTTCGAATCAATTGTCCTTTGGTTGAGATCGCAAGTAAGTCTTCCTGATTTTCGAGAATTTGACTCGCGATCACGCGCCCGGTTTTTTGATTAACCTTAGCGGTTTTTATGCCGCCGCCCCCGCGTTTCTGAATTTTGTAATCTTTCAAAGAAGTCTGTTTGGCAAACCCATTTTCGGTCACAATAAGTAATTTGTAATTGGTAATTGGTAATTTGGAACTTGTCTTAATTATATCAAGTCCAGCGACAAAATCACCACTCTTTAGCCTTATGGCTTTGACCCCGGAGGCAGTCCTGCCCATGGCCCGGAGATCGGCTTCTTTGAATCTGATGGCTTGTCCGCGGCCAGTTGCCAAAATGATTTCATCTTTGCCCGAAGAAAGTTTTGCCCATTTAAGCTGGTCGTCGTTTTGAAGTTTCATAGCCAGAATGCCGCTCCGACGAACATTAGAAAAATCCGCGAGCGAAGTCTTTTTTATCAAGCCATTTTTAGTCGCCATTACTAAGTAATTGTCTAGCGTCGACAGACTACGGTCTACGGCTTTCTGATTTTTACTGTAGTCGGTAGTCTGTAGTCTGTGAGCCGCGTAGGTAACAATGGCGCTCACGGTTTCCTCCGCGGGGATTTCCAAAAAATTCTGAATCAGTTTTCCCTTGGCAGTGCGGCTGCCGACCGGTATTTCATAGACTTTGGTCTGAAAGGCCCGGCCCCGGGTGGTAAAAAATAAAATATTGTCGTGGGTATCGGCGGAAATGAAATGCGCCAAAAGGTCTTCCTCGTTCATTTCCTGACCAATTAATCCCTTGCCGCCGCGTTTCTGCGTTTTAAAGCTTGAGGGCGGGAGTCGTTTCACGTAGCCGTCTTCCGAGAAAGTAATAATGGTTTCTTCTTGAGGTACTAAATCTTCCTGTTTGAATTCTTGAAGGCCGCCTGCGACCACTTGGGTTCGGCGTTCGTCGCCGTAATTTTTTTTCAATTCCTGAAGTTCGTTTTTTATGATTTTTTGAATTTTCTCCGGGCTTTTGAGAATGGCTTCGAGCTCGATAATCAATTTTCTTTTTTCTTCGAGTTCGTCCTCGATTTTCTGGCGTTCCAAAGCCGCTAAAGTCTGAAGCCGCATCTCCAAAATCGCCGTTGCCTGGATTTCCGTCAGTTTGAAATTTTTTACCAAATTGACCCGCGCCTCGTCCCGGTCTTTTGATTTTTTGATGGTGGCGATGATTTTATCAATGACCGAAAGCGCACGGGACAAACCTTCGAGAATATGAGCCCTTTCTTTGGCTTTCTGAAGTTCGAACCGGGTTCGTTTTTCCACCACCACTCTTCGGTGTTCGAGGTAGGCGGCCAAAATTTCTTTCAAGGATAAAAGTTGGGGTTCGATACCCCGAACCAAAGCAATCATATTCAAATGAAAATCTTTTTGGAGGTCTGTGTGTTTATAAAGCTGATTTAAAATTTTCTGCGGCACCGCGTCGGTCTTGAGTTCAATCACAATCCTCATTCCGTCTCTGTCGCTTTCATCTCGAAGGTCGCGGATGCCTTCAATTTTTTTCTCGTTAACGAGCTCGGCGATTTTGATTAAAAGTTCGGATTTATTGATTTGATAGGGGATTTCCGTAACTACGATATTGAATTGTCCGGCTTTGCGCTCTTCGATTTCGGATTTGGCTCGGCAGGTGATGGGGCCGCGGCCGGAAATATAAGCTTCGACAATGGCTTTTTTATTGTAAATAATCCCGCCGGTCGGGAAATCCGGGCCTTGGATGTGATTCATCAAATCCTCGGTCGTTGCTTTGGGATTCACGATTAGGTGGTCGGCGGCATCAATGACTTCTCCCAAGTTATGTGGAGGGATGTTCGTGGCCATGCCCACGGCAATGCCCATTGTGCCGTTTAAAAGAAGACTGGGAAGTTTGGCCGGTAAAACTTTTGGTTCCTGGCGCGTGGCGTCATAATTCGGCTGCCAATCAACAGTTTCCTTTTCGATATCGAAAAGCGTTTCCTCGGCAATCTTGGAAAGTCTTGCCTCCGTGTAACGCATGGCCGCCTGATTGTCCCCGTCAACGCTGCCCCAATTACCCTGACCGTCAACTAAAGGATACCGCAGCGAAAAGTCTTGGGCCATGCGGGCCAGAGCGTCGTAAACTGCCGCATCGCCGTGCGGGTGGTAACGGCCCAAAACCGCCCCGACTACGTTAGCTGATTTCCGAAATTTGGCGCTGTGGGTTAAGCCGTCGTCCCACATTGTCCAGAGAATTCGGCGCTGCACCGGCTTTAAGCCGTCCCGGACGTCCGGCAGAGCGCGCGAGACGATAACGGACATCGCGTAGTTCAAATAGGATTCTTTCAATTCTTCCGTGATTTCGCGTTTTTCGACGCGCTGATTTTTTTGATTTTCCATAATCATTATTTCTCTATGGTAATTGATCGCTCTTCGATTAATGTTGAAGACAGATTTTTCAATTCATTTTTGATCGACGCCGTTACCTCTCTTAAACCGCTTGTAAAAATTTCCCAGAAACCCGGCCCCGCCTCTCCGCGAAGACGAGAGGTCGAATCGGCTAACGGATTCATTGTGAAAGCCCAGAAAAAAATGATCATGATCATGGCAAGGGCGCTCGCGCCCGCCACCCAGCGTTTTTTCGCCGCCTCGTCGGAATTTTGAATTTTTTCGAGGAATTTTTTTATCGCTTGCATTGTGAACCCGTCCGCGCCGCAAGCGGCGCGGCATCAGGGCGGGTTCGATCCAATAAGGGTCGGCTCCGCCGAGATTTCTAGTCGCGCCATTCATCCTCGCCGCAAGCGGCGAGGAATTGCTGGCGCTTGGATTAAATTTTTAAAACCGCGATTTGCATTGATTTGCTTTCTCTTAACTCTTTGCTTTTTATGGATAATTTTTCTTGGGAATCTATTTTTTTGTGATTCACTTCATCGAGGAAGGTTTGGACGTCGGCCGCCGGACGTTTCAGGCCCGGCAGTTTAAAAAATGATGGAATGACTATTTTGGGTTCAATCTGCTTCACGAGCTTAAAACTTGATTTTTGATCGAGAAACGGTTTGCCGCCGGCCGGAATAAAAAGAATGTCAATCTCCCCGATTTTCTGAAGAGTGGCCGTTTCCGGCGCTTCGGACAGGTGCCCGAGAAGACAAAGCCGGATATCCTCGGCTTCCAGAATATAGATGGTTTTTAAAAATTTGCCGGTTGATTCTTCTGTGAGCGGAATGCCCAAGATATTTATGCCCCTTAGATTGTATTCGCCCGCGCCGTTTATGGAAAGCCCATCTCGATTTTTGGCGTCCTTCGCCGAAAGATCAGCGATAGCATTCAGGGTTTTGAGAATAATTTGAGGCTTAAACCGGGGAGGAGTAAGCCCTGTTATAGGGTCAAACGGATCCGTGAGAAGCGAGGTTTCTCCGGTCTGAATTTTAAAACTGCCTTCGCCGTACCAGGTAATAGTCATGGGTTTTCAACATCTTAGCATATAAATTGGGTTTTTTCAACCCCACACCAATAGTGGATTGATAAATTCTCGTCTAACCATATTTCTGCCAAATTGGTTTAAATTATAAATATATATACAAAATTTTTCTTTATTATGATAACCTATCCACTATTGGTGTTGGGGTCAACAACAAAAATTCCCCGCCTAAGGCGGGGAATTTTTGTTTCGTCTTTCTAGAAAGGCGATCCTTCGTTTCCCGTGGAGCTCCGCTTATTCTTCTTCGGTGTGCTCCCTTAGCTTTTCCAAGAGATGCGCCGCGTATTCTTTGCCGCCCAAACCAAAGGCGATACCGCCGGCCAGAGCAATCATCGCGATGACGCCCGTAACCAGGGTATTTATTAGGGTAGTGGCGGAATTACCCAAAAGCTGATAGAGCGCCGCGAGTAATCCGAAAATGACAACCGCCCACCAGGTGAAAGTGCCTAAGAATCTTGAAGCGTGAAGTTTGGCGCTCATAATGGAAGCGCCGACTAACGACTTCAGGAATTTGGCCGCCACCACCGCCGCGAGGATCATCAGCATGGCGGCGATTACGTTGGGGACATAGGCCAAAACATTGCTCAAGAAGATTGATAAGCCCCAGAGATGCAGAATGTCGGACGCGGCCAATACGAAAACAATAACTAAAAACCAGTAAACCAAAAGGCCGAAAAATCGCCCCGAGTCCAGGTTTAGCCCTGCCCGGCTTAAATAGGTTGTGAGCCCCAATTTTTCAAGGAGAACGTCAAGCTTGATTCCTTTAATCAGGCTCTCGACCAGCCATTTAATAAGAGAGGCAACCACCAGTCCGACGATAATTACGACAATGGCCCCGATAATTAAAGGCAGTGTTTCTAAAACCCCTGCCCAGACTCTCTGAAGGTTAGTGCTTGTAACTTCTGCCCAGCTTTGAAGTATCATAATTGTGTTTCCGAGTTTTTTCGACCTTTGCCCCGTACCTTTGGAAGATAGTAAACGCTATTGTCGTTTCTTGTTTAATTAGCCCCGCATTCCCAAAATTTGGTCTTTGGGAAAACGGATATAGTCAAACCACGGCGTTTATAAGAAACGCAATCTTCCAAAGGTGACGGGGTTTGATTACCTTTGTATATTATACATCTCAAACCTTAATATAGAAAGCGTCTTTTGTGGATAACGTAGATGTGCTAAAATCATAAAACTATGAAAATCGCCTCTCGGTTCATTATCGCGTTTTTTTCCAATCTGGTCGCTTTTTGGGTGGTAAACAATTTTGTGTCCGGCGTGAGCATTCCCTCCGACTTCTGGTCAACGACCCAGGTTGCCGCTATTTTTACCTTTATTAACTTCTTTCTGGGTCCGGTCTTCAAGCTGATTTTGGGCCCGATTATTTTTCTGACCTTGGGTCTAGGAATAATTTTGGTGAATATGATATTACTCTACATTCTCGACCTCTACTCTGCCACTTTGACCATCAATGGACTTTTGCCTCTTTTTTATGCTACGCTTATTATCGGACTCACGAATTTTTTAATCCACTTTGCCGTGAAAAGAGTATACAAGTAAAAAATTTCTAATTACTAATTACCAATTACCGTCTATGTTCATCTCTATTGTTCAAATTATCGTTTCCGTTCTTTTGATCGCTTTGATCTTGCTTCAAGAGCGGTCTTCCGGCGCCTCTTCTATTTTCGGAGGCGTGGAGGGCGAGGTCTATCATCAACGCCGAGGGCTGGAGCGCGTTATCTTTTTCGCCACCGTCGTTCTCTCTTTGATTTTTGTCGGCCTCTCGCTTTTTAATATAGTCGGGCAATCTTTTTAACCCACTTTGTTTTCGGGAATCCTTAAAATCTGGAAAATTTTTTCGCGCCTTGAGAGGTTGATTTTTGCTTCCAGCCTTTTGGTTTTCGCGGTAAGCGGAATTTTTATTGGCGCGAATTTTATCGGCGAGAAAACAAAAGAAATTCCGGCTTTGGGCGGCGAATACCGCGAAGGCGTAGTCGGGCAATTAAGTTTTGTGAATCCGGTCTTGGTGGGCGAGAACGATCCGGATAGGGATTTGACGGAAATTTTATTCAGCGACGTTTTGGATTTGGCGGAGAGTTATAAGGTGAACGACAAGGGTAAATCTTGGAATCTCCGGCTTAAGCCCGATGCCCGTTGGGATGATGGAGTGGAGATTACGAGCGATGACGTTATTTTTACGATCAATCTGATTCAGGATCCCGATACTCGTTCTCCCTTGTTTCTCGCTTGGCAGGGGGTGGAGACCGAGCGAGTAAGCGAATTGGAATTCAAATTAAAATTAGCTTCTCCTTACGCCTTCTTTAAAAACAATTTGAAAGATTTGAGACCGATTCCCAAGCATATCTTCGGGGTTTTGCCGCCGGCCAATATCCGGCTTTCCAGTTTTAACCTGGAACCGGTCGCGAGCGGACCGTTTAAATTTCTTTCGATCGAGAAAAAAAGAGACGGATTCATCAGTCAATATCAGCTTACAAGGAACGAAAATTATTTAGGGGAGCGGCCGTATTTGAATAATCTGATTTTCAAATTCTATCCCAGCAAGGACGAATTGATTGAAGCGGTAAACAGGGGGATAGTTGACGGCGCGGGCAATCTCGACGCGCCGGATTTGGAAAAAATCACGGTCGCGAAGCAGACGTACGATTTGAGAATGCCCCGCTACAACGCCATTTTCTTTAATTTAGCCTCCGCTCCGGCTCTCCAAGAAAAAAATATAAGAATTGCCTTGGGGCTTGCCGTTGACCGCAAAAAAATTATTGAGAAAGTTTTCGGGAATCACGCCCTCCGAGTAGAGGGGCCGCTTCTTCCCGGAATGGAGGGATACAAGGCCGCGCCTTACGGCGAGCCCGCTCTTATTTTGCCGGACAAAGCGTTGTCTCTTTTCACGGAAAACGGCTGGCGCCCGGGTGAAGGGGGAATAATGGAAAAAAGAATCGGGCCGCTCCTTGACAAGGGCGGTCGGCTGATTGCCGGTTCCGGAGAAACTGCCAAAATGGAATTTAATCTAATTGTGCCGGACAATTCCTTTTTGGTTGAGGCGGCGAATCTTATTGCTTCCGACTGGTTAAAAATCGGCGTGAAGCTTAACGTCTCGGTGAAGTCTCACGAGGAAATTACGAACAGCGTGCTCAAAGCTCGCGACTATGAAATGATTCTTTTTGGAAACACTTTTGGCGAAAATCCCGATCCTTTTTCCTTTTGGCATTCTTCGGAAAGATTTTATCCCGGGCTGAATTTGTCTCTTTACGAAAGCCGGCTGGCCGACGCGCTCTTGGAATCGATCCGGACTGACGAAGACGAGACGGCTCGGAGAAAAGATTTAGCCAGTTTAAACTCGCTTATTTCCGGCGAGGCTCCGGCCATCTTTCTTTTTTCGCCGAATTACCTTTATGTAATTCGCGGCGGACTTCAAGGTTTTGAAGAAAATTTTATTGCCTTGCCCTCGGACCGATTCTCTGCTATAGAGAAGTGGTATATGAAGACGAAAAGGGTGTTTAAATAACCAAATGTATGGGCAGATGGTGAAATTGGCAAACACGTAGCGTTCAGAACGCTATGGGAGTAATCCTTTGAGGGTTCAAGTCCCTCTCTGCCCACAGCCTGTACGGAGCAGTTGGACAAGATTATATTAAGAAGACTGAATGCGGGTGTAGCACAGTGGCAGTGCATCTGGTTGCCAATCAGAGTACGAGGGTTCGATTCCCTTCACCCGCTCAAAATTTTTGCAAAAATTTTGAGCGAGGCTCGACCAAGTTCTACTTGGGCGGCCCGCTCCAAAATCAACATTTTCCCGAATCGGAAACTAATCACTTTCTGCTTCGTTATCTATGTTAGATGGCGAGAAAAATCTCATAAAACACGCCATTAAGGGTGAGGCCCAGGCTTTTGGCCTTCTTTACGATCATTATCAACCGCAAATTTACCGGTTTATCTATCTTAAAGTAGGCCTTCGTGAGGAAGCCGAGGACCTCACCCATCAGGTTTTTCTTCAGGGATTCGAGAAAATCATCGAATACCGGTTCGAGGGTTTTCCCTTCTCGAGCTGGCTTTACCGCATTGCCCGCAACGAAATCATTGATTACTACCGAACAAAAAAAATCCATATTGATCTCGAGGAGGTGGTAAATAACGAGCTTGAAGAAACCGGAGACGATGATCTTTCGAAAATCATAGACCAAAACCTTGACCTTGCGCGCGTAGAAGAAGCATTGAGATGTCTTAATCAAATTGAACAAGACATTGTTATTCTAAGATTCGTGGAGGAGCTTTCGCCGGATGAAGTCGCGCGTATTTTAGAAAAAAAGCCCGAGAATGTGAGACTTCTTCAACACCGGGCCATCCAAAAGCTCAAAAAAACCTTAAATGTGAAAACAGAAGCATGAATAAAAACTTATTAACTTATTTAAAAGAACTAAGGAAAATCGAGCCGGATTCGGCGTATTCGGCCCGATCCCGATTTTTAATACTGGCTTCCGGACCCAAAGCGGAAAAAGCGCGCTTTTTTGACGTATTAAAAACCTTTCGCTTACAAACCAGCCTCGAGATCGGCGGAGCAGTCGTTATTTCAACTCTCCTGATTTTTTATTTTACGCACCAGGCCCGAAAAGACGCTCTGGTAGTCCAGGCGGATGAAATTAATGCTTCGATTCAGCTTAAATTGAACGAGATTAAATATATTCTTCAAAATAAACCTTCTTCGGAGAACGTTTCTCCTGGTCCGAAAATCGACATCCTGCTTCAGGAGGCAGTCAATGATTTTAAAATCGCGGAGGAAAATTTAAAGAATAACAATATCGAAGAATCATTAGAGAAAATTAAAGAAACGCGCGAAATACTTACGAAAATAGAGAGAGCCATTAGAAATTGAACCCGTCCGCGTTCCGACAAGTCGGAACGCGGCATCAGGGCGGGTTCGATCCAATAAGGGTCGGCTCCGCCGAAATTCCTATCTACGCCATTCATCCTCGCCGCAAGCGGCGAGGAATTGCTGGCGCTTGAATTAAATAGTCCCGACCGCGGTCGGGACTATTTAATTTGGTTCGCGAGCTAAAAATCCTCTATTTTACGGCCTCTTTTAAGGCTTTCCCAGCTCGGAATTTTGGTTTTACCGAAGCGGCAATCTGAATCTTCTCGCCTGTTCGGGGATTAATACCCATTCGAGCCGCTCTCTTCGCCACTCGAAAGGTGCCGAAACCGGCAATAGCCACTTCTTCGCCCCGGCTCATTGTTTGGGTAATGGTATCGAAAACAGCATCAACGGCGCCAGTGGCTTGTTTTTTTACCTCTAAACCAGCAGCTTTCATTACTGCCTCAACGAGTCCAACTTTATTCATAGTGATCGGTAATTAGTAATTGGTAATTAGTAATTTATATTCCTTATCTATTTACTAATTACTATTTACTATTTACTATTCCCGTCGACCTTTGGCAATTTATTTTATCCCCAAATTATATAGGAAAAATCTGGTAAAAACAAGGATAACCTGTGGAAAGTCAAATATGGCTTACCGGGCGTATTCCACCGCTCTTATTTCTCGAATGACATTTACCTTGATTTCTCCTGGGTATTTTAAATCCGACTGCACTTTACCGGCAATATTTTTGGCGAGCTGAAGAGCGCCGAAATCATCAATTTTTTCCGGCACCACGAAAATCCTTATTTCCCGTCCGGCGGAAACAGCGTAAGCGTTTTTTACTCCGTCAAAACCAGCGGCGATTTTTTCCAACTCCCCAAGACGCTTGATATAATTTTCAATCGTATCTCTCCGCGCTCCGGGACGACTGGCGGATAGGGCATCGGCTGCCGCCACTATATAGGCTTCCGGCGACGCAAAAGGATATTCTTCGTGATGGGCTTCCATTGCCTCAATTACTTCGTTCTGAATGTTGTACTTTTTGAGAATTTTTCTGCCGAGATCAACGTGGCTTCCTTGAACTTCGTGATCAATGGCTTTGCCGATATCATGCAGGAGTCCGGCTTTTTTCGCCACCTCCGGGTCAAGACCCAACTCCGCGGCTATCATAGCGGCTAAATGCGCCGTCTCAATGCAATTTAAAAGAACGTTCTGGCCATAGCTGGTTCGGAAGTGAAGCCGGCCCAAAAGCTGAATAATCTCTTTCGGCAGATCGTAAATTCCCACTTCGTAAGCGGCGGCCTCCCCGATTTCCATTATTTTTTTGTTTAATTCCTGTTTGGCTTCTTCAACCTTCTCTTCTATCTTAGCCGGCTGAATCCGGCCGTCTTTAATCAGCTTTTCCAAAGCCAGCCTCGCCACCTCGCGGCGCGCCGGATCGAAAGAAGAAATAAGAATACTCTCCGGCGTTTCGTCAATCACAAACTCCACTCCGGTTGCCCTCTCCAGCGCCCGGATGTTTCTTCCCTCGCGGCCGATGATCTTACCTTTCAAATCCTCGTCTTTAAGATTGAAGACCGTGGTGGTTATGTCGGAAACATGAGAACGCGCGTAGCGTTGGATGGCCACGGTCATTACCTCCAGAGATTTTTTCTCGAGTTCGTCTCTTTTTTCTCTTTCCAGTTTTTGAATGGCAAGAGCCAGCTCTTCGTTATAATCCGATTTAATCTTGGCAACAAGCAGGTCTTTGGCTTCGGCTCGGCTTAAGCCGGAAATTCTTTCAAGCTCTCTTACTGTATTTTGCTTCAAGCTGTCAACCTCTTGTTTCAAACCTTTCAGTTTTTCAATCTCCGCTCCCAGCCGCTTTTCTTGGTCAACCAAATCAGCCGCTTGTTTTTCGAGCGACTCTTCTTTTCTAATGAGTCTTTCTTCGAGACGGCCGAGCTGAACCTTGCTTTCTTTCTCCTCCTTTTTTATTTCCTCAAGAAGGGCAGCGGCCTTTTCTTGAGCTTCGAGAATTATTTCTTTCGACTTCGCCTTAGCTTCTTCGGTTTGCTTTTTTAATCTCTCTTCAATCGAGCTCGCCCGGCGAGAGGCGACCTGCCGCCGGATGAAGTAACCCAAAATCACGCCCAAAATCAAAACCAGCCCCCAGACAGGATTGAACGCGCTCATATTTTAAATTGTTCGCTAACTTCTCCATAATAAATCAGCGAATAACGAATTTATTCGGACAGATTCGTTATTCGTTGATTTTTTGAATTGGATTAGGAACTACCAATTGTTATAAGTAGAGTATAATACTAAAATAAAGCTATGTCAAAACGAACGGTGGTTCTTCTTATTTTGGATGGCTGGGGGATAGGGAAGAGCGACGAATCCAATCCCATCCACGTGGTCAACCCGGAAAATCTAAGGGCTATTAGACTGCGTTTTCCGGCTGGTTCGCTTCAGGCCTCGGGCATCAGCGTCGGCCTGCCTTGGGGCGAAGAGGGCAACAGCGAGGTCGGCCACTTGAATATCGGCACCGGCCAAGTTATCTATCAGCACTACCCCAAAATTACCTTGAGCGTGAGAGATAAGACTTTTTTCCAAAACCCCGTTCTAAAAAAAGCCTTTGGCCACGCCCGAGACAATCAATCATCGGTAAATATTGTCGGACTCTTAACTTCCGGGAATGTTCATTCCTCGCTGGAGCATTTAAGGGCTCTTCTCCAATTTGCCGAACAAGAAAAAATTTCTAAAATTAATCTGCATTTGTTTACCGATGGCCGAGACAGCTCGCCTTATTCGGCGATCAATCTTTTAAAAGAAATCCCCCGAGAGCTTTTAGCCAGCTTAAGCGGCCGTTTTTACGCCATGGACCGCGATAATCATTGGGAAAGAACCGAAAGGGTCTACAAAGTCTTATTGGGTGACGGCGAAATAGTCGAGGATGTGGAAGCGCATGTCAAAAAAACCTACGCTAAAAATTTTAACGACGAGTACGTCGAGCCGACGCTTACGGGAAAAGCAAAACGGCCCATCCAGTCCAATGACGCCGTTATTTTTTTCGATTTTCGAGAAGATCGAATGCGTCAGATCGCCTCTCCTTTCGCCCTCCCGACTTTTAATAAATTCGCCGTTAAAAAACTGTCCAATGTCTATCTTGCGACAATGACCGAATACGAGCCGGATTTTAAGGCAGAGGTGGCGTTTCGTCCGGAAAAGCCGCAAAATTCACTGGGAAAGATTTTATCGGAAAATCAAAAAGTTCAATTTAGAATCGCGGAAACGCAAAAATATCCGCATATTACCTATTTTTTTAACGGGTTAGTGGAAGAACCTTACAAAAACGAATATCGAGTGCTCATTCCTTCAAGAAAAACTCCCAGACAAGACGATCATCCTCAAATGATGACTCCGGAGATTACCCAACGACTGGTTGAATCGGTGAGTGAGGGGGTTTTTGATTTTGTTCTCACGAACTTCGCGAACCCGGATATGATTGCCCATACCGGAAACTATGAAGCCTGTCTTGAGGCGGTGCGGAGCGTGGACGACGCTCTAGGGAAAATTATGGAAGTTTGTCTCCAAACCAATTCCATTCTTGTGGTTACCTCTGATCACGGAAATATTGAAAGAGTTTTTGATCCATTGACTGGACTTACGGAAACCAAGCACGATCCCGGTCCGGTGCCGTTTTACTTGATTGCCAAAGAATTCGAAAAACAAAAGACCGTTTCCGAAATTCAGAGAGAAGAAACCCAGACTATCGGTATTTTGGCGGATGTGGCGCCGACCATTCTCGAGCTGATGAATTTGCCCAAGCCCAAAGAGATGACCGGCCAGAGCCTTTTGAAAGCACTACTATGACTATGACAATAACAATGACAAACGCTGTCATCGTAATATTTTGATAATCCTCTCGTATTTAACCAATCTCTCTGGTTTCGCTGGCGCGCCGGCTTTAATCCCCCAGGCGTTGATACCAACTGCGAGATCAGCGATAAAATCATCCATTGTTTCTCCGCTCCGGTGACTGACCACGGTTTTCCATCCGTGTTCGGACGCGGTTCTCGCCACCTCCAAGGTTTCAGTCAGGGTTCCTGCTTGATTGGGTTTAATTATCAAGGCTCCGGCGGCGCGGGTTTCGATCGCGAGTTTTAATCGCGCGTTATTGGTCACGGTAAGATCATCGGCGATCAAAAGCGGCGGGGTCGGTTTTTGATGCTTGACGTTTTCGGCTGTTTTTAAATTCCCCGCGCCGCGAAGATAGGTCTCTAGACTTCCTCGCTCGAATTCCGCGTTTAAACGGCCAAAATCGTCAAAGGCTTCTTCGTTAAAGGGATCTTCCAGCGCGATAATTTTATAATCAGAAATTAACTTTAAATAAAATTTGAGAAGGTCCGCGGGCGCGTATTCTTTACCGTTTAGAATATACGATCCATTTTTAAAAAATTGGCTGGCGGCAAAATCCATTCCGATTGACAAGGGATAATTATTTTTTTGAATCAAGCCGGCTAAAGTCTCGAGCGCCTCTTCGTTTTTCCCAAAAGGAGCGGAAAAGCCGGCTTCGTCTCCCAGAGAAATATTTTCCTTGCCGAATTTTTTCTCCAAAAGCGATTTTAATTCGTAATAAAATTCTCTTCCCAATCCCAGAGCGTCGCTGAAATTAGAAATACCCGAAGTATCTGAAATAGCCGGAATAACTTGAAATTCCTGAAATTCCAACTCGTTTTGAGCATGGACGCCACCTTCAATAACGTTAAAAATAGGATTTGGTAACTGGTAATTGGTAATTGGTAATTGAGAAATAGAACGGATATATTGAAATAATTCCTGTTTTTCGGTTTTGGCTTTAAGCCGGGCCCAAGCCAAGGAAAGTGCTAAGGTTAAATTGCCGCCGAGATTGCTTTTATCTTCTGTGCCGTCCAAAGCCAAAAGAAAGGCGTCTAAATCGGATTGGCTTTCAAAATCCGTTTCGAGAATCTCTGATTTAATTTCGTCGAATTTTTTAACGGCTTTCTCCGGTTCTAAAACAAAAGCCTCGTGCCGGCCGCGACTCTCGCCGCTTGGAACATCGGCCTCGACATTGAAACCCGAGCCGAAGAGATGGGCTCGCAAAGTATTTTCTCCGCGGGAATCCGGAATAATTTTTAAAGCCGCGTCGGAAAGTTTCATGCCAATGTTGTCTAAATTTGCAAGCTCAATGCGCAGCAAATTTAGCTACAACATTGAGCACCGAGCACATAAGATAAAAAGAGGTATGAGTGATTTTCTCTACACTTTTTATCTTATGTGCTCGGTAAAGGTTTTCTATACTAAATTTTCTGCGACTCTGTCTTGAAAATTTAGAGAAAGCCCTTTAAACTTCCAATCGATTGCCTTTAATTCTTGCTTTTCTTATTTCCCAGTCAGATAAAAGTTCCTGGAAGATAATGGTGGCTGGCACGGCCAAAAGTATACCCGTGAGGCCGGCTATTTTCGATCCGGCCAAGATGGCAATTACGACTACAACCGGGCTCACGCCAACGGTTTTTCTCATAACCACCGGGACCAAAAGATGATTTTCGATCTGTTGAATGATTAGGAATAAGCCGGCTGTCCAAAACGTCAAAACCCATGAGTCGGAAAAGGCGACGAGCGACGCCAAAATTCCTGAAAAGATCGGTCCGGCCACCGGCACTATTTCTAAAAACCCGGTGAGAATCGCCAGGATCAGGCTATACTTTACTCCTAAAATCCGCAATCCCGTAAACACGAGCACTCCCACCGCGAGCATCAAAATCAGCTGTCCTTGAAACCATAACCCCATTTTTTTTCGGACGCGATGGTAAACGTCGATGGCGTAATCTTCGTAATTGGCCGGCAGAATGGTTTTTAAAAAGCGTTCGACGCCGTCCCGGCTGATCGTTAAGTAAAAAGCCAAAACAAAGGTGGTGATAATTAAAATCACATTGCCGAAAATTTTCCCGATAAAGTCGAAAAGAGAGACGCCGCCGCTAAATAGGGTGTCGGCCCAAGCTCCTAATTTTTTATCGACATTCTGGAACCAGTCCGCTGCGTCGAATGAGCCAAAAACCGGCAAGCTCAATTTGCTGACACTCGCAAGAAGGGTTTTGAATTCGACTATGGCAACCGGAATGACAGTGTATAAAATCAAGGCAACCATTCCCAAAAGCGCCAGAAAAACAAAAAATGCCCCTAAAATTCTGGGAATTCTTTTTCGCTCCAAAAAATTTATTATTCCGTCAAGGGCGGCGGCGATAATAATCGCCAAAAAAAGGATGAGTAAAACATCGCGCGTGAGATATAAGGCGCCTGCCAAAATAATCATCAGGAAAATACGCCAAAGCGATGCCCAAGAAACTTCTAAGGGAGACATAGTACAATTTTACCGCAGCGTCAATATTTTTTCAAATTTTTCTTGATTCGTGAGGGGGCCGATAACGGCCAAGTTAAGCCTTTCGTCTTTAAATATCTCGCTTGCTACCGCTTGAATTTCTTCGGCTTTTACCTTGCGGATTTTGGAAGCGAGCTCTTGGGGAGAAACGAGGCGCCGCGTTACGACCTCTTGATCGCCGTAAAAACCGGCCAAAGCATCAGAGGTTTCAAGCCCCAGCATTAAGGTACCCACGGAATGCTCTTTGGCTTTTTCGAGTTCCGCGTCCGAAACCGGCTTTTCTTTGATCTTCTTAAATTCTTCGAGTATGGCTTCGAGCACGGCTTCGATTCGATTATAATCAATGCCGGCCTGGGCCGCGAGATACCCGTGGTCAGAGAAAAGATCGGCGCCGGCCCGAACATAATAAGCCGCGCCCATCTCTTCCCTTATCTTTTGGAAAAGACGCGAGCTCATGCTGCCGCCCAAAATATCAACTAAAAGATCCAGGGCGTATTTTCTTTCGTCAAAAACATCAAAAGCTCTCACTCCCAAAATTAAATGCGTCTGGTCGGTTTTTTTTGATTTTAAACATACCCCGGGTTTTTCTTGCTTTTCTTCGGTTTTTATTTTTCCGACTTTAGGAGTAATTTTAATCTGCGAAAAAGCGTTTTCAATTTTTTCGGCTGCCGCCCCCTCGTCGAACTTGCCGGCCAAGACCACGATCGTGGACTGGCCGAGATAATGCTCGCCTTTATATTTAATGAAGTCTTCGCGATTCAGTTTTTGAATTATTTCTTTTCGACCGGCAATGCTCCAGCCCGCGGGCTGGTCGCCGTATAAGAGTTCGGTAAAAAGTTCATGGACTCGGCGCATCGGCAAATCTTCATACATATTGATTTCTTCGATGATCACCCCTCTTTCTTTGTTAATTTCTTTTTGATCAAAAATCTGATTCAAATAAATATCCGAAACCACGTCCAAAATCGTATCAAAGTGTCGCGGCTCGGCTTTGGCAAAGTAACCGGTGTATTCAAGGCCGGTGAAAGCGTTGTAGAGGCTGCCGATGGAATCGAGTTCCGAGGCGATATCAATCGCCCGGGGACGGCGCTCTGTGCCCTTAAAGCACATATGCTCCAGAAAATGCGAAAGGCCGTTTACTTCTCTCGCCTCGTATTTTGAGCCGGCTTCGACCAAAATCAAAATCGTGCTGGCCAAACTATCTTCTTTGGGCGCCAAAATTATCCGGAGCCCGTTCTTGAGAGTTAATTTCTTAAATGTCATAAACCCTACTCTATCTTAATCAGTGTTTTTAATCAACATTAACGGCTCAACGGATGCTATCCGTTGAGCCGTTTGAAAAAAATGCCATTATATCTTTTCGTAATAGACCTCCCGACCAGTCCTGCCTATTTGCCTCACTCGTCCTTTTTTCTCTAATTCGTCTAAGTAGCGGGTCGCGGTCGCGTCAGAAACATTAAGAAGTTTTTCGACTTCGCTATTCGCGACTTTAGCGCGAGGAGCAAGGTAAGCTAAAATTTTGTTTATATTTTCTTGCTTTATTTTTTCTTGTTTGCGAATGAGGCCAACGGCGCCGCGTTCGCCTTTCGCCTTTTCCTTCGGCAAAGCCGGCTCGGCGCGCCTTCGCGACGCAAGAGACCATAGCCCCGCTCCCGCAACAACACCCACAAGGAAAACGAGAATGTTATTCATAATAAATCACGCTATATTTTCTTTCCCTATATTTTATCGCTTTTCGCAAAATTTTCAAAATCGGCTCAACGGAACTTTACCATTGAGCCGATTGCTAATTTTGAATTAGGAAGGGAATTTTTGGCTAGACAAATTCTTTTCCTTGCCTCTTCCTCCTTGCACGAGAAAGATTAAGGAACTCCTTAGTTTGTCATTTTTCAAATTTCCTAGTATTATGATAGCAAGTGAGGGGTGCTGATACTCTAATTCTACTACCGCAGTATTATATGTCAAATATATCACAAAATTTGAGAAAAATGCGAGAAACTAAAGGGCTTTCACAGGAGAAGTTAGCCCGCCTTTCCGATGTTGCGAACAATACAATTGTCAAAATTGAGGCGGGCAAAAATAAAAATCCCACACTCGATACCTTAAAGAAAGTGGCGAAAGTCCTTGGCGTAAGTATTGATGAATTAACAAAATAGTTTTTTATGCAAACAATTCCAGCGATAAATTTGAAAATAGAAGTAAACAGAATCTTGCGAAGGCAAGGATACAACTTAAGACCGGATGGCGTTTTTGTGCTCAAAAATGACGGGCTGGAAGAAAAGCGCAAGGTGCACGAGTTAGCTAAGGCAGAAAGGGTTAGCGCAAGTGAGCAATTTCTTCTGGATAAAATCCCCCTAATACAGGATCACCTCATTGACGGTGAGGACTTAGATGTTGCGAAAATTGAACCAGAAATTATAGAGATTGAAAGTGGAAGTCGGGAAGAAGATTTTTTCCGATGGTGGAATATTGTTTGGTGGAGTCTGCCTTATGAGCATGCCTACGGACGGCAGATGCGTTTTATAATCTGGGACAAATACCACAATGCACCTATTGGGCTGATTGGGCTTCAAAGCCCGATACTTAGCTGGAGCGCAAGAGATAAACATTTGGGGATAAAACCGGATAAGCGGGATTTTTGGGTAAATCAATCCCTTAGCGCTCAAAGAATTGGAGCTTTACCACCTTATAACGATATTCGCGGCGGAAAGCTCATTGCTCTCCTGATGACCGCAGAAACCATTAAGAAAAAGTTCCATAAAAAGTACAAAGATCAAAAAACACTTCTGCTTGATAGAAAACTACCATCTAACTTGCTATTTATTACAACTACGGGCGCATACGGCAAAAGTAGTGTTTATAATCGATTGAAATTTCAAGGAGAGGTAGTTTCCGAATTTATTGGCTACACGAAAGGGAGTGGGACATTCCACATACCAAATGCGCTTTATGAAGATCTGGTTTCGTACCTTAAAAAAAGAGGTTATGAAACGGAACGTGGATTTGGTAACGGACCCTCACGGAAAATGCGTCTTATAGACCAAGCCTTGCAGTCATTGGGTTTTGCGAATGGTATTACTCACGGAATCCAACGAGCCGTTTATCTTTTCCCAATGGTAAAAAATTTGAAAGAAGTAATACAGTCAAACAAGAAACCCGTTTGGCGTCATCGTAATGTTTCAGAAATAACACAATTTTGGAAAGACCGTTGGGCAATACCACACGCTGATAAAGATAAAACATATTATGATTTTTCCGGAGATGAGTTTATTCAGCAGACTCGCAAGGATTTGAAAAAGTATAAACAGCTCTGCAAAAATATCTAAAAGCCAATATGGAGAACCAATCAGAAAATCGAAACTATGCCCATTTGCCAGATGAATTATTGGCAAAAATTTTAAATCGCGTGCCAACAACGGTAGAAAAAATGAACAGCATGTTTGATATTCAGGACGAACCAATTAAGCAGGGCATAGATCATTTAAGAAACTCGGGGAAGTTATCAAAACTATCTACATCAGAATATTCAACTTCTCTTGTTGCCGTAGATGGGAGTTTTATTCTAGAAAAGATGACCGGATCGGATTTGTTATTAGCCGTAGCAGTCGGTGTTGAAGGATTGACCGAAGACAAGACCAAGGATTGGGGTGGTGATAAAAATCAATATTATCAATGGCAGACAGCTTTATCGCACGATGAGGCAAACGCACGTTTAGGGCAGGGTGTCATGTTTTTAATGGAGTTAAGTGTTTTAGCAAATGCGGAGCACGATATAAGAATCATGGACGGGGCACATTTCACCTCTATCCTCAAAATCAATAGCATGTTGTCAGCAAAGGACGATAGTGTTGGAGAGGAATACGCACAAGCTCTACGAGATTTTCTTCAAGAAACTTATAAAAAGATTATCCCCGATATACCGGATATCATAAAAGCGGCTTTCAACGATGACCGGATTATCGCATTAGCTAAATATAGTTCTTCTCGGGATATTATTGACGCTTTCTTATCAAAGTACAAAATAAAAATTGATGATAAAACATTCTTTTCTTTAGGATTAAATGAAAACGAATATTTAAAACCTTTATCAGTGGGTCAAAGTATCGAAGAAAAAAGAAAAATTTGGGATGATTTACACATTAAGTGTAATTTGGAAATTGTGGAGAGGGACGAATTAAATCAGGCACTCGCAGAGGCTATCAAGCCCCTAACTACCAAAGGGAAAGAATCGGAACTTTATTTTACATATTATAAACCATATCAAGATGGTCCTGCATACAGAATTGAACTTAAAAAATCGTTAGCACAAGATGCGGCAAGACTCGAGAAATATCTTTTGAGTATTAAAAGACAAATAGTTTTTCCTGAAATAAGAGAGCCGTATCCGCAATACCTCGTAGATTTAATGGCGAAGAGTATTTCTACCGGAATGTTTGCGATAGAAGAAGCGGTTAAACTTTCACCGGCACTTAAAATAGATAAAGGGAAGTTTAATCTTTTATTTAATTATCGAACTAAATTATAATCAAACATTATGGATAAATCACAAAAAACAATTTCCGAACACCTATTGGATGTAATCGAAAGTCAGGGTAAAAATGCTGTTGGAATAACAAGTTCTCCCAGTAGTACTCTCGATATAACCATAGACATTACGGAGGAAAGCAAAACGGAAAGGACATTGGGACAAATGGCCTACGCCGTTTTAGAAGAAGATGGTGAAAATATTTTGGTAATAGGACAAATAATTGAAATACAAACAAAAAATAGATGGCATGAAGACCCGTCGTTTAAGGGCGTGATTAAAAGGCACGGAAAGTTACCCCATTTGAGTGGCACTGCCGACAATAGAATTGCGACAATCAGCGTCCAAGCATGCTACAACTTGGGCAAAAGTGCTCCAGAGAGTTATATCCTTGGAACTTCACCATCTACGGGCGAAAGAATACAAAAAATGAATAACGAGGTTATGTCTGCCCTAATGCAAAATCATGAAAAGGACATAACCTTTTTGGGAACAGTTTACGGTACAGATGTGCATTTGCCTCTTTGGTTTAAACATTTCGACAAAACTGATACAAAAAATAATGAGGCCGGCGCAGGAGACGCTTACCATATAGGAGTTTTTGGCAAAACTGGTTCTGGCAAAACCGTTACCGCGGCCTATATGCTTCTTGGTTATGCAAAGAATAAAAATAACATTAGTATTTTAGTTTTAGATCCACAAAAGCAATTTTATACGGATCGTGAGTTGTTGGGAGTAAAAAATGAAAAATTGGAACCGAGGATAAAGCAAATTGGAATGAATTATGAACGATACGAAATTTTGAATGACATATATTTACCAGGAGATAAGTACGAACTTTTTGGAGATTTGTTATCAAATAACGGTTTCATAGAAGAAGCGTTTAAACCCTTATACACAGAAGACAAAATTGAAAGGATGAAAGATTCGGTTGTGGATTATTTACGGAGAAGATCAAATAAACCTAGTTTTAATTTAAGCTCACTAAGTGATGGTAAAAAACTACTCTTGGAAATGTTATCAAGATTTCTAGAACTGAAAGACGAAGAAGAGGAAAGAGTGGGTTTTTCAAAGTATATTTATGATGTTTTCGGGACATCGGATACTCGCTCAAGACTAAATAGCAGAGTCAAATTTATTTCAGAAAACTTAGATAGTCAGCACACTATTTTGGCGAAATGGGGTGCGGCTCTGAAACTTTTTCATCAACAAAAAGATGGTGGAGGAAGAAAGATATCGGTCGAAGAAATAGTTGATAAGACGGTTACTCAAAATGGCAATTTCGTAGTTCTAGATATAAGTGGTCGTAGCGGCGAAATCGAAAATGAAAATATACAAGCATTATTTGTAAAAATTATTGAGGAAAAAATTGTTGAAGCAGGGGCAAAGCTATATACTCAAGGTCAGAAAGCAAACTGTTTGATAGTAATGGATGAGGCGCACCGATTTATTGCTTCTGACTCTTCTGATCAGAGAGTAAAAGAACTAACGACCGAGATTATTGGCTCCGTGAGAACGACAAGGAAGTACGGTATTGGATATATGTTTATTACACAAACCCTTGAATCTCTTGATGAAGAAATACTTAGGCAAATGAGAATTTTTGCGTTCGGTTATGGATTAACGTCTGGTTCAGAATTAAGAAAAGTGAGCGAGCTAGTAAATAATGATTCTGCTATACAGCTTTACAGATCATTCATTGATCCTAGCAGTAACAACAAATTTCCATTTATGTTTTTTGGTCCAGTTTCTCCATTGTCGTTTACTGGCTCGCCACTTTTCTTAGAGGTTTATACCGATCCGACAAAATTTAAATAACGCCGCCGCCAAAAATTCCGTATAACGCAATCGGCTCAACGGTAATCCTCGTTGAGCCGATTGTTAATTTTGAGTCGGGAAGGGAATTTTTTAAATCAGGCCGATTTTCTTTTTGACGTCGAGGAGGGTTTTTTCGGCAATGGGCTTTGCGCGCTCCGCGCCGTCTTCTAAAATTTTCATCACTGCTTTTCTATCTTTAAGCAGGGTTAGCCGTTTTTGCTGAATCGGCCGGAGTTTCTGAATTAAGATCTCGGCCAGCGCCTCTTTGAATTCGGCGTAGCCCGCGCCTTTAAATTTTTTAATTATGGCGGGTATGGCCAGGCCCGAGAATTCCGAATAAATCAGGACTAAATTGGAAATCCCCGGACGCTCTTCCGGATCATAACCGATCTCGCGAAAAGAATCAGTGGCGGCGGCCCTCACCTTTGCTTTGATCGATTTCGGCGAATCCGAAAGGTAAAGACAACCTTTGGGCAAAGATTTGGACATTTTCTTTTGGGGATTATCCAAGCTCATTATTCGGAGAGCTCGGGTTAAAATCGCCTCCGGCTCTTTGAATGTTTTTCCGAAACGCTTGTTAAAGGTTCTGGCCGTGTCTCTCGCGAATTCCAAGTGTTGTCTTTGGTCTTCGCCGACCGGAACATGCTCGGCTTTATACAAAAGAATGTCCGCGGCCATCAAGACCGGATAGTCGAAAAGGGCCGCATTCGGCGTCTGCCCCTCTTCTATTTTTTCTTTGTATTCAATCATTCCTTCTAATTTCCCGACTGAAGTGATGGTGTTAAAAATCCAGGTTAAATTAGCATGCTCCGGAATATGAGATTGGATAAAAATCGCTGATTTTTTCGGATCAAGACCGGCGGCTAAGACGTCAACCGCCAGCGTAAAAATTTCTTCGGCTTTTTCTCTGGGATTGTAATGCTGGGAAAGGGCGTGATAATCGGCAATAAAATAGAAACAATCGTATTTATTCGAAGTTTGCAAAGCAACGGCGGCCTCCAGCATGCCGAGGTAATTACCGATATGAAGTTCGCCCGAAGGCTTAAGACCGCTGACAACGACTGGTTTCATAATATAGCTTACAGGCTACCGACTACAGGCTACAGCAGTATATTGATTTAGCGGTAGTCCGTAGACTGTAGTCTGTGGACAATCCTATACCTCGATCACCACCGGTAAAATCATCGGCCGTCTCCTCGTTTTATTATACAAAAATTGGCCGATTTGGTCGCGGATCAGGGTTTTTATGTAATCCGGTTCAAGCTCCTGATACCGCGGAATCCGGCCGATGATGCCGCGGATTCTTTTTCTCACGTCTTCCACTAAATCTTTGTTCTCGCGCAAATAGATGAAGCCCCGCGAAATGATATCGGGATTTTTTAAAAATCTGCCGGTGCGGCGGTCCAGAGTGGCGATAACAACCACCATTCCCTCTTGGGCCAAAACTCGCCTGTCCCGCATCACCACCTCCCCAACGTCTCCCACTCCCAAGCCGTCAACCATAACGTAAAAAGCCGGCACGGTCTCTTCTAAAATACTGATGCCTTCTTTTGCGATGTGAATCACCTGACCATTGTCAATCAAAAAAACATTTTGTTTGGGGATTTTAACTTCATGGGCGAGTTCGGCGTTTGCCGCCCGCATAAAGTAATAACCGTGAATGGGAATGACAAAGCGCGGCTTGATCAACTTCATAATCACCTTAAGCTCTTCTTGGGGTGCGTGGCCGGTCGAGTGAATATCAACGAGTTTTGAGGTGTAGACTTTGGCTCCTTGTCGCGTCAGATTGTCTTTCAAACCCTGGATTGACCGTTCATTACCAGGGATGACTGATGAGGAGAAAACAACCGTGTCGCCGGGCTTAATCTCGATCTGGCGGTGCTCGCCGCTCGCGATCCTCATCAAGCTGGCGTTGGGTTCGCCCTGGGCGCCGGTTGATAAAATAAGCAGTTTTTCGTCTTTATATTTATGAATTTCTTCTAAGGTGATAATGGCGCCTTTTTTTGTTTTGATATAGCCGAGGTTTTGGGCGATTTGAATGTTGGTTTTCATCGAAAGACCCGAGACTGCCACTCGGCGATCGTATTTTTCCGCGATTTTTAAAACTTCGGCGATGCGGGTCAAGAGCGAAGAAAAAATTCCGATAATCACCCGGCCCTGGGCTTTTTTCACGATGTCTTCCAGATTTTTTTCTACCACCCTTTCGGAAACGGAAAAACCCGGCACCTCGGCGTTGGTGCTGTCAATGAAAAGGGCGTGGATTCCTAATTTACCGATTTTTTCGAACTCTTCCAATCCTTGGGGTTTGCCTTCTTTGTCGTAATCAAATTTCATTTCGGCGAAATGGACCAAGTTGCCCGCCGGAGTTTTCAAGATGACGCCGGTTGTGTCCGGAATGGTGTGGGTAACGCTGAAAAAGTCCGCTTCAAAATTTTCGGAAAGCCGAATTTTATCGCGATTTTTTACCACTTGAATATCGAGCCGAGGCGCGTTCGTAAATTCCTCCTGGCGCTTAACCAGCATCTCTTTTGTCAAGGCGGTGGTATAAATAGTGGGATTGCCCAATCGAGCCATCAAATAGGGGACGGCGCCGATGTGATCATAGTGGCCGTGAGTGATAATCACCGCTTTGATATTTTCTTTTTTTGATTCCAGATAGGTGGTATTGGGAATAATAAAGTCGATTCCCGGCGTATCTTCTTCGGGAAATTGAAGTCCGATGTCAATAATCACAATTTCATTTTTATACTCGAAAAACATCATATTGCGGCCCACCTCTTCAAGGCCGCCCAAAGCGACAAAACGAACCGCGTCCTCCTGGGACGGGGTTTTAGGGATAGATCTTCGTTCGCGGCCGCGCTCTAGGTCAGCCGCTGGCCGCGGATTAGCTCTTGCTGAAGGATTCATTGATGCAGAAAGCAAAAATTAAATAAGAGAAAAACAAATTTTAAAGAGAGGAGGCGATTCCCGACAAAGGAGATGATTAATTAAATCAATTATATAGTATCTCTTTTAAATAATCAATAGCCCGCGCCCCACGAACATCGCCGTCCCCGCAAGCCGTCATAACCAGCGGTAGCTTTAAAGCTACCATATCGAAATTAACTGTCTTTAGGATTATTTTTTCTCCTCTCTAAATTCCGAACATGGTTTTTATCGGTATAAATATTATTAATAGTTATTATAAAATACTATTTTTGATTTTTGAATTTTAATATTTAATTTATTTTTTGTCCGCCCACCAGGGCTCGAACCTGGGACCGTCGCTTTAAGAGAGCGCTGCTCTACCAGCTGAGCTATGGGCGGTCGATTACAATTTTTTTCTAGTGCCCCTGCCCCGATTCGAACGGGGAATAATTGCTTCGAAGGCAATCGTGATATCCATTTCACCACAAGGGCAGATATGCTCCGGCAGGGCCGGAGCGGGAAAGGAGGAAAAGAAGGGAGGGAAAATTCACGAATATAACCTTCTTTCTCGGCGACCCAAAAAGATTTTTTCGATTTCTTCGGCGCTCACTCTGTAACGCCGGAGACCCCTTCTGACCAGAAGCACGCTTTGTCCATCTACTTCTTGAGCGCTGACCACATGGATTTCTATCATCGGCGAATTTTCTTTTTGGTGATAGCCCAGCTTTTCGTCGGGTCTAACTAGCAAGTCGTCGCCTATCCGAATGTCGATCTTCCTTACGAGAGTATCCATCTTGTACTCCTCTCTTTATCGGGTTCCTGATGCCGAAGACCTATTTTATTATTCTCCGACTTTTGGAAAATAGCAATATCCGATAGAAAAAATGGCTTTTTTATGCTAACTTGAGTTTGATGAATAAAATAGAAATTCCCAAAGAGATAACCATAGTGGCTAATAAACTAGTGGATAGCGGCTATAGCGCCTATCTTGTCGGCGGTTGCGTCCGCGATATTTTGATGAATCGAGATCCTCAAGATTGGGATATTGCCACGAATGCCAAGCCGGAAGAAATTCAGAAAATTTTTCCTGATAGCGTTTACGAGAATCAATTCGGCACTGTCGGAATAAAGACTACAGACCACCGACTACAGACTACAGCCGTAGACCGTAGTCTGTCGACCGTAGACATCGTAGAAATAACTACCTTCCGGCTCGAGGGCAGATACACGGACAAGCGGCATCCGGATGAAATTAAATTCGCGAAAACAATCGAGGAAGATTTAGGTCGCCGGGATTTTACGATAAACGCAATGGCGCTTGATTTAGGAATAATGAATAAAGAATTAGGAATTAAGAATAAAAAAGAAAAGGACGTCGGCGAAGATTCATCATTCATAATTCATAATTCTAAATTCAGAATCATCGACCCCTTTGCCGGTCAATCCGATCTCGAAAACAAAATAATCAGAACAGTTGGTAATCCCGAAGAGCGATTTAACGAAGACGCGCTTCGCTTGATGCGCGCGGTTCGTTTCGCGGTCCAGCTGGATTTTTCCGCCAAAGGCGGACCAGCCTCTGGCTGGGCAATAGAGAAAAAAACCGAAGATGCCGTAAAAAAGCACGCCGGATTGCTAAAAATGATCGCCGGAGAGCGCATCCGGGACGAGCTAATAAAAATTGTTATGACTGAGCGAGCCGCGAAAGACATTCAATCGCTTGAAGACTTGGGTCTGCTTCAATATATTATTCCGGAACTTCGGGAGGGGATCGGAGTTGGCCAAAATAAGCATCATATTTACAACGTTTGGGAGCACAATCTTCGCGCTCTGGATTACGCGGTTAAGAAAAATTATTCCGTGGAGATTCGGTTCGCGGCATTGCTTCATGACGTGGGCAAGCCGCGAACCAAGGCAGGAGATGGTCCGGATTCCACTTTTTACAATCACGAAGTGGTGGGCGCCAAGATGACTGCTGGGATTTTGGATCGCCTCCATTTTCCCAAAGAGCTTCGCGATAAAGTTATTCATCTGGTTCGCTACCACCTTTTTTATTACAATGTGGGCGAAGTGACTGAAGCCGGAGTGCGCCGGTTTCTGCGGCGCGTGGGCCCGGAAAATATTGATGACTTGCTCAAAGTGCGCGAAGCGGATCGCATCGGCTCCGGCGTGCCCAAGGCTTTTCCTTATAAACTGCGGCATTTGCAATTTATGATTGAAAAAGTGAAAGCTGATCCGATTTCGCCCAAAATGCTCAAAGTAAACGGCGAAGATGTGATGAAAATTTTGGGGATTGAACCGGGTCCCAAGGTGGGCTATATTTTATCAGTGCTTTTGGAGGAAGTACTCGACGATCCGGAGAAAAATAGTAAAGAGAAACTAGAAGCAGAAATTAAGAAATTAGGAAATTTAGATATTCAAGAATTGGAAAAAATGGCGAAAGGGGCGCGAGAGAAAAAAGAGGAATTTGAGGGCGGGGTTGAAGAAGAAATGAAAAAGAAGTATTACGTGAGATAATATAGGTTAACGGGGATAAATGCGGAGCGTAGTATAGTGGTAGTACGCGGGGTTCGGGACTCCGTAGTCTGGGTTCGATTCCCAGCGCTCCGAAAGTCAGACATTCAAGGGTGTAAAGGTGACGGGACTTGACTTTTATCGGGAATCGTGTAGAATAGACATAAATAAGTTAAGTAGGTTTCTTATGTTTTTTTCCTTGCATGCGTTTAGGTCCATGTAAGTCGGAAAGGCAAATAAGATAGGTCGACTTACTTTAATACAATTAATTAGCGCAAGGAGAATACAATGGCAAAGAAATTATACGTAGGCGGATTGTCTTACGACACAAACGAGTCCACTCTGAAAACTAAATTCGGAGAGGCCGGGAGCGTCGTGTCAGCGGTTGTGATCATCGATAAGATGACTGGTCGCTCCAAGGGATTCGGTTTTGTGGAAATGTCATCCGACGAGGAAGCGGATAAAGCGATTGAAATGTTTAACGGCAAAGAATTGGACGGACGGACCATTACCGTAAACGAAGCCCGACCAATGGAGTCTCGCCCTAGAGGGGGCGGGTTTGACCGCGGAGGCCGCGGCGGAGGCGGCGGATTCGGCGGAGGCCGGAGAGATCGCTACTAATGGTTCGACTCGGCTCACCACTAGACGATAAAAATGAAAAATCCCCGTTAAGGGGATTTTTCATTTGCGCGATTTGAGTTATTATTAGTTTAAGCAGTAAGGGCCTGTAGTATAGTGGCAATACGCCGCCCCGCTCATACTTCGTATAAGCGGGATTGCGATTTATAATCAAATCAAGATTTGAATAAATCGGGAACATTCGCACTTGCCCCGCGCCATATGCCCGCATCGGGCCTATGGTCTAGTGGTAGAACGCGTCATTCGCATTGACGAGACGGCGGTTCGATTCCGCCTAGGTCCACAAGAATGGTGCGGGGTTACAGAGACAGGAATTTTCCCTTTTTGTCTGCTATCAGTCGATTGGCTGGTAGCAGAAACAAAAAGCAATCCCGTTAATCACAAAGTGATTTAGCGGGACGATTTCCCTCAGGTCCACAATTTTAAAAATGAAAAATCAAAAAGGGTCGCAAAACTATATGGAAAAGATATAAATTATTTTTTGTAAAAATATGAAAAGACTACTTCTAGTGTTAGCGTTACTGATTGGCATTCTGTCATTTTCTGCTTCAGCCGATGCAAGGACAACTCGTGTGAGAGGATATTACAAACCTTCAACTGGTAGCTATGTAGCGCCACACTACAAAACAACGCCAAATCGTTCTAAATTCGATAATTTTTCCACGAAAGGAAATTATAATCCCTACACTGGAAAGAAAGGAACGGTAAATCCTTATAAATGGTAAATTTATGGAAGAAAAACAAATTAAAAATTGGTTGAAAGAAAACTGGTTTAAATTTGGTATCTTAATTGTACTTATTGTTTTAGTGAGCGGTGTTGCTTTATATCTTAATAATAAAAATAGACTTGCAGAACAAGAGAGATTAGACAGAATTACGAGCGAAGCCAAAACTAAGACCGAAGATGAGAAAGCAAGGGCAGATCAAGAACAGGCACAACTGTTAGAACAACAAAAAAAGGAAGAACAAAAACAACTAGCAAATCAGGCAACGACGGCGAAAAATGCCCGAATTTCTTCGCAAATAATAGAATTTGAAGATGTCTTGGAAGGAAAAATCGTAAACGCCGACATTAATTGTTCTGTTTTAGCTAATTATAACAATGTAATGCAGTATGGAGGTACCGACATAAAAACAGCCTTTCCTGATAGCCCTGAAACATATAAAAACAAATGTTCGAGCGCATACTCACCATTAATTTTTTTAAGAAATAAGTTAATAGCGGAACCAGAGCTTCAAGGGCTGCGTAAGATTTTGACTGACTATCTTGATGCGGTTAAGGGGTTGGCAACATATGCTTTAGATGGAGGCTATTCGGCACAGATTATAGATAAATATTCCGCTGATTTTGATAAATTCAGATTAAACGCTAGGGAAGAACTATCGAGGTTACAACGCCTATACAATGTTAAACCTCAATATACTGGTCAGTAAAATGTTTTTACCATGCAGGAATACAAGATTAAAATTGAAAATCGAGAATACACACTGAATAATAATAGCGGCAAATATGATAGAGTTTTTGATCAAAAATTCAACCCCGAATTTAAAAAAGGCGAACAACTTACTAATGAACAAATTTTGGCTTACTATGACAAATTCGGCGGGCTTATTCTTGACAAAAATGGACAGGAAATAGGAAATCTCGGCTTTTGGAAAGCGTATGAAGAAAAGTTAACAAAGGAAAAACAACAAAAAGAAAATTGGCAGAAGAAAAAGGAAGCCGCAAGCTCTTTGGTTGAATTTATAAAAGGATTTAAAGAAGTGTTGTGGTTTATTCTTTTGCTTATATTTTTGGGCGCGTTATTTTTCGGATACGACAAAATAGTTTCTGTGATTAAGGACATCAAAGATTTGCTGTAAGGGAGCAACCCCACTAGTCTATAATGTTTCTCAAAAATTTTAAATAAATGAAAATTAGTAGGTACGCATTAGTAATTATTATTTTTCTCTCCGTTTCTTTCGGGCCAACAGCAGTTTTTGCTCACCCCGGAAGAACTGATTCATCTGGTTGTCATACTTGTCGCACTAATTGTCCAAACTGGGGTCTATCGTATGGAGAATATCATTGTCATAGATCAAAAGGACTACCACAGCCCAAAGAGCCGATTAAAAGTCACTTAAATAAGAGTGGTGCGGGATATACGGAACCAGCGCCGGAGTATAAAATTCCAGCGACAGTTCAGCCCAGCAAAAATTCAACGCAAACAGAAAAAGTTCAAGAAGGTTGGTTTGGGAGGTTATTGAGAGTGTTTGGAATTTAGCCCGCTTCGCGGGCGAAAAGTTTGGACTCCTGCGACGGTTCGACTTCGCTCACTACGGGTGGTTCGATGCGACTCGCCATAAAGAGCGGCGCGGAAAGAAATCTAGACGTTCCTCAAAAACCAATAAAATTGTTTAAATTTCTTATTCTTTATGCTAAAATACCGCTTAGTGAGTTATCCACAGCCAAGTTGACTTTCGGGTTTTGTATCTGCTATAATTTAGATACTAATCTCACTGCCTTCTTGGTGAAAGCCGGGACGGCAGTTTTTGTTATATGGAAAAGAAAATCCAAAACAGAGTCATTGTTTTCATAGACGGCAATAATTTCTATTATAGGTTGAAAGATATGGTATCCGAAAAGACGGATGTTTTTAAATTACTTGATTTCGACTATCGAGGATTCGCCCAAACGCTTATTAAAGAAAAATCTCTTGTTGAAATACGTTATTATGTCGGGGCGATAAAAAGGCAAAATGGGCAGAATAGAGAAAAGTCTGAAAAACTTTACGCAAATCAGCAGAAACTTATAGCAAAGTTGCAACAGCAGAACATATCTGTTGTTTTGGGCAATCTGATACAGCATCCCGATAAAAGTTTTCACGAAAAAGGCGTTGATGTTAGGATCGCGGTTGAAATGATACGTCTTGCTCGCGAGGATAAATATGATATCGCATATCTTTTAAGTTCTGATACGGATCTCGTGCCCGCGGTAGAAGAAGTAAAATTTTTTAACAAGCAAGTTTGCTACGTTGGTGTTTCAAGAGGTCAATCTTTCGGCCTCACAAAAGTTTCAAATGATACCATTCTTTTACGGGAAGAAGATGTGATTCCATATCTTCCTAAAACATTGCTTTAATCTTATTTATAACTGCTCACTTTTTTCAAAATTGACCAAAGTTTTTAAATTTGATCACAACTCGTAAATTTCCCCATATTTCTTTTTTAAATACTCAATAAAATATCGGCTGTTCAGTTTTTCGCCGGTTATGTTGTAAACCAAGTCGCTGGCCCGATAAAATTTTCCGTGGATGTGGATTTTTTTCCGAAGCCAATTGCGGAAATGCCCGAATTCACCAGCGGCGATTTCATCTTCTAAATTCAATACATCTCTTTTCGCCGTTTCGTAAAATTGCGCCGAATAAAGATTGCCCAAGGTGTAGGTCGGAAAATAGCCAATGCCTCCGCCTGACCAGTGGACGTCCTGAAGCACACCCATCGCGTCATTCGGCGCCTCTAATCCTAAAAGTTCTTTCACTTTTTCATTCCAGATTAAGGGCAAATTTTCTACGGCTATTGTTCCTTCGATTAAAGCTTTTTCAATTTCAAACCGCAGAATAATGTGCAGATTGTAAGTTATTTCATCGGCTTCGGTGCGGATAAAACCGGGCTGGACCGAATTTAAGGCAGGGTAAAAATCGTCAATGGAAATTTTTTGAAACGGCTCTTTAAATTTTTGCTGGAGAATCGGATAAAAGTATCGCCAGAAAGGTTTGTTTTTAGCGACGATATTCTCCCAGACGCGCGACTGGGATTCGTGGACGCCTAAAGAAACCGACTCTCCGAGTGGCGTGCCGAAGTTCTCGGCTAAAAGTCCTTGTTCGTAGAGCGCGTGACCGGCTTCGTGGATGGTGCTCGATAAAGAGTAAAATAAATTATTTTTATCGTATCGCGAAGTGATCCTTACGTCGTAGGGATGATGAGCGATGGTAAAAGGATGTGTGCTCGTGTCTAAGCGGCCAGCCTCGAAGCTGAAGCCCATTTTTTCGAGCACTAGTTTTCCGAATTCTTTTTGTTTTTCAATGCTAAAGTTGCCTTTCAGAATTTGAGGATTAATTTGACGAGAAGAAGTTTGAATTTTTTTAAGAAAAGGAACGAGAAATTGCTTTAATTCTTCGAGAATAACGCTGATTTCTTCGGCTGTGGCGCAGGGTTCGTAAACGTCCAAGAGCGCGTCGTATGGAGAATTTTTGAATCCCGCGAATTCCGCCTCTTTTCTTTTGAGCTCAACAATTTTTTTGAGATAAGGAAGGAATATTCTAAAGTCGGATTTTTTTCTGGCTTCTGCCCAAACCCAGTGAGCCTCCGCCGTCACTCGCGTTAGTTCCTTTACGAACTCAAGCGGCATTTTTGATTCGCGCTCGAATTCGCGCCGAACCTCCCGGACGATCGCGCTCTCTTCCGGGGTCAGCTCTCCCTTAGCCATTCGGTCTTTCGATGCTTCGAGTAATTTTTTAAACTTCGAGGACAGAAATTTTTGGTGAAGTTCTCCGCTTAAGTAAGCTAAGGTTTCTGCTCTGGGTTTGTTGCCCTGGGCCGGCATATAAACCTCTTTGTCCCAATGGAGAACGGAAAAGGCGGATTTCAAGTGCGCGAGTTCTTTTAGTTTCTCCTTAAATTCGATAAGGCTATCTTTCTTGCTCTGTTTGGCCATAAGGCAATTATAGCAGATTATAAGGATTTTTAGGGGCTTGCCCCGTCACCTTTGGAAGATTGCGTTTTCTATTGCCGCTATCCTGCCAAGCAATATCTGTTTTCCCAAAGATGGAATTTGCGAATATCCATCGCAGTTTAAGGAAAACGGCTGTAAGCGGCGTTATCTTCCAAGGGTGCGGGGCTTGATTTTTGGGCGGGTCTCACTAAACTGAACTTGATGACCAATCAGAGGGAAAAATTTTATTTGACGCCAGCCGGACTCGAAAGACTGAAGAAGAGGCAAAAGCTGATTCTTGAAGCGCGGTCATCAAAAGACAATGATCCGGATGATTTGGCGCGCATTAACGATAAGTTAAAAGAAATCAGCTTAATCTTAAAGAATTACGAATTGATTACCCCGCCGTCCAAAGACAAGCAGAAAATCGTTTCTTTGGGAGCAACGGTTGTGGTTCAAGTTGACGGGCAAACCGACGAATTGACCATCGTTGGCACGATGGAAGCCAATCCGTCTTTGGGGAAAATCAGCAATGAATCGCCGGTCGGCAAAGCGCTTTTGGGGCATAAAGTGGGGGACGAGGTCGCGATTTCCTCGGCTATCAAAAATATTTACAAAATAAAGGAGATAAAATACGAAACATGAATGAGCTCGTTGATTTTTTTATAGAAATTGGAAAATTGAAAAAGATGAAGAGGCGAGGGTGGGTGATAAATCAAATTAGGAATCCGGAAAGCATCGGGGATCATATTTTTAGAACGACAATAATGGCGTGGATTTTGGGACAGAAGAAGGGAGGGCTTAAAATAGAAAGAATTCTTAAGATGGCCTTGGTTCATGATTTGTGCGAAATTTACGCCGGCGATACCACACCTTATGATTCGATTCTTCCCAAAGATAAAAAAGAATTAAAAAATTTAATGCAAACCTGGCCGCGCTTTTCCGACTCTAAGAAGAAAGAATTGGCTCTAGAAAAGCATAAAAAAGAGTGGCAGGCTCTTGTTAAATTGACATCAAAATTAGAGCCGAAACTCCGTCAGGAAATTATTAATCTTTGGCTGGATTACGAAGAAGGATTAACCAAAGAAGGAAGATTTCTCCATCAGGCTGACCGAAGCGAAAATCTTCTGCAGGCGTTGGAATACTGGAAGAAATACAAAAAACCGCCGGTCAAGCCGTGGTGGCTTTGGGCTAAAGAATTTTTCAGCGACCCTTTGCTTGTGGAATTTATGGATCTCCTCGATAAAAAATTCCATTCGAAACAAACTAAAGTTTGATGGCCGATCAGATTTCCGTTATCTTCGAAGACAAAAATTTCTTAGCTCTTTACAAGCCAGCTGGAGTGCTTGTTCATGAAGTACGCAGCATGTCCGTCAGAGGCGGATCCGCCTTCGGCGGAAAACATGAAACAAAAAATGCTTCAGGCTTCAAGCTTCACGATTCAACCCTAGTTGATTGGCTCTTAAAACTTTATCCGGAAGTTAAGAAGGTAGGCGATGAGCCGAAAACCCGGCCGGGGATTGTTCATCGTTTGGATAAAAATACCTCGGGCGTAATTTTGGTCGCGCGCAATCAACCCTATTTTGAGTATCTAAAAAAACTTTTTGCGACCAGACAAATTAGAAAAACTTATTTGGCTTTAGTTTGGGGCAAGGTGGAGCCGAAAGTCGGCAGAATCAAAAAATCCATTCTGATCAAATCCGGCACAATCAAGCGCACTGTTTTCAAGGGTCGAATGGAGAAGGCGGCTGTTACCGAGTATAAAGTTCTAAAGAATTTTAATTTTCCGCGGCAATCTGCGTCTAGTCCGCGTCAATCTGCGTTCTCGCTTTTGCGCGTGACGCCGCTTACTGGCCGGACGCATCAAATTCGAGTGCACTTGGCTTCAATTGGCCATCCGATTGTGGGCGACGCGCTCTACGGCAAGAAGGAAAATCCTTTTGGT
>JACPIO010000004.1 GCA_016188075.1 Candidatus Wolfebacteria bacterium | reverse complement strand
TAAAGGGCGTGCCGGTTCCTTTTTCGGCGCATGGAAAGTGTCAGAAGCACCAGTTTTTGATCCATGCGACGCCGGATGAGTATCAAAGGGTGCTGGCGGGAAAAGAAACAGTGTCTGGAAACGGTTCTATCCAGCCGGTGGAGGACGAGGATTTTAATGTTAACCTGGAAAGGAGCAAGAATTTTCTGGAATCGCGCTGGTACAAGCGGGTGTGGACACTTTATACGCTTTAAAAAACGGCCAAATAAAGTTCACCACTAAGGTCAAAACCGACTTTACCGGCCACAAAAAATTGGTAAAAGTGATTAATGTAATCTAAAACTTAAGGTCCGACCTTCTTAGAAGGTCGGACCTTTTAATTTCCATACAGAGAACCCCGAACGACCGAAGCGGCGGGTGGGGAGCCGCGAGGGAAGTTCGGGGGTGAATGAGGCATAACACCGTTAGGTGTTATGCTGTCACCATGAGAATCCGGCATTTAAACCACAGCGTCTATCAACATCAATATCAAATAGTCTGGGGCACCAAGTATCGCAGAAAGTATCTCAAACAATACACCAAACAAGAATTCATCAAGAGTCTCTATGCCACCATCGAGAAATACCCCACACTTTACATACACTCGGCCAATGTTTCCGAAGACCACATCCACATACAAATCGAAATACCGCCCAACATTTCTGTGGCCGTCGCCGTCCAGAAACTGAAACAAGAATCCAGTCAGCATCTCAAGAAAAGATTCAAATTCATCCGTGAAATGTATATCGACGGCCACATCTGGAGTGTGGGGTATTTCTCCTCCACCATCGGACTAAACGAGAAGTTGATCAGTCGGTATATTGAGTATCAAAACAAACGAGACCTGCCTACACAACCCAGATTAGGATTCTCATGAACCCAATAATTTTTTCTCCGTCCAGTCCCAGCTCACTAGAGATTTTTTCCATCTCCGGCGTCGGCAATTTGACTCCGCTTTTTTTAGCTTTCACCGCTAGCCGAGCATATTCCAGCATCAATAATTTTCTTTCTTTTTCGTTCATTTTAATCAACCTCCTCTCTATGTTGATTAACAGCTTTGGCCAACTCGTAAAAAACGAAACTAAAAACAAATTTGGCATAAGCGGCGCGGTGACTACTGATGTCTGCCACCCACGAATTATCCCGGCCAGCTTTGGCTAGTTCTCGGGAGAAAATATTTATACTATCGTTAGTGGCATCATGAACTGTTTTTGTTTCTAGATCCAGTTCGGCCCGCTCCTTGGCTTTGGCCGGATTGTCTAATTCTTCCAAGGCCTTTTGGAATCTTAGAGCGGTTTCCGTGTAGCGCAGACAGTAGTCAAGCATCTCTTTTAAGAGATTTTCTAACAATTCGTTACCCTCTACAAGTGACTCAAGATAAGTGAGATCAACAGGTGGTTTTAACCGATCTTTATTTTCTATATTTTTGGTTACCTCCTCTGGAAATTTATGATAAAGCTCCTCAAACATATTATTATAAAGAACCTTCCTTATAGGGAGGTTTAGTGTATCTTATATTAGGTATTATTGTCAATTTTGGCAAAGGCCTTAATAATCGGTTCCATGTCGCCGTTTAGGATTTTATCTATCCGGCCCCAGCTTTTTTTTATACGGTGATCGGTGATGCGATCCTGCGGAAAGTTGTAAGTTCTTATTTTCTCCGAACGGTCGGCCGAGCCGATCTGGGTTTGGCGCTGGCTTTGCATTTTCTGGCTTTCTTTTCTTTTAACTTCTTCCAAAATTTTGCTTCTTAAAATAGACAGGGCGTATTGCTTGTTGGCATCTTGGCCTCGTTCGGTTTGAGCGGTTACCACAGTGCCGGTGGGCAGGTGAATTATGCGCACCGCGGTTTCGCGTTTATTAACATTTTGCCCGCCCGGTCCCGAAGAACGAAAAAATTCTATTTTAAGATCGCTGGGGTTAACTTGGACATCTTTTTCCGATGCCTTTTTAAGCACCGCGACCGAGACGGTGGAGGTGTGGACCCGGCCGCTTTTTTCTGTTTTCGGCACGCGCTGGACCCGATGCACTCCGGCTTCGTGTTCAAAAAAATTGTCGGCGTTTTCTCCAGAAATTTCAAAAATTATTTGTTTAAACCCGCCGATGCTGGTGGCATTGGAATCCAAAACAACACAGTTCAATCCTTTTTTTAAAGAGTAATTGCGGTACATTCTAAAGAGATCGGCCGAAAACAGAGCGGATTCATCCCCGCCGGTGCCGGGCCGAATTTCTATTATAACTGAAGATGCCCCCATGTTTGTCAAACCATAACGCGGCAAATCAATTTTCGCTACTGCAAGGAGGGGCTCTTGCATCCTCCCTCTTTATAATTTAACTGGAACCTCCTTGAAGTCGCTCAAACCGATTTGCCGCTATATTATTTCTTATTCGTCTTTCTAGTTTTCTTTGTAGAATTTAAAGAGACCTTTTTGGAGAGACGCGTTTTGTATTTTTCCACCCGGCCGGCGGTATCCACCAGTTTTTCTTTGCCGGTGTAAAAAGGATGGCAGGCATGGCAAATTTCAACTTCAATTTTTTCTTTGGTTGAGC
>JACPIO010000015.1 GCA_016188075.1 Candidatus Wolfebacteria bacterium | reverse complement strand
GGTACCAGGCGACGGCCCCGGCTACTCTCGAATTTGGAATCCATGAAGTGCGGATTCTAATCGAGGGGTCAAGGAGGCACCGGGGAGCGCCTCGCGAGAAGGTTTTTACCCTCTCAATAACCCCGGGGACGCCGCCTCCAAGAATTGACATTTACGATGAATAGGCGGCTGACCCCGACTTATCTGCCCCGTTTTGTCTTCGGACAAGGCGGGGCTTCTTTTTTTCTACTTGAAACCCCAAGCCAAAAGCTATAAGCTATAAGCCAATATGTCCGGACACAGTCATCATTCAACTATAAAAAGGAAAAAAGACGTGGTGGATCAAAAACGCGGGCAGATTTTTTCCAAACTTTTAAGCGCGATCGCCATCGCCGCTCGAACCGAATCCAATCCGGAATTTAATCCGCGCCTTCGGACTGCCATAGAAAAGGCTAAACAAAATAAAGTGCCTCAAGACAATATCGAGCGGGCAGTTCGGCGCGCCTCGGAAGACAAAAACTTGGAAGAGTTGACAATGGAAGCCTACGGCCCGGAAGGCGCGGCGATTTTAATAGAAGCAATTACCGATAACAAAAACCGAACTATCGCGGAAATTAAAAAAATTCTAAGCGAGGCCGGCGCCAAATGGGCTGAATCCGGCAGTGTCCGCTGGGCCTTTGTCCAAGTCGCGAACGAAAAAGAAATGGGGTGGCAGGCAAAATTCAAGCAGGAAATCTCTCCGGATGCCAAAGAAAAAATCCAAGCGCTTGTTGACAAACTGGAAAACCACGACGATATTCAAGGAGTGTATGCCAACGCTGAATTATGAATAACGAATAACGAATTAAGAATAATGCCTTAATTCCTTATTCGTAATTCCTTATTCAATTTTATGTTAATCCTCGGTCTTGATCCGGGCAGTACTCGAGTCGGTTACGGACTAATAAAAAAAGAAGGGGGCAGGTTAAAATTTATTAAAGCCGGCCTGCTTAAAATAACGAGCACAAACAAAGCAGAACGGCTGGTGGAGCTTGAAAAATCCTTTTCGTCGCTCCTTCGCTCCGTAAAGCCGGAGCTTGCCTCTCTTGAAAAACTTTATTTTGTGAAAAACTGGAAAACCGGCCTGGAGGTCGCCCAATCCCGAGGCATCTTGACATTGCTCATAACAAAAAACAAAATACCATTATTGGAATACACGCCGCTTCAAATCAAGCAGGCTCTTACCGGCTACGGGCTTTCGGACAAAAAAGCGGTTCAGAAAATGGTCATGAAATTTTTAGGCATTGCGAAAATTCAAGGAGGAGACGACGCCGCCGACGCCCTGGCGGCAGCCATAACCGCGGCTTACGAAAATTTATCATTGCTAAAATAAAAAGGTCGTCTTTATATTGTTTTATTTAATATGTTCCAAGAAGAACTATTGGGAGCCGTCGCTCAAAATATAAAAATGGGTACTTGCCGAACCTGCGAGAAGGAATTGGAACCCGGCGAAGACTGTCCAGACTGCGGCCCGGCCGACACCAGCGATGACTGGCAGGATTCAGAAGAAGACGCTGGCGCAGATGAGGCGAGCGCAGACGAATAAAGCATCATCATAAGAAAAAAAATATTTTTAAAATTGTTCGGTTTTATTTTAATTGCCGCTTTGACGCTGGTTTTTTTTGCCATAGCCGCGATAGCGAAGTTGGCTCGAGACCTGCCCAACCCGGAACAGTTCGAGGGACGCAGCGTTAACCAATCTACTAAAATCTACGATCGAACCGGCGCCATCCTTCTTTACGAAATTCACGGCGAAGAAAACCGAACGGTGATTCCCTTTGAACAAATCCCTGATTACGCAAAAAGGGCGGCCATTGCCATAGAAGACCAAAAATTCTACGAACACGAGGCGTTAGACTGGCGAGCAACTATTCGGGCCATTATTGTCAATATTTGGCAAGGTCGGATTTCCCAAGGCGGCTCGACGATTACCCAGCAGCTTGTAAAAAACGCGTTTTTGACGCCAGAGCGAACGTTTACCCGAAAAGTCAAAGAGATGATTTTGGCCCGCTGGATCGAGCAAAAATATTCCAAAGACGAAATTCTCAATCTTTACTTAAATCAAATATCTTACGGCGCGAACGCCTACGGCCTTGAAGCCGCGAGTCAGACTTATTTCGGTAAACCCGCCAAAGACTTAAAACTCGAAGAAGCGGCGACATTAGCCGCTCTCCCCAAAGCGCCGTCTTACTATTCGCCGTGGGGGCCGAGAGCCAGCGAACTTGAAGCGCGAAAAAATTACATCCTCGAGCAAATGCTCAAGCTGGGCTTTATTGACGAAGAAGAAAAAAGCCGAGCCCAAGGCAATAAGCTGAAATTCGCGAGCCCTTCTTTGGGATCCATTAAGGCGCCGCATTTTGTGATGATGGTGCGGGATTATCTGAATAATCGTTACGGCGAGGAAGCCGTGGAAAGAGAGGGTCTAAAAGTAATAACCACTCTGGATTACCGGCTTCAGGAAATAGCCGAAAGAGTCGTAAAAAGCGGAGCCGCGAGAAACAGCGAACTCTACAACGGTCGAAACGCGTCTCTGGTTGCCCAAGATCCGAAAACCGGGCAACTTTTGGCTCTGGTAGGATCCAAATATTATTTCGGAGATTCTGAACCAGAAGGGTGCGTTCCGGGCGCCTGCCAGTTCGAGGGGAATTTTAACGTGGCCAGCCAAGGATTGCGCCAGCCCGGCTCCTCGTTTAAGCCGTTTGCTTACGCAGCTGCTTTTAGGCTGGGTTACCCGGCCGAAACCATGCTTTTCGATCTTCCCACGGAATTTTCAACCTACGGAAACATCTGTCCTCTGACGAATATCAATTTCGAAAAAGACAATGATCTCTGTTTTCATCCGGAAAACTTTGACCACAAATTCCGAGGACCGGTAAGCTTAAGAGGCGCGCTTGCCCAGTCCATAAATGTTCCCTCGGTCAAAGTGCTTTACCTTGTCGGCATCCCAGAGGCCGTAAAAACCGCTTCTGCTTTCGGAATCACTACGTTAACTGATCCGAGTCGCTATGGTCTTTCGCTCGTTTTGGGCGGCGGCGAGGTTAAGCTGATTGACATGGTCTCCGCCTATTCGGTTTTCTCCCAAGAAGGCGTAAAACATCGCCAATCTTTTATTTTGGAAATAAAGGACGCGAACGGAAATATTCTTGAAAAATACCTTGACAACGCCGAGGCGGTCGCGGACCCGGAATATATCCGACTGATAAACGACATTCTTTCCGACTCCGAAGCGCGCTCTCCGCTTTTCCAAAACAGCCTGAATCTTACGACTTTCCCGGACAGAGACGCGGCGCTTAAAACCGGCACCACGAATGATTATCGGGACGCCTGGGCCATGGGCTACACTCCCTCGCTTACGGTCGGAGTCTGGGCTGGAAATAACAACAATAAACCCATGCAAAAGCAGGCCGGGAGTATTTTAGCCGCAGTGCCGATTTGGCACGCCTTTCTTGAAGAAGCCCTGAGTTATTACCCCCAAGAAACATTTACTCGTCCCGAACCTTCAATTAGAGAAAAACCTATGCTTAACGGGCAATATTCCGCGGGAAACGAGGCGCATACCATTCTTTATTACGTAAATAAAAACGACCCCTTGGGGCCAATACCGCAAAATCCCGAGTCGGATTCGCAATTTTTTAACTGGGAAATTCCCGTCCGCGAGTGGATTAAAAACAATCTTCGTCAGGCTGACTTAAGCGGGGCCAAAATATAAAAAGCCGAGGCGTCGGCGACCGATTTTACGATAGCCGGCTTGTCGTCGCCGCTTAGGCCAAGAAGGACGTCTTCGGCGCCAAAACCTTTTAATCCGTCCAAAAGCAATCGCCAGTTAAAAACCACTTCCGCGCCGACTCCTTTTATTTTGGCCGGGATCAGGTAATTATTTTCTCCCAGATTCTGGGCGGCGGAGAAAACTTCAATATTTTTCGCGCCGTCTTTAACGCGAATCCTGACTTCATTCAACCGACCGGTAAAAGCGCTGGCCAGCTTTAAGGCGCCGATGAGTTCGCTGTTTTTTAAAACAATTTCCGTCGTAACGTCTTTGGGGATAATGGCCGCGTAATCGGGGAACTCGCCGGCGGTTAAACGCGAAACAGCTTGGGCACTCTCGGTCTTTAAAAATACCTGGTTGTGATTAAAATAAAGACTGACTTTTTCATCTCCTTCGTTTAAGATGCGCGCGATCTCTTGGGCTGTTTTCAAAGGAATGATAACGCGGAATCCCTGTTCCAGCGTTGAATTAAATTGATTTTCGTTCAAGGTTGTCTCCGCCAGACGAAAACTGTCAGTAGCCGCTATTTTCAAAACTCCGTTCTCGAACGCAAAAAGGACTCCGTTTAACTCCGGCCTTAGACCGGAAGACTGGGCAGCGGTAACGACAAAAGCAAAGGATTCCTTAAGACGCGAGGCGCTAATATCAAATCGAACATCCTCGTTTTGTATTTGGGGAATAATCGGAAAATCTTCCTTTTTTAAGCCCTGTATTTTAGCTTCGTAATTATCGGTTTTAACCACGAGATTATCCCCGTCGCTCTCCAAATTTATCCTTTCAGCTTGGAGATTGCCGATAATCGTTCCAAAAACGTTAAGCGGAATCGTTATTCCTCCATTCTCGATAATTTTCCCCGAAATAAAAACCATCAGGGCCATTTCCAAATTAGTGGAGCTTAATTTTATTTTATTATTCAGGGTTTCAATTAAAAAATTTTTTAATATCGGCAAAACCCCGGTCCCCTCGGTGCTAATTTTTCCCATCACTCGAAGTCCGTCATTTAGATTATTCCGTAAAACTACTACTTTCATAAATATTAAATAATTGTAGTTGTTGTAGTGTCTGTTGATATGGGGATAAGAGAGAAGCGTTTTTATTTAGAATCACTTTCGCGTTTCTTTGGCTGTGGATAAAGCAACTATCTTGTGTTAATAAATTTTTAGCGGCCCAGTTAGTTTTTATAAACCGCCTCTTTGATTAAAATTATTTTTTGGTTTAGTGATTGATTTTTGTTGAGTTCCTTGGAAATTTTTTCATAAGAATGAATAACGGTTGAGTGGTCTCTTTTCCCGAGCTTTTCCCCAATATCCGGATAGGACATCCCCAGAAGTTCCCGAAGGAGAAAAGCGGTAATCTGCCGGGGTTCCACCACTCCTTTTTTTCTCGAGCGATTAATAAAGTCGTTGGGGGTAATTTCAAAAAAGTCGGCGACTGCTTTAATGACTTGGGGCGGGGTAATGTTTTTGGCCGACTGCTGGATTATATTGCTTATAATTTCTTCGGCGACCTTAACCGTTGGTTCGACGCCCCGAACTTCTTTGTGGAAAAGGATTTTATTTAAAATTCCTTCAATTTCGCGGATATTCCGCTGCACTTTTTTGGAAATAAGTTCGCAAACTTCGTCGGGTAAATCCGAGTTTTTCTCCTGGAGCTTGGTTTTGATAATAGCCACCCTCATTTCGTAATCAGGGTAGCTCACATCCGTAATAATACCGCCTTCGAAGCGCGATCGGAGCCTTGCCTCGAGAGTGGGGATGGCGGCCGGCGGCCGATCGGAAGAAATGATTATTTGCTTGCTGTTTTCGTACAAAACGTTAAAGGTGTGGAAAAATTCCTCCTCGCTTCGTTCCTTTCCGCCGATAAACTGGATATCGTCAACGATTAAAACATCAGCGTTGCGGTATTTGTTTTTGATGTCTTCCATTCTTTTGTTGCGAATAGCCCAAACAACGTCGTTCACAAATTTTTCCGAGGGAACGTATCTCACCCGCACCTTGCCTTTGTAGCGATTTTTGATTTCGTTGCCGACGCTCTGAAGGAGGTGGGTTTTGCCCAGTCCGGTTCCGCCGTAAACAAAATAAGGATTGTATTTTTTACCGACGTCTTTCACGATGGCCATCGCCGCCGCGTAGGCGAGCTCGTTGGCCGATCCGACGATGAAGGAGTTTAGGGTGTATTTGGGATTGAGATTGGTTTCCGGATCAATTTTAAACTCGGGCAAGCTCATTTGTCGTTCCTCGTCAGTCGTCCTTTTAAATTCCACCCGGAAGATTTGTTTTTTTTCGTCAACCACCGCGTACTCCACTTTTCTTACGGATTCATCAATGGATTGGAGCGTGGATAAAATTAATTTATGATATTTGGCCTGGACCCATTCTTTGGCAAAATTGTTAGGTAGACCAATGAGGGCGATTCCTTGTTCGTCTTTGGTTAAAAGAGAACTGTTTTTCAGCCAGGTAAGAAAGTTGGCTCGAGAAATTTGAAGTTCTAATTCTCCCAACGTCGATTGCCAAAGCTCGAGAATTTCCATAATCTGGTTTGGGACCTCCTTTATTGTTTTGAAGCACGACTCCGATAAATTGTATTTTAATTGCGGGGGAAGTCAAATGGCTCCGGATAGTCGAATTGTTGATTTCTTGTGGATTACTTCGGAAATTCAATCCCGAGGAACTTCTTGCGAAGAAGAAAATTTTCAGACATACTTCAGATATGCTTTTTAACGCGGAATCCGCGAGATGAATTGAGACAAGGTCGAGGTTAGCATAGCAAAGCCTTATGCCTAAACGGACATATCAACCAAAAAAAAGAAAAAGGCGGAGAACCCACGGTTTTTTGGTCCGCCGGCGCACTCTGGGAGGAAGAGGAGTTCTCGGAAGAAGGCGCCGTAAGGGTCGCAAAAGAATCGGCCTCTAATGCTTGCCAAGAAATTTCGCTTACCGCTTCAAGGGGCGCCGGCCGGGGGATTTCGGACGATTCGCGGCGATTTTTTTGTTTTGAAAAAGAGAAAATCCGATCTGCCTTTGAGCCGGCTCGCTGTTTTGGCGGGGAAAAAGATAGATAAGCGATCCGCAAGACGGAATAAGATTAAACGAACAATCGTGAATTTCTGTGAGAAGAAAAAAATCAATCTGGCGCCGGGCTTCGATTTCTTAATTATCGGTCAGCCGAAATTAAGTTTTTTAACAGAAGAAGAAATTCGTCAAGAGCTTAAAAAAATTTTTAGCGATGACCCGGACTTAAAGAAATATGTTTGAGGAATTATTTTATCGGCCGTTTTTTAACACGCTGATATTTTTTTACCAATATCTTTCTTTCGGCGATTTAGGAGTCGCCATTATTTTATTTACTATTTTCATCCGGCTTCTTCTTTTGCCCGTATTTTACAAGAGCGCCAAGGACCAGACGCTTTTACAGCGTCTCGCGCCCGAGATAAAAAAAATTCAAGAGGCGCACGGGAAAAATTACGAGGCGCGCGGACGAGCCTTGATGAATCTTTACAAAGAGCATCGCGTGAACCCGCTCTCCGGCTTTCTTATGATGATTTTTCAGGTTGCCATCATGATCGCGCTTTACCGGGTTTTTCTAAGGGGATTTTCACCGGAAACCTTGTCCTCTTTGTATGATTTTTTGCCGCGGCCGGCGAACTTAAGCCACACCTTTTTGAATCTCGTGGATCTAAATGAAAAAAATATTTTCCTTGTTTTGGCCACGGCCCTGGCTCAATATTTTCAAGGCAAACTTTCTTTGACCAATACGCCGACCGCCGACAGTTCGCCGGGGGCGATGATTGCGAAACAGATGGTTTATTTGGGGCCTCTCTTAACGATTTTTATTTTTTATCTTTTCCCAGCGGCCATCACCCTTCATTGGTTGACAACTACAATGTTTTCTGTTATTCAACAGATGATTATCAACTCGCGAATTCGCGCGAATTATGAACAGCCTTGAAGGAGATTTAAAAAATTTAATAGAGCTGATGGGCTTTCGGGATTTTTCCCTGAATCACGACGCCGAGGCGGGTCGGGTTTCTCTTTTTGTAAATGAGAATGAAATTTCCGAAAAACTTTTGCCGATGTTTTTGACCAGCCTTGATCACGTTGTCCGATTACTCGTAAAAAAGAAATTAGGCGCCGAATCCGTTTTTGTGGACGTTAATAATTACCGGCATCGCAGGGAAGTTATTATCATTGAAATGGCCAAGGGGGCGGCCCGGAAAGCCCTGGCGACCAAAGAAGAAGTTTTTTTGCCGGCAATGAATGCCTACGAGAGAAGATTAATTCACGTGGAATTGGCCTCGCGCCCTGACGTCAAAACCGAAAGCGTTGGCGAGGGTCGGGAGCGATATGTGGTGGTAAGGCCGATTGCGGAAGAAAAAGTCGAGGGGTGAAGATTAAAGAAGATTAAAAAAGAGATCGAATTTTTGACTTTTCGTTTTGGGCCAACTCCCCTCCTATTCGCTTTATCAAACTTTGAAACCCCATTTTCTCGAAATAGTCTGTTAGGTCGCGGACTTGGTAGCCGCGATATATCAGTTCTTCAAGATTAATCTCGAGGGGCGCGTCGCGAACAATCGCCGCCAATTTTTTCGATAAAAGAATTTGTTTTTCGGAAGCCGCAAGTTGGGGATAATTTTTTTCTCCTTGCCCGTTTTTCAAAAGAGCGTCCAGATCGCCGTATTTTTTTAGGAGATTGACCGCGGTTTTTGGGCCGATGCCCGGAACTCCGGGAATGTTATCCGACGAATCGCCGATAAGAGCTTTGTAATCCCTAAGGGATTCGGGGCCCAAGCCGTAGCGTTCCGCCACTTCTTTTTCTCCGTAAACAACGGTTTCGCTTACACCCTTTTTAAAGGTTTTGGCAATTATTTTTTCGTTTAGGACGAGCTGGAGGGCGTCGAGATCGCCGGTTAAAATTACAATTTGGAGATCAAGGTTGTTTTTAAATTTCTCCGCGGCTGTCCCAATGAGGTCGTCGGCCTCAAGGCCGGCCAGTTCAAAGGTTTTTATCCCCAAACACCGGAAAAGCTCGCGGGCCGTTATAATTTGACTTATGAGTTCCGGCGGCGCTTTGGGCCGATGGATTTTGTAATCTTCAAAAATTTCTTTTCGGAAGGTCGGTTCGGGCCGGTCAAAAAAGGCGGCAATGAAATCCGGAGCATCCTCTTTTAAAATTTTAAGAAGAATGTTGGCCAGGCCGTAGATGGCGCCGGTGGCCTCTCCGCTTTTGTTCACGAAAGGAGGCAGGGCGTGAAACGCGCGGTGAATCAAAGAATTAGCGTCAAGAAGAAAAAGCCTTTGCATTTAGCCTTATTGTAATGTCTATTTAACGCTGATACAATGCTTAGGAAAATCACCGATATGAGCACTAAAACTTTGTTTACGAACGCTTTGGGGATGAAATTGGATGTTTTGAGAGTGGCAGAGCAGATTGCCGGTTTTATGAAAGATGACCAGATTTGGCGTTATAAAGTCGTTATCGGTTCCGATTCCGAAGGGAAAAATGGCGCTTCGCCGGATTTTGTAACGGCCATTGTGGTTCATCGAGTCGGGAATGGCGGCCGTTATTTCTGGCGCAGAGTCGAATTCGATCGTTTTTTCAGCTTCCACGACCGGATTATTCAGGAAGTAGTTTTGTCTTTGGAGTCAGCCAAGGAAGTTTTGGCGCGCCTTGAAGCGCTTCGGGTTCCTCTTTTTGATTTGGAAATTCACGTGGATGTCGGCGAAAACGGCGAAACCAAATCAATGATGCAGGAAGTCTTGGGAATGGTAAGGGCTTATAATTTCGAAGCCCGGACAAAGCCGGACAGCTACGCCGCGACCAAAGTGGCGGATAGGCACGTGTAGTTAACTTATAACCTACAACTAACAACCGACAACTCGCGACGCCTAGTTGTTGGTCGTTAGTTATTAGTTGTGAGTTAAATAAATATGAAACATATTTATTTTGATTACGCCGCGACAACGCCGGTTGACAAGGTGGCGTTAAAGGCGGATCATTATTGTAATAAGAAATTGGTTCTGTTATAGTTCTTTATGATGATAAATCAACAACTAGTGGATTACGTTAAGCAACAGCTTAAGGCAGGCGTTAGTTTAGAAAATATTACTAGCGTTTTACAATCTCAAGGGTGGCAAGATCCAGATATAGTTGAGGCGCTAAATTCAGCTAGATCTATTATTGGACCACTACAGAGTCAGACTACCCAGCCACCTCTAGTAGTACCCGAAAGCGTATTGACCAAAGATCCCAGAGCGTCAAAGAAAAAAATAGTTATCACAGCAGGGGTTTTAATTTTGTTATTAACGATCCTCATTACAGTCCACGCATACTATAGGTTTGTTGTATCCAATAAGTCTTCAACTGGCACCACTCAAGCAATTAGTCAAAATGAATCTACGAATTCAAACCCGCTTCCCTATAGAAATTCGCTACGGCACAGCATCTTCCTGGAATCATTAGGTGTTAAAAGCAGCACTGAAGGCAACGGAGCCGATGATTATATGAAATTTATAGGCACAGAAGGTAAGCACGGTTATTGGTGGAGTCATTACGGCGGGAAAAATGAGTTAGATATCAAAGAAGATAACATACAAATTGATTCGCAAGATAAAAAGTTTTTATATGCGATTGCCGATAAAAAAACATTTTCGTTATTCCCGGAACACTTTTACGTTCCGAACTCTGTTATAGACAATAATGGATCTAATAGTTCAAACCTTGATCCAGCGACGCTAGGAATTATGGCGAGACGGTTTGTCGCTGAAGCAAAGCGTTTGGAAGCCGCAGGGAATAATACGGAAGCAGAGAAGCTATTGTTGGCGCTTTTAACGTTTGGTAGAAAAATTGAGGATCAGAAATATGCCCCTCAAATTTGGTTGTTGTCGGGGATTACACTCGAGAAGAACGCTGCCGCCGAATTAAAGACTATCTATTCAAATGGCGCATCGCCAAAGTTAATGGCGTTGCAAAAATATAACGACGAAACACTTCGTATTGAATTGGAGACGCGGGATTGGTTTAGTAAGTCATTCGGGATATCTACATATTCAAGCATGCTATATAAGGGATCAAAAGACAACAGGTCGGTGGATTCAGTCTACGAAGAGCTAGGCGGCGGTACCTTAAGTTTAAGCAGGCAACAGTTTCAAGCCTTATTGACTTCATTGAAAGATGCCAATGAAGAAATTATACAAACGGCAATCTTAGGCTCAATGGTGTTTTTAAGCCACGCAACAAATATGGAGCCAGAACGATCGATGGCGCAAGCCGTTTTGGATAATTACTCGCAAAGCTTGAATGCGTACGTTAAAAACCTCGCACTCTCAGCTATCAAAACAACGCCTGATGAATTAATCAAATTCATTAAGTCACAACCATTTTAACCCGCCGCTGATGTTTTGGGTCTTGGTAAAAACACCAATTTTGGTTTTATCCATCATTAATGCGGATCATGTCGGCATTTACTTCCCCTCCACGTTGTTTACGATAACGAACATCATCGTTGTTCTATTCTCTCCCAGCTTTTCTTTGGCAAACTTAATCGTTATTGCCATTCTTTCTTTTGGGTTATCCGTATTATATTTTTGGTTGCTACGTAGATACAGCGACTCTTTTATTTATTGGATTATAATGCCGCTGGGAGCTCTTTTTTTCCTTTAATCCAAGGAGTTATGAAAAAAATTTATCTCGATTACGCCGCGACAACGCCGGTTGATCCGGCAGTAGAGAAAACAATGCGGCCTTATCTCGGCCGTTTTTTTGGCAATCCCGGGTCGCTTCATTCTTTCGGTCAAGAAGCGATGGCCGCGGTTGATGAGGCCCGGGAGAAAATCGCTAAAGCGATTGGCGCGGATTTCCGGGAAATTATTTTTACTTCGAGCGCCACGGAGGCGAATAATTTGGCCTTACGCGGAACTGTTAAAAGAATAATGAATAATGAATTAGGAATTAAGAATAAAGAATCGATAAAAAAACCCATAATTCGTAATTCTAAATTCATAATTCCGCGAGTAATCGTTTCGGCAATTGAGCACGAATCAATTTTAGAAACCTGCCGCGACTTGAAAAAAGAAGATATCGAGATAATTTATCTTTCCGTGGATAAAGACGGCGCGGTGCAATTAAATGCACTGCGGAAAAGTTTAAACGAGAACACGATTTTAGTTTCGATTGGAACCGCCAATAACGAAATCGGAACAATACAACCATTAAAAGAAATTTCGGAAATTGTTGGAAATTGGAAATTGAAAATTGGAAATTCGGCCGCGTATCCCTTTTTCCACGTTGATCATTCTCAAGGATTTCAATATCTGGATATTAAACCAAAGAATTTCAAGATTGATTTAATGACCTTGTCGAGCCATAAAATATATGGACCCAAGGGAGCGGGAGCGTTATTCGTGCAACATGAAGCATGGAACACGAAGCAGGGGCGGGGCGGCATGCTTCACGCTTCAAGTTTCATGCTACGGGCCGTAACAACTGGCGGCGGGCAGGAATTTGGGATGCGCTCCGGCACGGAAAATGTTCCGGCAATCGTGGGATTTGGGAAGGCGGTGGAAATTACGGGGAAATTGAGAAATAAAGAAATCAAAAGAATGGTTTCTCTCCGAAATTATTTTTGGAAAAAAATTAAAGAAATTTATCCGAGAGCGCAGCTAAACGGAATTATGAATGAAGAATTAGGAATTAAGAAAAAAAACAAAAACCCCGCAATTCATAGTTCCTTATTTCAACTTCCTAATTTCTTGAACGTTTATTTTCCCGGACAGAGAGCCGACGAGCTCTTGGTAAAACTTGATTTAGCCGGTATCGCCGTCTCGGCCGGATCAGCTTGCTCGGCCAGATCGACAAAATTGTCGCATGTTTTAGAAGCTTGCGGATTCGGAAAAGAGCGCATAAAATCATCTTTGAGAATCACGCTGGGCAGGCCGACAAACAAAGCGGAAATTGATGAAGCAATCAAACGAATGAAAATTGTAATTGGTAAATAGTAATTGGTAATTAGGGTGATTGGCTGGCGCGATTTTGCTAATTGCCATTTACAAATTACCAATTACCGGCAGCAGGCCCCATCGTCTAATGGTCAGGACGGCTTTCTTTCAAGAAGCAAATCGGAGTTCGATTCTCCGTGGGGCCGCGATATAAAAGTTAAATTTTGTACTTATGAGGGAGGATAATTTTGAACCGGTTATAAGTGGAGGCGAAAGAAAGGAGAAAGAAATTGAGAGCTTTTTGAAGCCTTTTCGGGAGTTGGCAGGGTGCCGAGTTTTTGAATCACACGGAGAGGTTTCGCCGTGGATCATTGCAGTAGAGTGGTCAGAGCCGGAAATGCGGGATGGGGTTCCGGATCTCGGGCCGCGGCATAAATTTACGGCTCAAGGGCCTCTAGATCAGTTATTTTTTAACTGGGCAAAAAAACTTTTTGAGTATTGGATAGATAAAGCCGCAATTGGCTTACGGATTCAAAAGATTGAATATGATCCCGAAGGGAAAATTCAGAGAAGCTGGTAAGGTGAAAATTCTCGCCATTGAAACTTCGTGCGACGAGACTGCCATTGCTTTGCTCGAGGCGAGCGGCAGTATAAAAAATCCCGCCGCCTTTGAATTGATCGCGGGCGGCGGGTGGCAAGGAACTCGCGAGATCGAAGGGTGATTGGTCGGCGGAGAAGCTCCTACTTCTTGGGGTAGAAGGCGCTCCATTCGACGAGCTTCCTCATCGCCTCGGCCACATTATCCTGTGGCCGAAACTCCTCGTAGTACTTCTTGTCGAGCTCTGCGAGGAAGATGGTCATCTCCGTAATCTCGATCTCGAAGGCGCGCTCGAGAGAAATGCCATCCCTCCTTGCGCGCTCGAGAGCTTGGGCATAGATGCCTTGAGCGAACTCCGTGAGGCCATGGAGCATCTTCGGGTTAAATCCGCAAAGTGGCATGACTAGGTCCTTTCTTGCCCCGTTTATCCACGGGGCGCGCGAGGGTTTAGCAGGCGCGCGCTCTTTGTGCTAAAGCTATTTAATGCTGATTTTTTAAGAGGCGCAAAAAAGAAGGGTTTATACGTCAAGAAGTAAACAAGTTGTTTACTTTTTTATTTGGTTCCGCTATAGTGAACCCGTCCGCGCCGCAAGCGGCGCGGCATCAGGGCGGGTTCGATCCAATAAGGGTCGGCTCCGCCGAGATTTCTAGTTGCGCCATTCATCCTCGCCGCAAGCGGCGAGGAATTGCTGGCGTTTGGATTAAAGGGATGGGAATAAAAAGAAAGGGAATAGATAGCCGCACGAGAATAAAGAGTGGGAAGCAGGGCGCAGAGAAGAGTTTTGGCTTCAAAGCGCGAGGGAGCTTTGAGATGAGAGTAGTGAGTGGTAAGGAGAAGGCAGGAAGAGGTGCCGGGGCGAGCACAGAGCCCGCAACAGGACGGGCGGATCTCGAGGCCCGGCTTACTCATTCGGGCAGGGAGAAATTGCTTGAAGATATGATGCTTGAGATTCTTCAGCGTAAGCCCTTTTCGACCATCGATCTTATTAATGAAATTATGTTTCTCCGGCCTGGAACGACAAAGCAGGGGGTCTATCGGGTGATTCGTAAGTTGAAGCGGGAAGAAAAAGTTGTGGTTTATGGTAAGGTGGTTTCGCTCAATCTCCACTGGCTAAAAAAGATGAGCGATTTTTTCTCTTTGGCTCAATTTTACTATTTGCCGGAAGGGTTTGGTTCCCAGAACTTTTTTGACGTGCGGGAAGGAGACAAGATTATATACTTTTTCAAAAACTTGAATTTGCTTGATTCTTTTTGCACGCATGTTATTTATATGCTTACGGAGGTATCCGATCCAAAAGAACCAATTTTTGTATATAATCCGCATGAGTGGTTTGCCTACGCGAGGCGGGAAGTAGAACGGGGGTTGCTAAAGGCGCTTGAAGAAAAGAATAAGAAGATTTTGGTCATCTCAACCCACGATGATCCTCTGGATCAAGAATTAAAAAAAAGATTTCGAGACAGCTTGGTGCAATATCACATAGCGGAGAAGTCGATCTCTATCAAGGAAAATTATTACTTTAATGTTTTTGACGATTATATTCTGGAGATATTTTTTGACTCGAGAATAATTAGCGCGATTAAGGAGTTTTTTCGAAAAGCAAAGATTTTTGACGAAGGGGCAGAGAGGGGTTTGATGGGGATTGTTTCGCGGGAAGGGCGGAATAAGGTGGTGATTTCCAAAGACAAAAAGAAGGCAGACAAATACAAAAAATTCTTTGCTCGATATTTTTTTATCGAAAAGTAGTTTATGAAAATCCTCGCTATTGAAACCTCTTGTGACGAGACGGCTGTCGCCCTACTTGAGGCGAGCGGCGGATTAAAAACGCCTCGATTTAAAATTTTAGAAAATCTCGTTGCCTCGCAGATTAAAATTCACGCGCCGTTCGGGGGAGTGGTGCCGAATCTTGCTAAGCGCGAACACCTTCGAAATCTGCCTATCCTTTGGCAGAGAATAATGAATAATGAATTAAGAATTAAGAGTAAAAATAAAAAATTCATAATTCATAATTCCAAATTCGTAATTCCTAAAATTGATCTAATCGCTGTTACGGTTGGCCCGGGGCTGGAGCCGTGTCTTTGGACTGGAATAAATTTCGCGAAAGAGCTTTACGGGGAATTAAGAATTATGAATAAAGAATTAAGAATTTTAGGGGTAAATCATCTTGAGGGTCATTTATATTCCCACCTCCTAAATTCTAAATTCTATATTTTGTATCCCGCCATCAGCCTGATTGTGAGTGGCGGGCACACAATTTTACTTTATCAAAAAAGTTTGACGAATTATAAAAAGTTGGGCGAAACGCGAGATGACGCCGCAGGGGAGTGTTTTGATAAAGTGGCCCGAATGCTCGATCTTCCCTATCCCGGCGGCCCGGAATTAGAAAAATTGGCAAAACGCGGAGATCCAACCTCCATAAATTTTCCGCGGCCGATGCTCAAACAAAAGAATTACGACTTTAGCTTCTCTGGCCTAAAGACTTCTGTTTTGTATTATTTGCGGGATAATAAAAAGATCGAAAAGAAAGACGTGGCGGCTAGTTTCGAGGCCGCGGCGATTGAAGTCCTGCTTCGTAAAACCCTGCGGGCCGCGGAAAATTTTAAAGCGCGAACCATTATGGTTTCCGGCGGCGTCGTCGCTAATCGCGAGCTTAGAAAAAAAATTAGGGTAGCGGCGAGGCGGAAAAAGCTCAATCTTTTAATCCCGGATTTTCAATTTTGCACGGATAATGCCGCGATGATTGCCGCGGCTGGTTATCTGAGTTTACTCCGGGGGAAAAAGCGCGGATTGAGCGCGCGGGGAAATTTATCTATTTAGCATAACGTAGCGATGCGAATATACTAAGTATACGAATTATACGAATTTTATTCGCATCATTAGTATATTTGTATATTGGTATCGATACTTATCTATGATTTCTGTTTTAAAAAATTTGGATTGGAAATTAAATGCCGCGGTTTTATTTTTGCTGGCTGCCGGTCTTTCAAGCTTGTTCGGCGCGTCCCAGTCTCTTTTTGGGAAACAGCTGATCTGGGTTCTGATGGGAATAATTTTGATGCTCGCGCTTTCGGGTTTCGACTTGCGGCCCATAACCCAGCGGTCGTCGTTTATTTTCGGCTTTTATTTTTTTCTGATTGCTCTCCTTCTTACCACTTATTTTTTCGCGCCCCCGATTAGAGGCGTAAGAAGCTGGCTGCAGGTCGGCGGATTCCAGTTTCAGGCTTCGGAATTTATGAAGATCGGACTTATTTTGCTTTACGCTCTTTTCTTTAGTCGGAAGCACGCGGCCATCGCCAGAGTTTCTAATCTTATTGTTTCTTTCGTTTATTTTTTGATCCCCGGAGCGCTTATCGCTCTCCAGCCGGATTTAGGCACTATTCTCGTGCTCTTTGCTTTGTGGCTCGGATTTCTTTTGGTTTCCGGCATTCGGCCAACGCATTTGGTTTTGATCGGTCTCATTGTTCTTTTCGTTCTCCTCATCGGCTGGCATTCTTTTTTAGAACCTTATCAGAAAGAAAGAATTTTGGGCGTAATTTCCCCGGGTCGAGATCCTTTGGGCGTGAACTACAGCGTGATTCAAGCGAAGGTTGCCATTGGTTCGGCTGGTTTTTTCGGAAAGGGATTTAGGCAGGGGACCCAGGCTCAATTGGGATTTTTAACAGAAAGCAAAACTGATTTTATTTTTTCAGCTATTGTTGAGGAGTGGGGGCTTATGGCCGGAATCCTTATCGTTTTCTCGCTTCTCTTTGCCGTCTTTCGAACGGCGAAAATCGGACTCGAGGCGCCTAATAACGTGAGCAGATTTCTTTGTCTCGGCGTTTTGATTCTCTGGACTGTTCAATTCAGTCTCAATGTCGGTTCAAATTTGGGACTGACTCCGGTTGTTGGCGTTACCTTCCCCTTTTTAAGCTACGGCGGGTCAAGCCTGTTGACAAACTTTATCTTATTAGGCATTATTCAATCAATTTCCACTCGCAACTCTTTGTGATCGCGGTCGGCGCGTCGAATCATGAAAAGACTTCGTTCGCTTTTTATTTTTTCTTTTACAGCGCTCGTCTTGGCCGGAGTTTTTTATTTCGGGATTGTCCGGCCCGAAGTGGGCCCCGCGGGCTCCGCTGCAAAAAAAATAGAAATTAAATCCGGCGCGGGTTTTCGGGAGATCGCCAGCCTGCTTCAGGCGCAAGGTTTCATTCGATCAAAATATGTTTTCGAAATTTACGCCCTTTTAAGGGGTAGGGCTCGCGTCTTAAAACCGGGGAACTACGAAATCGCTTCGGGACTCTCTTTGTCTTCAATCGTTAATGTTTTGGCCAAGGGGCCGGAGGATGTCCAGTTTGTTCTTGCGCCTGGAATGACCGCGAAAGAGGCCGACGAAAAATTAAGCGGTCTGAATTTGATTAAAGCTGGAGAACTTAACGCGCTTAGTCTCCGTGATTTAGCCGAGAGCCGGCCATGGTTGACAAAAATTTTAAATCAAGTAGTATTCAAGGGAAAAGAGGAGTTGAGCCTCGAGGGTTTTCTTTTCCCTGATACCTACCGGTTATCCTTCGGCTCAACCGCCGCAGAGATAACTTCTAAAATCCTTGATAATTTTGAGACTAAAGCCCTTCCGGCTTTGGCCGCCAAAGGAAGCGCCGGACCCGGAAGAACGAAAAATCATTGCCGGGATTTTGGAAAAACGCTTGGAAATCGGCATGCCGCTTCAGGTTGACGCCGCCGTGGTTTACGCAAGGTGCGCTAAAAAATTTTTAAACTGCCCGCCCCTCGAGAAAAAAGATTATAACATTGATTCTTTTTACAACACCTATAAATACAAGGGGCTTCCGCCAGGCCCGATTGCCAATCCCGGAGCTTCGGCTATTTACGCCGCGGTTCATCCGGCATCTTCGTCTTACTTATATTATCTCTCTCACCTTAAAACAAAGCAGACTATTTTTGCCAAAAGTTTTGATGAGCATGCGAGAAACAGGGTTAAGTACGTATTGAATAACTGATCGTTTTTGCGAACGGTTTTTTTGATTTTAAATCAAAAGGTTTTTCCTAAGATTAGGTTTTATTAACTGCGCGACGCCGCTTTAAGAAATGGTCAACCTGCCGGTTAAAATTTTTTCGTCCGCTCCGATTTCAAGAATCGTTCAACCGCTTTTGACGGAGTTCCAAACTGATTCCTGGAATTGGTTGGTCAAAAAAGGATTGAAAGAGCTCTTCGAAGAAATTTCGCCTATCAGGGATTATTCGGGGAAAGAGCTTGAGCTTTATTTCGCGGATTATTATTTTGATGAACCGAAATACGACGAAGAGACGGCCGCTTTTAAAGATTTGTCCTTTGAGGCGCCGCTCCGAGCCAAGGTAAAGCTTGTTAATAAGAAAACAAAAGAGGTTAAGGAGCAAGAAGTTTATCTCGGCGATTTTCCGGTAATGGCCAAAAGGGGCACTTTTATCATTAACGGAGTGGAGCGAACCGTGGTTTCCCAGCTGGTGCGTTCTCCGGGCGTTTACTTCGCGGCTGACGTCACGCGCGGACGGAAACTTTTTGGCGCCAAGGTGATACCCAATCGCGGTTGCTGGCTGGAATTCGCGACCGACGCGGACGGTTTTATCGGCGTCAAAATCGACCGCCATCGGAAAGCGCCCGCGACCCAGCTTTTGCGGATTTTCGGATTAGAGAAAAAAGAAGACATCCTGAAGCTTTTTTCCGGAGTTGACAAGGGACAGGTTAAATTTATCGAAGCGACTCTTAAAAAGGATTCGGCCGAAACGACTTACGATTCTTACGCGGAAATTTACAAAAGGTTGCGGCCGGGCGATTTGGCCACTCCGGAAAACGCCAAGGGTCTCGTCGACGCGATGTTTCAGCGGCCCGACCGCTATAGTCTTTCGGCGGTGGGTCGTTTCAAATTGAATCAGCGTCTTGGCTTGAAGAAAAAAGAAAAACAATTGCTCGATCTGGAAGATTTAACCTCGATCGTTAAAGAAATTATTCGTTTAAACAACGATCCCTTAGCTGAACCCGACGATATTGATCATTTGGGTAACCGGCGGGTGCGGGCTGTGGGCGAGCTTTTGCAAAACAGGCTTTACGTCGGCTTCACCCGTATGAGGAGGAATATTCAGGATCGGATGTCGACGCTCGACCCTTCTTTGATTACTCCGGTTCAGCTGATAAACGCGCGGCCTCTGGTTGCCGTGGTTAAAGAGTTTTTCGCTTCCTCGCAGCTTTCTCAATTTATGGATCAAGTGAACGCTCTTTCCGAACTCGAGCATAAACGCCGCATCTCTTCGATGGGTCCCGGAGGGCTGACCAGAGAACGGGCCGGTTTTGAAGTTCGCGACGTTCACAGTTCGCACTACGGAAGAATTTGTCCGATTCAAACTCCGGAAGGCCAAAACATAGGACTCATTAATCACCTTGCCAATTACGCCCGTTTTAACGAATTTGGTTTTTTGGAAACGCCCTATCTCGCGGTAAAAAACGGCCGCCTGACCAAAGAGGTGGTTTGGTTTAACGCCATCGAAGAGGAAAAACATAAAATCGCTCAAGGCGACACTACGATTGACGAGGGCGGAAAAATTTTAGAGCCTACCGTGGAAGCAAGATTTGGGGGTCGCCCCGGGACTTTTTTACGCGAAGAAACAGAGTTTGTGGATGCTTCTCCTGTCCAGCCGATTAGCGTGGCTACTTCGCTCATTCCGTTTCTCGAGCACGACGACGCCAACCGGGCCCTCATGGGTTCAAACATGCAAAGGCAGGCAGTGGTTTCAGTGAGGCCGCAGGCGCCGCTCGTAGGCACTGGTATGGAGGGGAGGGCGGTTGCGGATTCCGGCCGGCTGGTTTTATCCGATATCGACGGAGAAGTAAAAGAGGTTGACGCCCGGCATATTCTTCTTGAAGACGTTCGGGAGCCGAAGAAGCGTCGCCTCTATAACCTTCCGAAATTCATCCGTTCCAATCACTATACGGAAATTGGAGCGCGTCCGGTTGTAAGCCCGGGGGATCGAGTAAAAAAGGGAGACGTTTTAGTCGATTGTTCCTCGAGCGACCGCGGCGTTTTGGCTTTGGGGCAAAACCTTCTCGCGGCCTTTATGTCTTGGGAGGGGGCGAATTTCGAAGACGCCATTATTCTTTCTGAACGCGTGGTCAAGGACGATCTTTTTACTTCGATTCATATCGAAGATTTTTATTGCGATGTGCGCGAGACAAAGTTGGGGCCGGAGATCACAACCCCGGACATTCCCAATATCTCCGAAGAGAAATTGAAAAATCTTGACGAAGAGGGAATTATTCGGATTGGCGCCGAGGTTTCGGCTGGAGATATCTTGGTGGGCAAAATTTCTCCCAAGGGCGAAATTGAACCCACGGCGGAAGAAAGACTGCTCCGGGCGGTCTTTGGAGAGAAGGCCGCGGACGTTAAAGATACTTCTTTGGTTTTGCCCCACGGTAAATCCGGCCGAGTGGTAAGCATTAAAGTTTTTTCGCGGGATCGAGGAGATAAGCTTGATCCCGGCGTTATCAAAAAAATCCAAATTGAAGTGGCGCAGCTCCGCAAGGTGAGGGCCGGCGATAAGTTGGCTGGTCGTCACGGAAATAAGGGCGTCATTTCGCAAGTTCGGCCAGTGGAAGATATGCCTTGCCTTGAAGACGGGACTCCGGTTGACGTCATTTTAAACCCTTTGGGCGTGGCTTCTCGAATGAATTTGGGTCAGATTTTGGAAACGCATTTGGGTATGGCGGCGCACCGGCTGGGTTATCGGGCAATAACGCCGGCGTTTGTGGGCGCAACCGAGGAACAGATTAAGGCGGAATTAAAAAAAGCGGGTCTAAGCGGAGACGGCAAGATTTCTCTCTGGGATGGCCGCACCGGCGAACGCTTTAGAGAACCCGTCACAGTGGGCTACATATATATGCTGAAATTAAATCATTTAGTGGAAGATAAAATTCACATGCGATCAATCGGGCCGTATTCCTTAATTACCCAGCAGCCTCTTGGCGGAAAAGCGCAATTTGGCGGCCAGCGATTCGGCGAGATGGAGGTTTGGGCTCTTGAAGGATACGGCGCCGCCCATACTCTTCAGGAAATGCTTACTATTAAGTCCGACGATGTCGTGGGTCGAGCGGCGGCTTTCGAATCGATTATCCGAGGCGAAAAAATAAAAAACCCAAGCACCCCCTCGGCCTTTAATGTTTTGGTAAGCGAAATCAAAGCGCTGGGGTTGAATATTGAGCCGATTCAAAAAGAAGAAAAAGCCAAAAATAAAAGAACATCCCATTGATTATTGAATTCGACGCCCTACAACTGAAAATAGCTTCGCCGGAAGAAATTCTTTCCTGGTCGTACGGAGAGGTAGTGAAACCCGAAACCATTAACTATCGCACCCAGCGTCCGGAAAAAGACGGTCTTTTTTCCGAGAGAATTTTCGGACCGACAAAAGATTACGAATGTTATTGCGGCAAATATCGTCGGATTCGCTACAAGGGAGTGGTGTGCGATAAGTGCGGTGTTGAGGTCACGCGGTCGATCGTTCGGCGCGAGCGCACGGGACACATTAGGCTTGCGACGCCGGTTTCGCACATCTGGTTTTTGCGGACCGTTCCCTCAAAAATCGGCCTCTTTCTCGACGTGCCGCCGCAAAAATTGGAGAAGGTTATTTATTACGCGGCTTACATTGTGATTAAGGTTGACGAAGGGAGAAAGAAAGAAGCCCTTCTGGATTTAAAAAGAGAATTTAAATCGCGGGGAGGGAAAAAGCGGGAATCTTTGGAGACGGCGCTTGAGGAGGCGAGAGAAGCGCTTTCGTCTCTTCGGCCTGGGATAATTTTGAGCGAGGCTGAATATCTTAACTTGTCGCGGAAATTCGCCCATGTTTTCGAGGCTGGCCGCGGCGCCGAAGCCGTAAGGAAAATTTTAGAAGGATTGGATTTGAAAAAAGCGGCGCGCGAGATTGAAATCGAACTAAAAGACTCGAGGGACGCTTCGCGCGAGCGCCGGCTTTTGGCGCGATTAAAGTTCGTTCATTCTTTTCTCGGTCATCAGATGCGGCCAGAGTGGATGATTTTGACCGTCTTACCGATTCTGCCGCCCGATCTCCGGCCAATGGTGGCGCTGGATGGCGGCCGTTACGCCACCTCCGACCTAAATGACCTTTACCGCCGCGTGATCAATCGAAACAACCGGTTGAAAAAACTGATGGAACTTCGGGCGCCGGAAGTGATTATCACCAACGAAAAAAGAATGCTGCAGGAAGCGGTTGACGCTTTAATCGATAACAGCGCTCGTTTCGGCTCAAGCCCCCAGCTTTCGAGTCAGCACCGGCCCCTTCGATCTTTGGCGGATATGCTTCGAGGCAAGCAGGGCCGGTTTCGTCAAAATCTTTTGGGCAAGCGCGTGGATTATTCCGGGAGGTCGGTTATTGTTGTTGGGCCGGAGCTCAAACTTAACGAATGCGGTTTGCCGAAAAAGATGGCGCTCGAGCTTTTTAAACCGTTCGTCATTCAAAAACTGGTTAGTCAGGGACTCGCGCATAATATCCGGAGCGCCAATCGTCTGATTGATCAGGCTCCGTCCGAGGTTTGGGCCAGTCTCGAAGAAGCCATCGGCGAGAAAAAAGTGCTTTTAAATCGCGCGCCAACGCTTCACCGATTGGGCATTCAGGCTTTCAAGCCGATTTTGATTGAGGATTTAGCTATCCGAATTCCGCCTATGGTTTGCACGGCTTTTAACGCTGATTTCGACGGCGATCAAATGGCGGTTCATCTGCCTTTAACCGACGAAGCTCAAAAAGAGGCTAACGAATTAATGCTTGCGAGCGGGAACGTGTTGAAGCCTGCCACCGGCGACCCGATTATCACGCCCTCCCAAGACATTGTTTTGGGAGTTTACTATCTCACAAAAGTTAAAGACGCGGATAGTCTCGAAGCCGGCCGCAAAGAAAAAATTTTTTCGAGCCCCCGGGAGGCGCTTTTAGCCCACTCTTTTGGTTATGTCGAAATAAACGAGTTAATTAAAGTAGATCTCGGCGAAAAATCTCCCAAGGGAGCCGGGGGAATCACAGAAACAAGCGTTGGTCGATTAATTTTCAACAGCGTTCTTCCCGAGGATTACGCCTTCGTTAACGAATTTTTGAAAAAAAGAAATTTACAAAGGATTGTCGGCGACCTGATTCATATTTACGGCGCGGGAAGAATCTGGTCGGTCTTAGACGAGATTAAAAGACTGGGATTTTATTACGCGACCCTTTCCGGCATCAGCTGGGGGATGGATGATTTAAGAGTGAATTTAGAAAAGGATAAAATTTTTAAAAAGGCCGAAGAGAAAATATCTCTTATTCGAAATCAATACAACGAAGGGTTGCTGACGGACGCGGAAAGGAGAGCTCGAATAATCGAGGTCTGGGAAGCGGTTAAAAATGAAATTTCCGCCAAAGTGCCGAATCTGCTTGATCCCCGCGGTCCGGTTTTTGCCGTGATCGACTCCGGCGCCCGCGGCTCTTGGTCGCAGTCTGTCCAGATGGTAGGCATGAAGGGGCTGGTTCAAAATCCTAAAGGAGAAATAATTGAGCTCCCGATCAAGGCTTCTTACAAGGAGGGACTCCGGGTTTCTGAATTTTTTATCAATACCCACAGCGCGAGAAAGGGTTTAATTGACACCGCCTTGAAAACCGCCTCGGCCGGATACCTTACTCGCAGACTGGTTGACGTTGCTCAAGACTTGGTTGTTCGAGAAAAAGATTGCCGCACGACCGAGGGTGTCGAGGTTTTGAGAGCGGACGGCGATGAATTTGGTTATAACTTTAGCGAACGATTATTCGGCCGGACCGCGCTCGAAGACGTAAAATCCGGCCGGAAAATTTTGATGCGCGGAGGAGAAATTATTGACCGTAAAACCGCCGAGCTTATCGAAAAAGAAAAAATCTCGACTGTCAAAGTTCGTTCGCCCATCACCTGTAAGTCAATTTACGGCATCTGCTCGCGCTGTTACGGTTTTGACTTAAGCCGTAACAAACCAGTGTCCGTGGGCGAAGCAGTGGGTGTTATCGCTGCCCAATCCATCGGTGAGCCGGGTACCCAGCTCACGCTTCGCACCTTTCATGCCGGCGGCGTGGCCGGAGTGGATATTACTCATGGTTTGCCTCGAGTCCAGGAGCTGCTGGAGGTGCGTTTGCCCAAGGGTAAGGCTCTGCTTTCCGCCGCGGAGGGAATGATTTCGGATATCATTCAAGAAGGCAATCAAAAAATAATTAAAATTAAATCTAAAGATATAAGCAAAAAGTCAAAGGTAGTAACTTATTCCGTGCCAGAGGGCGTTTTAATCTTTGTTAAAATAGGAGATAAGGTGGAAAAAGGCGATCAGCTTTCGGAGGGCAGCATTGACCTAAAAGAACTTTTCGAACATAAGGGACGGCGAGCGGTGGAGCGGTATATCATCAATGAAGTTCAAAAGATTTACGTCTCCGAAGGCACGACCATTAGCGACAAGCATATAGAAATTATCGTCCGGCGAATGTTTTCGCGGGTGATGATTAAAGAGGCGGGCGACAGCGATTTTGTGCCGGGAGAAATTATGGAAAACTCCAAATTTTTGGAAGCCAACCGCGGCCTTAAAAAGAAGGGCTTGGTGCCGGCAAAAGCAAAACAACTTTTGACCGGTATTACGAAAACCGCTCTTTCGGCCGAGAGCTTTTTGTCGGCCGCTTCTTTCCAGGAGACCGCTCGGGTGCTGGTTAAGGCCGCGGCCGAAGCTAGAATCGACGATCTCCGAGGCCTTAAGGAAAATGTTATTATTGGGCGTTTAATTCCTGTCGGGACCGGCTTTCGCGAGAACGAAAGAGAATCAAGAGAGGAAAAAGAAGAGTGATGGCTTGCTATTTTTTTCATTTCAGATAGGATTAAGTTAATGGAAGAAGATAATAAAAAGTACGAAGCCAATTTTATGTTTCGAGACCACGAGGGCCGGAAAGAGCTGCCCGGGGTTTTTGAAAGGCTGGGAGTCTTTGTTCTTGAGGAATCACCGCTGCTTCGAATAAGGTTATCCTATCCCATAGACAAGGAGAACCTCGCTTTTTTGGGAAGATTCGTTATTTCTTTGCGCCCCGAATCGCTCCCGGTCTTAGTTAAGGAATTGGGAGCCAACAATCTTTTTTTGAGATTTTTGATAACTAAAGTTTTGAAGAAAGATTTAACCGAAACTTTTTCCCCGCCTGACGGACGGGCGGGCGCCGAAGGCGGAGAAGAATTGATTGGAGAAAAGTCCGCGGTAGCCCGCGAGCCGGACGCGGGGATCGACAACCGGGAGCGGGATCTAAGACGACCGGTTCGCGAAGAGAGATTTGGCGCCGAATTAAGCAATGAGGCGCTAGAGAAAAAACTGGAAGAGATACTGAAAGAATAAAAAAAGTATCGATGCGAATATACGAATTTACTAATAATACGAATTCGTATAATTCGTACCATTAGTATATTGGCATCGATACTCGCGGAGCGATGAATCTAAACAAAGTTCTTCTTGTCGGCAACTTAACGCGAGATCCGGAACTTCGGACGCTTCCTTCGGGCGCGGCCGTGGCTTCTTTTGGCGTGGCCACCAATCGGGTTTGGAAAAATCCGCAGGGACAAAAGCAAGAAGACGTTCAATTTCATAATGTCGTAGCTTTTGGCCGGCAAGCGGAGATTATTAATCAATATCTCTCCAAGGGGAGTTTGGTGCTGGTAGAGGGTCGAATTCAAACCCGGTCTTGGGATGCTAAGGACGGCGTGAAGCAATACCGCACCGAGATAGTGGCCGAGAGAGTGCAGTTTGGCCCGCGGAGAGAAGGGGGTCGGTCGGATACCCAAAGGCAAAATAACGCGCCTTTGGCTTCTGGCGAGTTCCCTCTCAAGGCCTCCGAACTGCCGGCGATTGATATTAACGAAGAAGAAGTCGGTCCGGAAGAATTACCATTTTAAAAAAAGTATCGATGCGAATATGCGAATTTACTAATAATACGAATTCGTATAATTCGTACCATTAGTATATTGGCATCGATACTCGCGGAGCATGCAGTGTTTCTTTTGTTCACAAAACTCCAAAACGATTAACTATAGGGAAATCGACCTCTTGTCGCGGTTTGTTTCCGGCCGAGGCAAAATTATCGATCCGCAACATACCGGTGTTTGCGCCAAGCATCAGCGGATGCTATCGAACGCCATAAAGCGCGCGAGAATTATGGGGCTTTTGCCTTTTGTGAGGAGATAGGGTATCGATACGAATATACAAATATACTAATTATACTAATGATACAAATAAACACCAAAAATTCGTATCATTCGTAGATTCGCATATTCGCATCGATACTCTATGTTTCTCGATCTTTATCTTTTTAATTTTTTTCACTCTTTAGTCGGCCGCTGGTGGTTTCTCGATTGGATTTTTATTTTTCTTGCCCAGTATTCGGTTTACGTTTTTATCGTCTGGGTCATCATTATTTTTTTTAGGATTAAAAGAAAAAAAGAACGTTTTTATTTTTTCTTTCTGGCTTCGCTCACGGCGATTTTGTCGCGGGGAATTATTACGGAATTTTTCCGATTTGTCTATCCGCGCGAAAGACCATTCGAAGTCCTGAGCATTTCTCCTCTTTTAAACCACGAAACCAGCGGGTCGTTTCCATCCGGCCACGCCGCCTTCTTTTTCGCTTTGGCCTTCGCGGTTTTTTTCTTTGATCGCGAACTAAGCATTGATTCAAAATCCGGGAAATGGCTTTTCTGGATTGCTCTGGCCATGGGAGCGGCCAGGGTTGTCGTGGGCGTTCACTGGCCTCTTGATATCCTCGGCGGATTGATCATCGCCTTTTTAAGTGCTCTTTTTATTAAAAAGATTTTACCTAAAAATTTAGAAAGCCAAGCGAGTGTTACTTATTAACACTCACATTTAAACCTTTCGGTAGCTTTAAAGCTACCAGCTCATGTTGTTTGTTGATACCCACAGCCATTTAAACAGCGAGGCCTATCAGCATGACTGCGACGAGGTTATGGAACGCTCTCTTGCCGGTCGGGTCTGGATGATTAATATCGGCACGGATAAAGAGTCTTCGGAATTGGCGGTTAGGCTCGCTTCCGGCCGTAAAGAAGGCGTATTTGCCGCGGTCGCGCTTCATCCGGAAAATGTCGGCCAAGAAAAATTTGATCCGGGGTTTTACCGGAATTTAGCGAGGAGCAGCAAGAAAGTTGTTGCCGTGGGCGAGACAGGATTGGATTATGCCTTTTTTGCCCCCGACATTGTGTCGGGGTCGCAGAAAAGAGCAACCCGCCCATCCGCCGATGCGGCGGGGTTACCTATCGAAGACGGACATAAAAACTTACAAAAAGAAATTTTCAAAAAACATATAGAGTTGGCGGTTGAGCTTGATAAGCCCCTTATAATTCATTGCCGAAAAGCCCACGACGACATTTTAGATATTCTTGTTTCATGTTCCATGCTTCATGTTTCAGGATTACGTGGCGTGGCCCATAGTTTTTTGGGAAATTATAAGCAGGCGCGGCGATACCGCGAGCTCGGTTTTAAGATTGCTTTTAACGGAATCATTACTTACGCACGCGATTATGACAAGGTGATAATGGACACGCCGATCAGCGATATTTTAATCGAGACTGATTGTCCGTATTTAACCCCGGTTCCTTATCGGGGGGAAAGGAATGAGCCGACGTATGTCTTGGAAGTGGCGAAGAAATTGGCGGAGATTAAAGGAATAAGCTTGGAGGACGTGGCGCGGCAGACCACGGAAAACGCGCGAGAGGTTTTTGGGATATAACGCCTAGCCGTGCTAAGATATTACGAAGTTGAACTTCGTTATAATTTTCTTTATTTATTTTTAGTTATCCCGCGCGCTACGTTTAAACGTAACAGGCAGAATTGTTTGATTTATCATCAAAGCGGCTCCTAAGAAAAAGAGTTTTGATAGTTTTTGTTCCCGTGGGTTTTCCATCTGTTGGCGCTTCTCTCTCGTTGCTACGTTTAAACGTAGCAGCGAGTTGGGGGAATACAAGGTTAATGCAAGATTGGCGCAAGATTAAAGAAGCGGGAAGACAAGGAATAAGTAAAAAAATCGGGACATTCTGTTTCAGAGTTGACACGTTGATAATGGCGTGCTATTATTACAGAATAGCACCTTTATATATTTCTGCGGCAATACAGAGGAAGCTGTATAGAATTTTCGAACACTCTTTCTTTTTATTTTTGGATTATTGATATAG
>JACPIO010000014.1 GCA_016188075.1 Candidatus Wolfebacteria bacterium | reverse complement strand
ATAGAGCCGGCGTGTGTGTTCACCGATCGTTTTTTCATTAGCACCAAGTGTATCGACAACATCTTCCAACGTTATACCGTCACGCTGCGCAACGAGAAGCAGTATTTCAATGCGATAATGGTTGGCCATTCCCTTTAAATGCCGCTCCATTTGTTTTGCTGTTTTCATTTTCGCCATAATTTCATTATACACTACATCCTTACAAACTCCAGTTTATAAGGATGTTATTTGTGGGATTGATGGTGTTCTAAAAGTTTCTCTGCCGGCGAGAGTCCGCCGATGACTTTATGCGGAAAGCATGCCCCGTAGCGAACTGGTATGGGGTTGTTTGGTTTCGATTTCCATAGATTTACTCCCTATATTTACCGCCTGTGGAAAACTATTGACTTCTACCGAGCACTTGCTATACTACAAGTAATACTCACGAAAAAGACCCTTGCGGGGTTCCGTCCCCGCCGGGGGCTTTTTCTTTTTGGGTAAGCTCTAAATGGGCACGTATGAGCCCCATGAAGAGATATGCGGCGCGCACTCCATATTTTTCAGACAGCCACACTCTGAATCGTTTGTAATTTAACCTCCAGCCTAAACCAGCCACACCTTTGTGCAAGTTCGCGCCGTCTATGTATGCAAAATTGTTTTCTTTCAGGATCATGAGCTTATATTATCACTTCATTGGACGGACTAAAACTGAAGCAAATATTTTTTTGAGTTTTGATTATTCATAATTTTATTTATTTTCCACAATTTTAATCCTTGCCCCGTAGTGAACGCTTTGCGCTCTACTACTGGGGTCCTCCGTGGTGCCTGCCCGCTTCTGGAGGGAGCACCTCGCTCTCAATACGCCAGGCGGGTGGCGTATTCGCAACATTCCAACATTCTGCAGAATGTTGGAATGTTTATTCTAGGCGGTGTGTTTTAGACGATAAGTGACGGTGTGGCCGATTTTGCCGACCTGTTCCACTTTTCCTTCCGCCTCCAATTCGTCCAGATAGCGCACGGCTGTACGGCTGGAAACACCAAGCGCTTTGCGGATTTCGGAGTTGGAAAGCTCACCGCGCGAGCGTAGATACGCGAGCGCGCTTTCCTTGCGAGCCTCCTTCTGCGAAGCCGTTTCAATGGCCGAGGCGCAGATCCCGACAAATTCTTCCTTCACGCTTGTGCCGTGTTTCCCCGCCTCTTTGCGCGCGAAAACAACCAGCGCCACAACCGCCGCGGCCAGAAAAATAATTATGGAGATGAGAATGAGAGTCATAATTTTGTCGACGATTTTTACGCCATAGCTGGCACAAAATCTCTGTACAATGAAAATGCTTGTTGATATATCAAATCTAAAACCTTTTCGCTTTCTTCCGCCTTGTATCCTTTTCGTAACAATAGCAGCTTAACATTCGCACGAATCCTCGCTTTGATTATATCATTATTCATCCAATCAATCGCCAAATCTCTCTTGATGATTTTTACAAGCTCGCGTACCAATTCCTTAAATTTTCCATTTCCGTTGATTGCTTTGCGTCCGACGGATATCGCATCATAAAACGCCATTTCTTCCTCTGACAAGCCGATGCCTTCGCCCTGTTTCTCAACCTTCCGGATTTCCTTTGCCAATTCAATCAGTTTCTCAATAACTTTCGTGGAATTGATGATGTTGTTTTCGTATTTTTCAATTATATCTTCCAACATATCAAGAAGCGATTTGTAACGAACCAGATTTTTCCTCATCCTCACTCGGAGCTCATCATTCAAGAGTTTGCGAAGCACATCCACGGAAAGATTCTTGTACTTCAGATTTTTCACCTCTTCCAAAAACTTCTCATCAAAAATAGAAATGTCCGGCCTTCCTTTGCCCTTCATGTCAAAAATATCAATGACTCCCTCGGCAGATATGGCCTTGGAAACAAGCTCTCGTACAGCAGATTCAATATCAAACCCAATGCCTTCGGGCTGGATGATTATCCGTTTAATAACCGCACGCTTCACTGCTTGGAAAAATTCAACTTCATTTCGTATGGCGTTTGCTTCCTTGTGCGGCATAGCAAATGCAAAAAGCTGTGAGAGTAGTTCTGTTTCTTTCGCAAATCGTTTTTTCTGTTCATCATCAACCATTCCGCTTCTTTCGTTCGTGATAATCGTATTGACCGCTTTTTGAAATAGCTGCGCCAGGTCCGAGCCTTTCAGCTTCTTCCATTCCTTGTATTCAACGCCAGCAAACATCGCGCGAACGATATCGTATTTTTCCATCATCTTGGCAATAATTTCCTCAATCGGTATCATTGCCTCCTTCTGTATGCCTGAACTATAAATTGAGAGGGCTTTCTTTAGATCGTCAGCAATTCCAATATAGTCCACGATAAGACCGCCGGGCTTGTCCTTAAAAATTCTATTGACGCGAGCTATCGCTTGCATCAAGGTATGATTTTTGAGCGGCTTATCAATATACATAGTGTGAAGCGAAGGAACATCAAAGCCGGTCAACCACATATCGCATACAATCACGAGTTTCAATGAGTCATCGGGATTTTTAAATCTTTTTTCCAGCTCTTTTGTATCTCTGCTTTGATGAAGTTCCGGAAAATCTTCCGGTTTTGAAATAACAACCGCCACTTCCGGCTTGCCCGCCGAAGCCCTCGCCTTGATGGAGCCATCGGCGAAGCGCAGGTCGGCGTAGGCGGGCGCGCTCAATAACTTTGAAATTATTTTATACATCTCAACCGCCGTCTTTCTCGAAATTGTCACAATCATTCCTTTTCCCTCAAGCCCGCGATTGTTAAAATGCGAAACTATATCTTTTGCCACTTGCTCCAGACGATCTTTTGCGCTTACGGCTTGCTCAAGTCGCGCCCATTTACGCTTGTACACTTCTTTTGCCTCAAATTCTATCTCGCCGGTCAAGTCCTCAAACTCCTCATCAATAAATTGATTCGCCAGATGCAAAGGCACGAGGCGACCTTCGTAATAAATCGGAACGGTTGCGCCGTCTTCTACGGCTTGGTTTATCTTGTATTCGCTGATGTGGTTTCCAAATACAAGTCGCGTTTCGCGATTTTGCAGACTTATCGGGGTACCCGTGATGCCCATGAACGAGGCGTTCGGTAAAGCAACTCGGACATTGCCAGCAAATTTCGCATACTGCGAGCGATGCGCTTCGTCCGCAATAACAATGATATTTTCTCGTTCGCTCAAAACCTCATATTCAGTATCAAATTTCTGAATTGTCGTAAAAATAAGTTCGCCGGCCGCTTCGCGTAATCTTTCTTTCAATCCAGTGACGCTTTCCGCTTGCTTCGCGCTTGGATAGCCACTTCGCAAAAATGTTTTATAAAACTGTCCATCAAGATCGTTTCTGTCAGTCAAAAATACAAATGTCGGGCTTTTTAATTCTTCCAACCGCTTGGCTTTGTTTGTATAAAAAACCATTGAAAGCGATTTGCCCGATCCTTGCGTATGCCAGAAAACACCGATTTTTTTATTTCCCCTCGGCTTTGCGGCGCGCAAAGTCTCATTCACGGCTTTGTTTACGCCAAAGTATTGATGGTACATTGCCATCTTTTTTGTGAATTTACTTGCGTCTTTTTCGGCATCGGCCTCAAAAATAATAAAGTTCCGGACAATATCCAAAAATCGAATTTTATGAAAAATTCCTCGCGCTAAGGTTTCAAGCTCAGAAATGCCGTGATTCTGCTCATCTTCGCTTTCAATGCCTTTCCAGTGCGAAAACCACTCCCACGACGATGAAATTGTGCCGTGTCTCGCTTCAATTAAATCGCCAACAACAAGTACCTGATTGTATTTGAAGATCTCCGGAATATCTTTTTTATACTCCCGCAGCTGCTCATAGGCAGTGTAGATTGTCGCATTTTCAAGCGCTGGGTTTTTGAGTTCGAAAATCGCAAGCGGGATTCCGTTTACAAAAACAACCACATCCGGTCGGCGAACCTTTTCCGATCCCTGAATCGCGAATTGATTGATGACAAGAAATTCATTATTCTGGGGGTTATCAAAATCAACAATTTTCGCGAATCGCCAAATATCTTCTTCGTCCGCGCCCCGAAAATTAACGCGCACACCTTGCGTCAGCATAGTATAAATTTCTTTATTCGCGATTTCCAAATTCGGATGTTCTGATTTCAAACTCCGCGCGACATCATCAATAGCGGCTTCCGGTAAATCAGGATTGAGACGACGAATATACCGCTTAAGCCGTCCAACCAAAACTACCTCGCGAAAGTCCTCGCGCTCGCCGGTAATTTGTCCAGGCGCTATGTCAGGCCCTTTTTCGTGGTCATAGCCCATCTCCTTGAACCACTCTATGACCGGCTGTTCGGTTAGTGTGTCTTCGTTAAGTTTTTTCATGATTTAAAGTACGGATCATTAATTACTAATTGCAAAAAGGCGTAGTTATAAATATCAGAAGATGGTTTATTTTCTGATTCGTGTTTCTTGCTTCGGTAGGTATAGTCGTGATATGCCGGATTGTCCTTAATGTTCCGCTCTCTTATAAAACTTGATAATTTATTTGGTTTGATATTCTTTTGTTTCTTTGCCTCAGCTAGAATCTGCCTAAAAGTATATGGATATTTGTCTAATTTATTAACCTCGCGTTCTATAAATTGAGCGTCTGCCCCGCTACTATCAATACTTGCAACTATGTCGGCGTCCTTCGCTTTCTTGACCGAAACTGTTTGAATTTTAATCTCGCAGATAAACTGAAAATCCGTAGGTGATGCCGACTTTAAGCGCGATTGTTTTTTTGAAACAGAACGCATAATGTTTGCTATTTCTTCTGTTTCGTCTCGCGTAGTAAGTTTAGAAAAGGTTTGAAATGTATAACCGAACCCTATCGGCAAAATGTAGAAGTTATATTTATCTAGATTTGTGGAAAACCAATCGCGACAACATTTTTCGTAATTCCTTAATGCTGCTGTGCCGAGCGTAAACACCAAATACGGAAGTGCTTTTGATTTGTAATAAAAATGAGTAGCGGCGTCACGAATAGCTATTAATTCCTCAAGATTACTCTTGATTCGCGTGTCAAGATTTCTTATTTTCCCAAATGCCTCATAAATGCCAATGGTCATTGGGTTACTGGATCGATTTCGTTTAATAAATCGTCCCTCGTATTTATAGATATGTTTAAGTTGATTACGATTGTTTTTGAGGATTTTTGCCTTTAGCAAAAGTTCCCAGGCATTCACAATTTGAAAACAGAAACTAGCTTCTCTATTTGAAAAAATCGGCTTGTTATAAATCTCAATTCCAGCAAGTGTGGCTGAAATTGAATTATCCAATAAAATTTGATGTCGGGATTTCATAATTTAAACAAGAATCTCCCCACTCATTAACTTTGGTAAAAGCAAATCGCGGAGCGCGGCTAATTTTTGGTTTTCTGATTTAATGGCGATGATTCTTTCGTAAATTGAATTTACCGAACTTCCAAAAGTACCCAATATGCTCTTGTCCGGCATAAGCACCTCAATTTGTTTTAAGTGTACTGGGCCAAAGTTTGGTTGTGCGCTTCCTGATGCCATACTTAATACCTTGTTTTGGAAGTAAGCGGAATTTAGGAATTGGTACATAAAGCCGTAGTTCTGCTTATCTTTTGGCTTAAATCTAATGACCGAGGTGTTAAGTAATAATGGCAGGTGTTCTTCTCTAACGATGGCCAATCTTCCAAGCGTTCCTGATGTTGATACGACCATATCTCGCTCTTGAAGGTGAAAATGTTTATATTTTCCATTTGCTTCTTTTTCTGAAATGGAATTTGCTGACTTAATGTCTATATCATTATTTTGGATAAGACGAATGTTGATGAAGCGGCACCCCTCTGGGGCATATTGCCAGTTTCTAATGCCAGGCCCTTCAAGAAAATCAAAAACCTCGGGCAACATTTTCACCCCCCACCCCTCTGGAATTTCCCCCAATTCAGAATCAATCATTTTTATTTTTTCATGGCCGGGAAAACGGAAATTTACAAACCACTCCTTAAAAATCGCCTGCGCCGTTGCCTCCAAATTTTTGCTGATTTTATTGTTCAGTTCAATCTTGTCATCAAAAGCGGAAAGAATGTCCGCAATGCGTTTTTGGATCTCTAGACTTTCTGGAACTTCTGTCTCTATATTTTCAAAAGCAACGCGTTCTACACGCTGACGACCAGAAGCACCAACCATGCTTCCTTCGGCTAGTTTTCGGATACGGAATGTGCGAGATAAATAATGAATAAAGTCGCTGTCAGATACACCTTGTATGCCACGTAATACATAGAATTCAGTTGATCCGAACGCGGGACTTTTTAGCTCTTGAGCTTGCGTTATCTTTCCATTCTCTAAACAAGGAGTAATGCGAGCAAATAGAGTGTCGCCCTCTTCAAATCTCGCCCCGGAACCTTTGAAAATTTTCCGCTTTTGCCAGTTTGTTGTGCGCGAAAGCGGCGTGACATCCGCCATATCCAAAAATGAATACTCTTTGCCGCGTTGAAGCTGAACCGTTGGGTTTATGTTTGCAAATTCTCCCAACTTCACCTTCCACCAAGTTGTTTTGATATTAGTTTTCATAATGAATAACTTTTCCATTTAAAATGGCACACTCTACAAAAAATAAAACCAAATACGCAAAACTCGTGGCGATCAAAAAAGGTATTTCGTATTTCAGCGGTGCTTCTTTGTGAATCACTTTCTCGTTTCTTAAGATTCGGCCGCTGTTAAGACCCACAACTAAATCTCTGCTTACACCAAAAGATTGGCGCTTCGATTCATTCTCAATTAATGAGTTTAATTTACCTCCTATACTGTCTTTTGTTTTCAAATCCTCATCTAAATTTAAAACACTATCCAGTAGGGTGATAGATTCTGTGACAAGGCCGTGAGCATCCCTTTGTTCATATTTATTTTCAATCAACTCTAACGATGAGGTAAGATGTTTGAGTTTGTCTTGAGTCGCTGTTTGTTCAACAAGCCAGAAAGGCACAAGTCTCTTTTCTTCGATTTTTCTTTTCAGGGTATTTTTTGCTGCTGAAAAAGCAACCCTCGCATAATAGAAGCTACCCGCCAAAATATAATTCCCCGTTTTGCGGCGAAAGAAACCATCATCGTTATACTCCTCCTGAAAAGGGCCTATGACCCTTACTTTTTCAAAACGGTCATTATGGCCTGGGAATATAACCATGTCATTATTAATTTTTACTTCTTCAATCCTAAAATTGAAGTAATCCAAAAAGTGGCGAATTGCCACAGAATCAACCCCAACTTCATAGAAAAGGTTTGTGCAATCAGCAATCCAGTCGATGATTTCCGTTTCTTTGTAGCCACCGTCACGGTCTTGGGTAAATTTACCAAGCTCTCTGAGTCGCTTATCGAATTGCTCAATCTGTATGTTATTCATAAATTTTTCTTACCAACTTCACCTTCCGCCAAGTCGTATCTTTAATTGTTTGATTCATAAATCACTATTGACCGTCCCTCGGATTAATAATTTTATTTATAATCTCAAAAAGAGGGTTTCCGGAATCTTTTTCCGCTTTTGTAACAAAACCAATCGGTGCATGTTTGAACATGGCTTCGGTGGCATTTTTTAACATCTCTGATTTTCTTTCTGGGTTCGATTCTAGAAAATCTTCGAGGGTACGCGCAACTGCTGCCCGATGTCTATTTACGGCTGCTAAATGAGAGTTGATGTTATAATTGCGAGTGGCAAAAGCTAATCCATACCACAGGGCAGACAAAAATATTATTTTTGCAACTCCCAACTGTAAAGAAATCTTTTCCCATCCGACATAAAAATAAATAGCTGCCAATATAAGAATTATGATTATAATGCCCCAGTAAAATTTAGATCTTATTTTTAACCAGTTGTTCGATAGTTCTGCATAATTATCAGCTTCTCCTTGAAAGTGCTTGGTAAGACGTACTGCGGCAAGCTCGCCATGCCCCGACTCTACTTGTTTCTTTTTCTCATCAAGTTCTTTCTCTTGCTGATCTAATTCTTGAAATCGTGTTTCTAATTTTTCGGACAACTCCTTATACTTTTTTTCAGCTTGGGATGCGGATTTTTGTCGTTTCTCAAGTTCTTTGGCATCTTCACTACTTCTAGCCACTTCCTGCCTCAAAAACGGAAGAATGCGCATCGCGATATGTTGATACGCCCCGTTATAATATTTTTCAACCTGGTTTTCTAAACTATCGTGTTCTTGTTTAGCATTCTCTCTTGTTGTCCTATTATCAAAAGTTAAAAGATCTTGCAGGTATTTTATTAGCTGATTTTTAATATCTGATATTCGAGTTATATCTTCTGATATTAAAAGCTTTTCAAAATTTAGCTCTTTTGCTTCAACAAGCCATTTTTGAACCTTGCTTAATTTATCCTTTGCATTCTCAAACTTTAGCTCATCAAATCTTCTATCTTGAGCAATAGATTCTATATCTGCAGTAAGAACATTTTGATCGTTTATTTCGCTTGGTCTTTCGTTCATATATTTAATTTGGTTAAATTACTTTTAATTTCTATCTCTAATTTTCGACCTTCTTCAAAGTATTTATTCAAATCTTTGTTTAATACGGCCATTTTCTCCTCAAACGGCACCCCGTCGTCTTCTTCTTCCGCAACGCCAACATACCGGCCGGGGGTGAGGACATAGCCGTTTTTGGCGATTTCTTCTTTTTTGACTCCTTTGCAGAAACCAGCGATGTCTTCGTATTTATCCGCGCCCACTTCGCCACGCCATGCGCGAACTGTACCCGCGATTTTTTTTATTTGTTCTTTAGTGAATGTAACCTGCTTGCGGGAAATCTGCTCAAATGTCTCGCGCGCGTCTATAAAAAGCGTCTCACCGGTGCGATTTCGGAATCTACCATTTTTTTTGTTTTTAGACACAAACCAGAGAGAAACAGGAAGCGCGACATTGTAAAAAAGTTTCGGCGGACAGGCGATAATCACATCAACCAAATCTTCTTCAATAATTTTTCTGCGTATCTCGCCCTCACGCCCACCTACTGCAAGTGCCCCATTTGCCATAACAAAACCTGCCATTCCGTTGGGCGAAAGATGATGAATAAAATGCTGAATCCATAAAAAGTTGGCGTTGCTTCCGGGCGGCGTGCCGAATTTAATGCGCGGGTCTTTGTCAGAAAGCCGGTCCGGTTCCCAGTCAGCGTTAAAAGGAGGATTGGCAAGCACGAAGTCCGCGCGAAGGTCTGGAAATTTATCATCATAATAGGAATTTCCGATTTCCATTTGGCCGATGATGCCTCGGATGGCAAGATTCATCTTACAAAGCCGAAGCGTTGTCGGGTTGCTTTCCTGCCCGAAGAACGAAATTTTAGTCGGGTCCTTTTGGTGCATCTTCAAGAACTCGTTGGACTGCACAAACATTCCGCCCGACCCGCAAGCAGGATCAAAGACACGAGCGTTTTCATACGGCGATAATACTTCAACCAAAAGTCGAACAATGGAGCGCGGAGTATAGAACTCTCCGCCTCTTTTCCCTTCGGCGGAAGCGAACTGCCCCAAAAAGTATTCGTACACGCGGCCAAGGATGTCCTTTTCTTTGTCTATATCGTGGTCAAATTTGATTTTTGAAAAAATATTTACTAGCTCGCCGAGAATTTGATAGTCCAGAGTAGTTTTTGTGTAAATTTTCGGCAATACGCCTTTCAATTCCTTCGGGTTTTCGTTTTCAATCACTTCCATCGCCTCATCAATGTATTTTCCGATGTCATGGTGCATCGCGTGATTTCGCAACTGCTCCCATCGGGATTTTTCCGGAATATAGAAAACTCCGGCGCTCTTGTACTGGTCCTTATCGCCGATGATATGTTTTCTCTCCGCCTCGTTTTTTATAAAATAGTCCCTGTTTTTCGGATCGCTCGTCCATTGCTCCAACTGCCAGCGCCGCTGATAGTAGGAATCAGAAACATACTTTAAAAATAAAAGACCCAAAACAATGTGCTTGTATTCGGAGGCATCAATACTCCCGCGTAATTTATCCGCGGCCTTCCAAAGCTCTTTTTCAAATTCAAGATCGTGGCCTGCTTTTTTGCCAAGTTCGGTGATTTTTTTAGCGGCTTCATCCTGCTGTTTGCGGATTTCGTCTTTTATTTCATCAGGCAGAGAATCTTTGTCTATGATGTAGCCCTTGCCCCTTTCCGCAGCTGTAATAGCGCCCTCTTTAATGAGCTTCGTAACCCGCTTGGCCGCGGAAACGCGGCTGATACCAAGCATTTTGGCCAGTTCCGTAGTGGTTATATATTGTGTTTTATTATCCATATACAAAAGAGCTTATCATATGATAAGCTCTTTTGTCAATAGTCACTTAGATTAAGCCCCATTTTCTCCAATACGCCACCCGGGTGGCGCATTGACCCCGAAGGAGAACCCCGCAGGAAAGCAAGCTTCCAGCGGGGCAGGCAAGTTCACTACGGGGCATGCTTTTTGGTAAATCTTTTATTCTCATAAATTTATTTCATTACATCATCAACGCTTACATCAAAAAACCGGGTGTCTTTGATAAGCACCCTAAACCCATTCACTACCGGGCGAAGTATGAAGATCTCCCTTTTCATCTAAATTTGAATGGGCGTTTATTCGCCTCTTGCAGAATCTTTAGGGTTGCCTGCACCGAGAGATTGTCAGAGGGTAATAACACCAGCCGCTCATCTAATTTTTCAAGCAGAGGGCTCAAAAACTCGTCCGCCCATGAAGATGGCAATGTTAATACGCCGGAAAAATCAATTTCCAATTCATCGGACGGGGAAAATTCCAGTAAGGCGGGCTGAAACGCTTTGAACGCCTCGCTGCCTAATTCACGGGATAAGAGAGTGGTGCCGAATTTTTCCAGTTGTAGTTTCATGAAATATTTTATTTTTAAAATTCTATTTTTGCTAAACATCCTCGCACGTTGTCTCGACCCCGTGTAACACGAAAAGTTTTATCGGCACCCTTTAGATATACTATGGACTTTAAATCTACACAAGTCATAGTCAAAACTACACAAAAATACCACAATCTACACATCTAGGCCTAAAACTATGCGCAAATCCTGTTTTCGCCTGCTGAATGCGCCATGCGGGTGGCGTATTGGGGCTGTGGAAGACTATTAATGGCTTGCCATGTTTACGTGAGTATAATCTAACCGCTTATTCTGGGTAAACCTTTAATTTTCGTAACAATCCGATTGTATCAAAAATTTGGCTGAAAACAAAAAGAAAAGCAGAGCTTTTGGCTCTGCTCATCCAATTTGGCTCCGGGGGGAGGATTCGAACCTCCGACTCTCGCCTTAACAGGGCGCCGTTCTACCGCTGAACTACCCCGGATTAAATATAGCCTACCAAAAAAACAAAAATAAGCAAAGACTCGCGGGCGTCGCTACCACGCGATTGAATCAAGCAGTCTCAAAACCTCTTTCGCATCCTCTTCTTTCAAAAGTTCTCGGTATTTCTTTCTTATTCGCTCTTCGGCGTTGGGACTTAAAATATCCCGTTTTCTTAAAAGCTCGGCAATTTGTCCGCCAAGATACATCGGGCTCACGGTCAACTTGCCGGCATTAGCCTCGTCAATGGCTCGATTTAAAACTCCAATATGATCGCTCATATTCTTTTGACAAGCCCGAAGAATCTGCAGATCCGGCGTCTCTGAATCGTGACTATTTTCCCGATATTGACGAGTGGCTCCCCGCTGTTCCCGCCGCGCCTCCTCTAATTCAAAAAACATCGCGCTTTTTAAAATACCGCGGTAACCCCCGGAATGCTCCGGCGCTTCCAGCGCGATTCGGCGCATTATAAAATAAGGAAGGTCGGGCGGGGCAATGCCCTCCTTGCCGCCAAAACGGGTGGCGCCGGCCAAACTCTTTGAAACTTCAGCAATAGCTCTTTCTCTCTCTTCCTCGCGGGACTGGACAGCGTCGGCATCCAGCGCTTTCCAGACCGCCTCATTGTATCCGTCCATCGCCTCCCGCAAAAGCTGATAAGCTCCTCTTTCTTTTTCGCTCAAATCCGGCGGGAAAGATTCTCGAGATTCTTTAATATCTGCCATTAGTTTTATTATACTATATTTATTTACAAAACAAGATTTTGAAATGTGGCCTAGTGCGTTTCTTTAATTTAGTCAGGCGGCTGTTCATTTTGAAATTCTTCTCTTAAACCGGTTAGGGTACTATGCTATAGCATAGCGTTAAATGCTTCGGGGACTTCTTCTTCTCTGAAACCGCAAATTATATAACCTTAAACGCAAAAGAGCAATGTTAATTTATCCAGTCTGATCCCCGGGATGGCTAACATTAAGTATAACCCATTCTGGGAATAACGTCCTTTCCCCTCTTTGTGGATAACTGATTAGAAAAAATATCCTAATTTATGATATGCTTTCTAAAAGCATTGACTTAAGACTCCTCGAAGGTGGCTGACCAAAAAAAGATAAAAATTCTTCTCGTGGACGATGATGAGATGATCCGCATTTATCTCACGGAGATTTTTTGGGTTCACGGCCTGGAAGCGAAGTATGAAATTGACGACGTCAATACTCCGGAGAAGGCCGAGGAACTTATTAATAATCCGGAAACCAGACCGCGGCTGATTTTTTTGGACCTGGTGATGCCCACGCAAAAAGACGGGAGAATCGAAAGCACGCCGGAAGCCGGCTTGAATCTCTTGAAAAAAATAAAAAGCAATCCGGAGCTCCAAAATATAAAAGTCGTCATCTTTTCCGGCTTTACACAAGGCGATTTTAAAAACCAAGCCCTAGAACTGGGAGCCGAGGCTTTTCTCGAAAAAGGAGAAAACCTTTCGCAGGATATTTTGAATTGCGTTGAAAAATACGCCCCAGTAACTCCGTCTCAATAATCATGCCTACTATTTCTTCAGCATCCATCATTCAAATGAAAAGCGTGGACCTCTGGTACGACAAGGGCAAACCAGCGGAAACTTGGGCTTTGCGAAACATCAATATGGAAATAAAAAAGGGAGAGTACGTGGCTTTCTTCGGTCCTTCGGGCTGCGGCAAAACAACATTGCTTTACACTTTGGCCGGCATCGAACAGCCGCAACAAGGAGAAGTGTTAATTAATGGAAAAGACATCACTCATCTTTCCAAAAGAGAATTGGCGATTTATCGGCAGGTCGGCGTGGGAATAGTTTTTCAACAATTCAATCTTATTCCTTCGATCACCGTTCTCGACAACGTCGCCTTGCCTTTGTCTTTCTTGGGAATGGGAATTTCCCTAAAACGACGGCACGAAGAAGCGACGCGGCTCTTGGAGCGGCTTGGCATAAAAGACCTCGCGGAAAGACACCCCTACGAACTCTCCGGCGGACAACAACAGCGCGTCGGCATTGCCCGGGCCCTGGCCAATAATCCTCCGATCATCGTCGCCGATGAACCACTGGGCAATCTCGATTCGGAAAATGCCAATAAGGTTTTGGAATTTTTGAAAGAATTGAACGAAAAAGACGGCCGCACCATTATTATGGTAACCCACGAAGCCTGGAGTCTAAGGGACTGCAAAAGAGTTTTTTACATGAGGGACGGATCAATTATCAAAGTGGAGATACCCAAGGCCCCGGCGGAGACCGCGAAAGCGGCTCTCTCCACCTATCTTTACAAAGAGCTTCATCCCGAGCTTTCTTCGAATGAAGCGATCGCCAAATCATTGGCCCACCTTCTGCTTCGGGGATATTCCATCGAGGAAGTGAAACGATTTGAATTTTTCCTGAAGCAAAGATTTAATAATCAAATCGAGAGCGACTTATTCGCCACGCTTTTGGACAAGCCATTTAAAGACGGCGGGGTTGGTCTTTGGAGAACCAAAGTCGAAAAAATAACCAAATGGACCGAAGACATTATTAAACAAAAGAAAGGCCTGGAGGCGGTCGAAAAAGAATTGGCAGCCAACCCTTTTTCATCCATTCAGGAAGAAGTTGACAGAATCAGAGCCTGGCTCTTAAACGAATACAAAGGAAAGATAAACGACATTCAACGGCTGCGCCTTGACGAGATTATCGGCGAACGCATACGGAAAATTATAAGCTCGGCGGATTTCCGAAAAGTTTTAAGTCTCTCCAAAAGTAAATTTGGGGTCGGCTTATCCTATCGCGCCGCCCAACGGTTGGCTGAAAAAATTGATACCATTTTAGGAGTCGACCCCTCGGAGAAATTAGCCCAAGAAACAATATGAACGGCGAATGGGGAGGAGCCACGCACAACATCAGCTTTATAGACTTGCTTCGTCTGTCTTTCCGGATTTTCAAAACCAAGCCCCTGCGGACATTCCTCACCATTTTGGGAATGTCGGTGGGGATCGGAACGGTTTTGTTTTTAATTTCTCTGGGATACGGACTTCAATATATTTTAATCGGGAAACTGGTCGCCACCGAAGATTCTTTAATTACGATGGAAGCCTTTTACCCGGGCGAATCCGGCTTAAACGTCACCAAAGAAACGGCCGAAGAGATTTTGGCGCTGCCGGAAACCGGCGAAATCAGTTTGGTGGCGGAATTTCCCGGAGAAATCCGCTACGGAGATTCCTCCGGCTTCACTTTAATCAGGATTGCCAGGCCGAATTATTTTCGGCTGTCAGGGATTGTGCCGGATATCGGCTTTCCCTATCGAGAGGATGAAGCCGGCGCCGTGCTTTCGAGTCAAGCGGTAAAATTGACCGAACTTATTCCCGATGCTTCGACTTTAAACAAATCTTTTGCCTTTAAAATTTTTTACCAAAAAGAAAACGACGTGAACGTTGAAGAAATTGAGTTGCAAAAACCATTAAATCTCAAAGGCGTGATTACCGACGAGGTTCAGCCGCCCTTTGCTCTTCTTCCTTACGGCTTTTCAACCAAAGAGCCTCCTTTCTACAAAAGAATACTGGTCAAGTCCAAAAGCATTGATTCCATTGAAATCCTGCGGGATAAATTAATTGCCAAAGGTTTTGTCATTTCGGCCAGAATAGATTTGGTCAATCAGGCGAAAAAGGTGATGAACATCATCACTATTGTTTTGGGAGTTTTCGGAATTGCCGCTTTAATCGTCTCGGCCATCGGAATGTTTAACACGATGATTATCGGATTTCTGGAAAGAATTTACGAGGTCGGAATTATGAAATCCCTGGGAGCGACTGACCGGGACATCCGAAACCTATTTTTAACCGAATCTTTAATGATGGGATTTTTGGGCGGAGTGGGCGGCGTGGTTTTCGGAACCGGACTGGGACAGATTGCCAATTTATCACTGAATCTTTTGGCTCGGCAATTTGGCGGAAAACCGTTCACTTTGTTTATCACGCCAACGTGGTTCATTTTAGTGATTCTCGTTTCCTCGGCATTCATTGGAATCGTCTCCGGTTTCTGGCCAGCCGAACGAGCCACTTATCTTTCGCCGAAAGAGGCGTTTGTGAAGAAATAAAGCATCCCCGGAATTGTCTCCCCGGAAGATAGCCTATGGTCCATTGAACAATTCTATAGAATTGTTCAATGGCTGCTTCCTTCGGTTTCCCTAATTTAACATCGGTAAAATCGGAAAAAATGAGTGGTGCAATTAATTGCACCAATTAAAATTTTTACCAGTTGTATAATTTTTATAAGGACGAATGAAGTTTATCGGACGAATTTATACTGAAGCGATTTAAATATACTCACCCTCTATTTCGTATCGGGTACCGGTAATCCTAATTTTTGTAACGGCAAATAATGGAAATAATATTGGCAACCAACAGAAATTATATAATCCAACGTATCTTTATATTCAGGTTTTTTGAACCAATCGCTCAAAATATAAATATATTCAACTTCAATGTTTAACGGAGCCATTAATTTTTTGTATTGTTTCTTTTTGAAATCGCATGTCTGCAGTTTTTCATCCACCGATCCAGAAACTTTTTGAAACTTCATCTCGATAACAAAAAGTGTATTATTGCGAATTACATAAATCGCCTCATCCGGCATTAATCGCTTAGATATATATTTTTGGTAATCAACACCCCCCAACTTCAAATAACGATAAAGGCCGTATTTCTTAAAACTTTTGGCGACTTCTTTACTTTCAAAATAGATAACGTTGCCTTTTATAGAATACCCACGCAGATTTTTTATAAGAGATAAAATATCGCTTCTCCTTTCAAAATTAAGTCCCGTAAGAGTATTTCCCCCTCCTTTACCTTTTTCGATCATATTCTTTGATTGTTACTTTGTGATATAACTCGGCGTCTTTATGTTAAAATTTTTAAAATTCAGTTTATTTTTTAAATTTTTATCTAACTCCTCAAATCGCTTGATTGATAAATCTAAATATTTTTTCTCATTATCAATGCCAATAAATTTTCTACCTAAAAGATAAGCTGCTATACCAGTTGTTGAACTACCAGTAAAAGGATCAACCACTAAATCACCCTTGTTCGTACTCGCAAGCACAATCCTTTTTAATAAATCTTCCGGCTTTTGTGTTGGGTGCTTGCCAAACTTTTTTTCAATACCTTTTGGTGTCCCAATCGCCCAAACCGACCGCATTTGCATATTTGGTTTTTTAATAAAATCATCTGGCCAAAAACCATTTTTCATCTGACTATAATTAAAAGTGTGCTTGGTTTCTTTATCTTTTCTGGCCCAAATCAAAGTTTCATGGCTTGCAGTAAAAAAACGACAACTTAAATTAGGCGAAGCATTCGGTTTGAACCAAGAAACATCATTCAGAATATGATAGCCCAGCGCTTGAATAGCATATCCGCATTGATAAATCGAGTGATAGGTCCCACTCACCCAAATCGTTCCGTGAGGTTTCAAAACTCTTTTACAAACTTCGAGCCATCCATAGTGAAAATTATAGTCGTCATTGAATCCTCTACTCTTATCCCAATTTCCTTTATTAACGCTAACCCTCCTTCCAGCATGAACACTAAATCCGCCGTTAGATAAGTTATATGGCGGATCCGCAAAAACCATATCCACGGAATTTTCTGGATATTCTTTTAAGAACTCTAAACTATCGCCATGATACAAAATAAAATTATCTCTCTCGTAATACGGCTCCATAATAAACAATTATGACAGATTTTCTTTTTAGCAACAAACACCAAAAATCCCCACATTTTGCGGGGACTTCGGCATACAAACCCATCACCTATCATATTCTCTGATTATATTTAGGATTATATTGAATTATCCATTCTCTTTCTAATCTATCTATTTCCGAAGAAGTATTTATAGGATACCAATCAAAATATAACACTTCCGGCACATCTCCGAGATTGTAGTGCTCAAGCAGTCTATTTTTTAAAGTCAGGCTTTTACCAATATAAATAATTCCATTTAACCCGGGGAAATTTCTAAGAACGTATAAACCCATTCCGTTTGGAACTGATTCTATATTCTCACGTGTCCAATTCAAAACCTGAGACATGTTTTAATTTACTAAAGCTTTATCTAATTGTAATATTTTCTTGTTAATATTAGAATCTTTCTTTATATTATCGAGATATATAAGATTTGGATTTTTTCTTATATATTTTAATGTACCTGGATCTACTCTATTTATACTTATCAACATTGCGTAAGTACAATTTATATCATAATACTTTGCAATAAAATTTGAAACATCCCTCCTCGTTATATTACCAGTCTTGCATTCTCCGATAATTGAAATTCCCTTCTTCACTGCCAAAAAATCAACCTCATGCTCCACCCCAGAAGATCCAAAGACATAAACCCTTGTAAATATTTTCCATTCATTTAATTCGAAAAATTTAGATGCATAAAATTCAAACCATTCTCCAGCTAAAAAATCCTTTATCGCATTGGGAAGACATAAAACATCAAAAGATTTATTTATAATTCTCGAACATATAGGACATTCCCGTTCTTGGTTTTTAGATCCTAAACTTTTACCTATCACCTCTCCGAATCTAAATGCATTACAATGTCCGCAAATACTAATCTCATCTTCTTTTGATAATCCTACTCCTAAAATCTTTTCTAAGTTTTTTAATCGCTTTGTTTTATCTTCTATCAAAACGATTTTGTCATCGTAGCCACTTTTTTTATTAACGGAAAATCTATCATTATTAATTATTGCTTTTATTTCTGTATCAAGAGCAATTATTTGGTTTATGATCTCGAGATTATTTTTCTCAACGAGGTTTTTATGACGAACAAGTTTTTTAAGGTTATTTTTTTCTTTTATAACTGAATCTCTTTTTAAGATACGGAATAGTATATCTTCGCCAAATATTACATTAAAGTATCTATTTTTATCGACTTTAATAACCAAGTCCATTATGTCTCCTTGTGCAAACTTCTTTATCTCGGATGAATCCAGTATTACGGGTTTTGAAAACATTTTTTATAAAATAAACAAAGCGTCCCTTTTAAATTGAATCGTTACGGACAATTTTTCGCCTTGCGCCAACCGGCACTAACTGCTTCGGTTTCAGTGCAAAACCACTTTTCTCCTGCGTTTTCATTAATTACAGTTTTATCATAAGAAGCACACTCGGGTAAATGATAAATTTCTCCGCCTGAGCTAATATTACCCTTAATAACACAACTGGTATTTGCCCCTTGAGGCGACTTTGTAATCGAATCAAGAATGCTAGCCTCGCTCGGAGCATTATTAAATTGATATGTCGGTTGAATTCCCGGCGACTCCGGCGAACGCGAGAGATAAATAGCGCCTCCGACTATAACCGAACCGACTAATATGGCGATTACAATTTTATTCTTTGTGAAAAATTCCTGCATAATCTTTGATTTTTTTACTGTGGGCTCGAGCCGACTTGAACGGCTGACCTTTCCGATGTGAACGGAACGCTCTAACCAGCTGAGCTACGAGCCCTTCTCCTTAAAAATAGAACAAAAAGACGCCTTCTTCAAGACGCCTTTTTTCTATCTACGCTTCATGCTCCATGATTCATGCTTCATGCTTTATGCTAACTCCACCACTGCTCCCACATCTGACAATTTCTTTCTTATTTCTTCCGCGTCTTCTTTTTTAAGTCCCTGCTTAATCGGTTTGGGCGCGCCATCAACCAAGTCTTTGGATTCTTTGAGGCCCAAGCCCGTAATTTCTTTGACCGCTTTTATAACATTAACCTTTTGATCGCCGACAGCTTTAAGGATAACGTCAAAGGTTGATTTTTCTTCCTTGCCCGCCGAAGCTTCGGCGGAGGCGGGAGCGCCGACAGCCATGGTTGCCGAGACGCCAAATTTTTCCTCAAGGGTTTTCACTAATTCGGCGAGTTCGACAACGGTTAATTTTTCAATTTTTTCGATAATATCGTTGAATTTATCCATAGCCCCTTACGAAATCGCGAAATTTTACGAAAGTACGAAAGGTGTTTTGTATATTTCGTAATTTCGTATGTTTTCGTATTTTCGTATGGATTATTTCGTATCGACCATTTTTGACTTCTCTTTTAACACATACATCAGCATCTTAATTGGCGCCGCAATCATTCCCACTAATTGTCCCAATAAAATTTCCCGAGACGGCAAATTGCCGAAGAATTTCACTTTTTCCGCGTCAAAAAAACTTTTCAACTCTAAATCGTATCCGCCTAAAATTTTCACTCCGGATTTCGAAATCGAACCAGCCACTTCATAAACTTCTTTCGGCGAAAAAATCGTCCCCACTTGCAACTCAAATTGCTCCGGATTAAAATCTAAATTTCTTTTCTCGAAAGCTATGCGAAGCAGACGCTTTTTTATAACTTTAAGCTGGGCGCCGATCTCTTTCAATTTCCGGCGCAAGCTCTCCAAATTTTTTACGCTCACTCCGCCGAAATCAACAAAAATCAAACTCCGGCTTTCCTCAATAAGCTTTTTCCCGATTTCGATTTGCTTGGATTTTTGGAGCTTGGTAAGCATAGAGTGTTCGCGAATAATGCGAATTAAAAACAAATAATGCTAATTCGCGTTATTTGCAGTCATTGGCATTATTAGCGATTACTCTAATAAAAAATCCGCGACCAGAGCCGCAGACGAAAAAACAAACATCCTCGAGAGGTTTTCTGACCGCGCAACGGTCCACCTCTTGTCTGCGGATTAAAGATAAGATTACCAGTGTCAAGTATCAAATGTCAAGCGCCCGAGCATCAATCACAACATTATCTTACTTCAAAGCCTGCATAAAATCCAGACTTTCACGCTTGAACATGGCGATTTCATTATTAACGATTTCGTCCAAATTGGGCAATTTTGCCTGTAAAAATTTCAGAACCGCTTCTTCGTCGTCGGCTTTTTCCGTCAATAATTTATCAAACTCATCTTTGTCTTTTTCGCCCAAAAGCCCCATCACTCGAATTAAAACTCCTTGAAAAATAATCCGGCCGATGGAAAGCAAGGCTTCTTCTTGTTCGTCTGCCGGCAAGCGGTCAATACCTAAATCTTGAATAATATTTTGCTTAAGAATCGAATCCATAAAGTTACTTTTTTATTCGCATTATTTGCGATTACTCTCACGACCTTTTGCCTCTTCCTACTGCTTAATAATTCTCTTCAAAAAATCCCTCATTGACTCTAACGCGACTTTCTTCGCCGCTTCGTTCGATCCGCCTATAATTTTAAAACTATGCTTAAAATTTTCCACCGTGTGCCGGGGCAGCGGTTCGGCAATAAATTTATTTTCCCAGAGATATTCGTTAAAATGTTCCACTCCTAATTTCCCCCGTTGGATTTGATTTGCTATATTATCTAATCCCGCCTCCAAGAGCTCGTCGCGGACAAGAAGATTTCTGTTAAAGGTATGTTCCAAAATTTCCCTTTGGCCAGAAGATAGGATGTCGGTAATCCCGGGAATAGGTTCCAAGGGGTCCCTTAGGGGTTGCGGGGCCTCAAAACTTCTTATGCCGCGTTCTTCTTGAATACCGAGAGGACTTCTGCCGGGTTCGTGTATTTGGTATTCGGGTGTTTCGGGCGCGACTGAATCCGGTTCGACCCTTGCTCCGCCCACTGTTTCCACTGTTCCTCTTGGCACTTCACGGAGAACTCTGCCTGTCTCTCCAAAACTAATGGTGTCATCCGAATTCAAAATTATTTCCACTCCAGGCCTCGTAACTCTCAACTCAACGTCGTTCATATAACCCTGCTCTACTAAAAGTTTTCCGGTTACTTTATTCAAAATCCGCTTTAGTTTAACGGGATTTTCTAAATCTTCGGGCTTAATTTGAACACCAAACTTCCCGAATCTCGAATTAAACTCCTTAAGATCGCCCTTGAGTTCTTGATCAAGAATTCGGTAAACACCATGCCAGACACCTTCGCCCTTCTCTATCTTAGTTGAGCTTAGATATTCGCGTGTTGGAACCACATTCTCCGGCGGCGCGGCTTCGGCTGATGATTTGCCTACCTCCGCTGGCATAACCCCCTTAGGAATTTCAACCTCTCTTATTGGGCTTTCAGGGACCCGCGGCATTTTATCGCCAGGCATCAATGTTCTCACTCCACCTAATTCCCCCGCGCCCTACCAATCCACCGCCATGATAGTACGTTAAAAGACCTAATCCAGACCCAGCTACAACAAGTCCTCCTGCTTTAACCGCGAACTTCATTTTTTGTCTTCTCGCTTCTTCCCGCAAAATCTGACCATACTCTTCGTCTGCTGCTCCAATAGCATCTAAGGAAAACTTGCTTTGCAAACGCGAAATGGCCTGTTCTTTTCTATCTTGAGTCTTGCCTTCGGAAAAAAAGAATTCTCCAGTGCGCTCGAAAAATCCCGCGACAATCGGTGAAGAAATAGCCGCAGCCCGAATAAAACGCTGTCCGGCAAAAAGCAAAGCGGCTGAAATACTGGTAAAACCCGTTGCTCCAGCCATAACCAGAGGCGCGCTGGCAAACGCTCCGGTTGCTATAAAAACGGAAACACCCACCTTCGTATATCTACTCTGTCTATTCCATAAATCCCAAGCTTTACCCAATAAATTTTTTTCCTTCGGCGGCAAAGTCTCAATTTGTTCTTTTTGGAGCGAGAGTTTCTCGGCTATAATTACCTCTTTGAAAATCTGACCCGCTTCTACTCCCTCGCGGCGCAAAGCCTGACCATAAACCAGCTTGGCCTCATCATATTTAGCTTTGACTTGAGCCAAAAAATCATCACCTGGGTATTCTCCGCCTTTGATTTCAAAAATGATTTTTCTCAAAAATCCCAGTCTCTCTTTATGACTATGTTGGTGTTTGCGATACGCTTCCGCGTAGGCTGTTCTTGCTTCCTTCAAAACATTCCACGCTTCCTCTGAAGTTTTTTCCGGAGTCGGTTCTCTTCGCGGCGGCGGTACGGGTTGCGCCGGCGGTTCTGGGCCAGATGGCGGAGATGCAGGTTCGGGTACTCGCGGCGGCTCCGGTGAAGGCATTCTCCTTCTACCTGCTTCTTCACGCTTCCGCTCTCTCTCATTTAGCATCCTTTGTGCCTCTACCCAACTAAGCCCTGTTTCTGATTCCGCTTCTTCGATGGCCTGATCATTCAAACGGTTCATTAGTCTTTCTACGTAAATCTGATTTGGCGTCTGCGGATCAAGCGATTCAAAATGCTGACGCAATTCATCTTGAATACGATCAGACCTCTCGGAAGCGGTACTGTAAAGATCGCCCGTTCTAATTCCTAATTTATTAACTTCTTCCCGCCCTTGAATCACCTCTATCATCGTACCAGCATAGTACTTTCTAAAAAGCGGGAGCACTTCGTCTTTTAATTTTTGCAAATCCGCAGGCAAATCTTCCCATTTCTCTGGAATACGAGACGCCGGTGACGGTTCGGCCGACACCGGGATCTCAGCGGCCAACCGATCAATCTGACCAAAAGCCTCGTCTCTCACCTCTTCGCGAATCTTTTCCCGATCGAGTACGACCCCTTCGCCGCCAATCCTCTTCGTTTTCGAAATAGAAACTTCCTCGGCCGCCAAACGGTCGATTTCGTCGAAAGCTAATGCCCTCGTTTCTTCCCGAATCTTTTCTCTATCAATCCCCGAAGTCTTATCGGTATTTGTTGCCATAAAAACTGACCTTCAAACGCTAAATTCTATTCGTTGGGATTGGGAATTGTTTCTTCAATTTTTTTTCTTATCTGCGGGCGAAGGATTATTAAATCTGCCACAACGAGAACTGCTCGTTCTTCCGAATCAAAATCTTTATACTTTTCCTCAAGGGATTTTCTTGCGGATTCCATCACTTGATCAAATATCTTAGTAATTCTTGTTTCCCGCGGAGGCGCCGCTTCCGCCTCGAGTACCGGCGCTCCTGCTTCTTCCGCCGGCCGCTCCAATGATTCTCCTCCGACGACTGGCGCGCCCGTTTCTATTTCCGCTCTTACTTCTTGCTTAACTTTTTCTTCGATGGCATTAGATATCTTAACTGCCAAATTCCCCGCTTGTTCTTTAGTGTAAGACTCTCCCCAAAAAGCAGTTAATAACTCTGCTAACCTTATTGATTTAGCGAAATACATTGCCCTTAAGGTATTCTCTCGAGATAAATCTTTGGCGGTTCTATCGGTTTCCGGTTTGCCTTTATTTTGTTCTTCAAATTCAAAAAACTCTCGATATGAAGGTGTAAATTCTTCTCTGATAAAGTTTTGAATACTTTCCGGAAGCTGTTCGAGAGTCGACGCTGGTTCCGGCGCCGGCGCCCGCTTCCCCACCTCTGATTCTCTACGAACTCGTTCCCGCGTTTCTAGAATAGTATCCCGCACTTCTCGAATGGTATCGCGCACTGCTTTATTAGCCTCATCAACAGTTACTCCTTCATGAGTATGAAAATTTCTTAACTCACTTCCCAAATCTCTTAATTGAACAACAGCATCTTTATATTCGGCTGTTTCTTTATAACTGGGTCCTTGAGAATCCGCGGGATATAGAATTTTTAAAACATTGTACAGATCCTTTTTAATCAAATCCGGATCGCGCCGCTCTTCATGCCTCCGCGGCGTGTATTCCTCATCCGCTCCTAAAATTAAGGCTTCTTCTATTGGAGGAACCGGCTTTCTCGGTTTTTTCACCCCTACTTCCTCGACAACTCTTTCTTGAAGTTCATCTATCGCTCTGTCTGCCAATTTACTCGCTTCTTCGTCAGATAATTCAGATTGAGTTTTTTTGAATTCTCGAATCAGAAATTCCCTCCATCTAACCTTACTATCAGATTTCTTTAAATAGGATTCATCTAATTCTTCCGGGCTAAGCCTCCTTCTTTTCTCCTCCTGAAAACTTTCTAGATACCTGCGGAATGCCGCTTCGTAGTCCGCTTCAAGATGCTCTGCGTTCCTTGCTGGTTCCGCTTCAATCCGCCCTTCCAAAGCCCCATCTTCTATCCTTCTAATAAACTCATCAAGCTTTTCCCTGCTTGTTTCCGGTATATTCTTCTGCCAGCTCTTCCGTAATTCTTGACGAAGGATTTCAATCTGATTTTCCTCGCCACCGCGAACCGCTTCTTCAAAAGCAGTTATTACTGCTTCAAGTTGCTCCTTCCGAAATTTCTTCGACCGACGTCGACTAACGAGTCGCTCCTCCGTTGATGATCCCCTCCGGGATCCTCTTCTTGGAACTTTCTTCGATTGAGTTTGACCGGCGGCTTCCACGCCCCCTCTGAATCCTGTTCCTTTTATTTTTTCTCTATTACCGCTTCCTTCGCCCATTTTTACTAAGATTAATTAATATTTTTAAGCTCCTTCCCGCATCTCAATCTTTTACTAATGGCACAAAACTAAAGCCGAAATATTCTTTTTGACTATATTGGTTTTTGCCGGTTTTGTCAATCATCCAGACACTCTGATCAACAGGCGCCACTATCCGGCCGCCGATTTTAAGCTGCCGCCGCCACGCTGGCGGAATCTCGCCCTGACTAGCGGCTCCTCCAATAATTTTATCATAGGGCGCTTCTTTGGAATAGCCCTTGGAGCCGTCTGCTTTAACAATCTTCGCTATTCCCCTTTCCACAAAGCTGTATTTAGCCGTATTTTTTTCGGCAAATTCTTGAAGCTCCGGAATCCTTTCGATAGCCAAAACCCTGCCAGTCTCACCTACTAACCAAGATAAAAGCGCTGTTACCCAGCCAGAGCCGGCGCCGACGTCCAAAATCTTTTCCCCTTTTTTCGGCTCCAAAAGTTCCAACATAAAAGCCACAGTCAAAGGCTGGGAAATGGTCTGGCCAAAATCAATGGGCAAGGGCGCGTTCACGTAAGCGTCTTTTTTGTATTCCTCCGGCACAAAATCCTGCCGATCAATCGCCCGGAAAGCTTCAATAATTTCCGGCGTCTTCAAGTAGCCGTCCTTAATTAAAGAATTTATAAGATTATCGCAGTCGGGATTCATATGTAAATTATAAAGTAAAATTTAAGAGCAAGCGAGTTCAACTCGCGCGCGTTTCTTTTCGCGACTACTGCCATCGCCAAAACGCCGTTCATAAAGTATTTTACCCCACGCCTGGAAGGATGCGATGGTTTAATACGCCGATCTCGCGGCGCTACGTTTAAACGTAGCGATTTAATCCAAGCGCCAGCAATTCCTCGCCGCTTGCGGCGAGGATGAATGGCGCAACTATGAATCTCGGCGGAGCCGACCCTTATTGGATCGAACCCGCCCTGATGCCGCGCCGCTTGCGGCGCGGACGGGTTCACTTAGATTAAAAAGGAACAATGTAAATAAAACAATTGGAAATTTAATTGAATTTCTATGTTGAATAACGGCTTATTCGATAATCCCTAAAAACGGCGCGGCGCCAAACGGCGCTATCCAACGGTTGACAAAGATTATCAATTTTTTGTATTCTAATTTATAGAACAAGAACAAAAGAAGAAGGGAGGGTGCGGCGATGGAAAGCAAGTGTCCGCTTTGTCAAACGAAGTTGCCGCGCAATCTAACGAGGTTGCGCCGGATCGATTTAGTACCAAGGGGACGCAACGAAAAATGCCCCGGCTGTAAAAACCTTCTTTGGATTACTCCCAACGAAGTAATACCGGTAGTGGTACTACAACTACCGGTCGGCGTTTTGCACCGGGTCCGCTCGGCGCGGACCCATTAACCGCCACAGGAGGGGATCATGCAGGTCCTAGTCAGGTGGAAGCGAAGGGATAACGGACGCGGCCAAGAAATCATCGACGAAACCCGCCTCCACGACTTCATTGATGATAAAAAAGAGGAGGGGTGCCGACGTCTCGAATTCGTCTTTCTCCGCGATGAACATAACGGAGAAGGAAGAACCGTTCGCCACGATCCCCGCTTCAACCAGTCCACGCGCCTCCGGCAATAATGCCGGAGCCAGAGAAAGGAGACGCCTATGACGAATAGGCCTCGGCTATCTTGGTGGCTCGTCCAATCGAAAAGTCGGGGTCACTGCCCTTGCTGGCAAAAGCTAGCCAGCAAGGGATCCCACCGAGCACCGCGGACCCGAAAACCAGCCCCGGCGTCTGTCCAATCCAGCGCCGGGGCTAATTTATTCTTAAATAAAATGTTTACCTCTTATAAGATTAATCTTATAAGAGGTACCAAATTTCTGTTAGAGTCTATGCTATCTTTTCCAATCCCGAATATCAGGGGAAAAATCCAGCTGATGCGCTGGAATACCCAGAGACAATCCATATCTCACCGCTTCTTTATATTCTTCCTTGCTTTCGCGATTGATTTTAAAAACCTTGTCCCGAAAAACTACGAAATGCGTGGATTCATTTTTAAAATCCGCGTACCACGGCCGCTCTTTATCCAGCGACTCGCTTAAAATTTTTGCCGCTGCTTCCGCTTCTTCTTCCGGAACTAAAACATGATGGAGCGTCCATTTTTTAAGCCAAGGAGTATCATGAGAATCCGTGACGCCTTCGACGTTAGTCCAGAGGAGTTTCACTTTTTTTAGCGCTTCGGCATTCTCCAAACTTTCTTCAATTATGACGCCGCGATAGTCCATTGCGGGTCCAGAGGGAGTCGAACCCCCATTAACGGTTTTGGAGACCGTCGTTCTGCCATTGAACTATGGACCCCATTCTAAAAATTTATTTCTTTGCTTCTTTATGAATCGTATGTTTGCGGCACCAGCGGCAATATTTTTTAAATTCAAGCTTCCGCTCCAAGGTTTTTTTCTTGCGCGTGTAATAATTATAACGTTTACAAACGGAGCAACGCAGTCTTATTAAATTTTCGGAAAGTTTAGATTTGGGCATAAAATTAAATACTAATAAAAAATATCCTAATTTGCAATTTCCTATCTGGTGGGTGATACTGGATTTGAACCAGTGACCTCTTCCGTGTCGAGGAAGCGCTCTGCCACTGAGCTAATCACCCCGTTAAGATATAAATTTTTTAATAAACAGCTCGCTTAGATATAATAACTTTCTTTTAATTGCAACATTGCTACAGCGTATGTTGCACACCCCTTTATATCCAGGGTAAGTTTTTATCCCAATCGTCCTCTTGTCAATACTAACTTGTTTAAAATTTCTTATCGGCAAATTTAACTCGCTGGACCAAAATCTTTTAATTACGTCTGGGTTTTGATCTGCTCTTAAATAGAGTTCGCAACGCATCTTTGAGATATCAAAATTATAAATTTTTCGTAAAGCGGCAATAAAAAATCTCAGTATCAATGGATCCGAGCTGCCCATAGCTGTTTCTGCGTTTTTCTTCGCTCCTTCCCCCAAATATAACATAGCCAAGGCCAAATCTAAAATATCTTTATCTTTAAGATTTATTCTCCGCAGTACCCCTAACGATGCTTCCCTTGCCTCATTCAACCTATTTTGCTTTTGTTGATTATGCCAAAGAACTGCCTTTTTTCGTGCCTTAGTTAAACCATTTTTCCAATTAAGCCATAGTTTATGTTTCTGCTTTTCCGAAAGCTTTACGTCCTTAAACCAGCCGCTCAGGGTAGAACGAGGAATCCCTAAGCACTTTTCAACGTTACCAATCGAAAATCCTTTTTTTCTTAAACGAATCGCCTCGTCTTTATATCGGAACCACTTTGATTTCATTTATACAGCATATCATCAATAGTACCAATTATCAATATTCTGATGCATCCTATCTTATTTGAGCCGATGGGGAGGATTGAACTCCCGACCCCGTTCTTACCAAGAACGTGCTCTGCCACTGAGCTACATCGGCAGCCTCAATTTACCCTAACTTTTTAAAAAAGCGCTGCCCCGCCTGCCAAAGCCTGAGCCCACGGTCGGAGTCGAACCGACAACCTCTGCTTTACCTGCCCGCCATTTGCCTGAGCCAGCGGAGGGATTTGAACCCACGACCTTTCCCTTACAAAGGGATTGCTCTACCACTGAGCTACGCTGGCAAATTGCGATGGCAGGCGGGCAAAAGCATTGCTCTGCCAGTTGAGCTACGCGGGCTTAGGCGATGGCGGGCAAGTCTGCCGTTGAGCTATTCCGGCATATGTAGTGGGCAGGGAGGGATTCGAACCCCCGTAGCCGTGAAGGCGCGAGATTTACAGTCTCGTGCAATTGACCGCTCTGCCACCTGCCCTCTTAAATAGCATCCTCTTCCCTTTTCTCTTCTCCGCCGGCGGAACCATTAGTAAAAAGACTTGGTTTTTGGGGACCGTTTCCTCCGCCGTTGCCGTTAAATTTTTTCACTCTATGAAGATAGCCGCCCACCAGATTATCCAACTTCATCAAAATCAGCCTGAACCGCCGCAAAAACTTTTCGGCAAAATTGCCAAAAGCGGAATCAATTTTGTCCAAGGGAAGCGCGGAAAACCACTGATCAATCTTGCTTTGTTCGGATTGGACGATTTCATCTCCTACTCGCGGCAGGGCTCGCGCCATCAAATAAATCATCACGCCCAAACTGACCATTAACGAAAATTGAAGAATGAAGTTGTACATGCCAAATTTATGAGTGAGACTCAATGTCGAGCGAAATAAATTTAGCTACAACATTGAGCATTCTGAGCGAAGTCGAAGAATTACATTATAGTATAGTAACCCTTCGACAGGCTCAGGGTAAAGGTTTTCTATCTGAAATTTCTTCGCCTTGCGGCTCGAAATTTCAGAGAAAGCCCTTTAAATTTCGTACCTCGTAAATCTTTCGACCCTTATATTTTCTCCAGTCTTGGCCATTACTCGCCCAATAAGCCCGTCCACAGCGAGCGTTTCCTCCTTAATATACACCTGCTTTATCAATTCATCAATATCAGCCGGATTCATCGCGGCAATCTGCATTGCCAAATTATGAGCGAGTTCGCGAAAATCTTCGGAACGAGCCACGAAATCCGTCTCGCATCGAAGTTCTAAAAGCACACCCACTCTTTCGTTATGAATGTAAGATTCCAAAATACCGGCGCCGGTTAACCTGTCTTTTCTTTTCTCCGCCCTCACCTGCCCTCTCTCGTGGATAATCTGGCGGGCTCTTTCGAGGTCGCCCCCCGCGTCTTTGAGGGCGTTCCGGCACTCCACGACGCCGGCGCCAGTCAGCTCCCTTAATTTCTTAATGTCGTCATTGGTCATTTGATGAGTATCATCGAATAGCGAATTTATTACGAATTTACGAATAAACGAATTACGGATTCGTATATTCGATTATTCGATTATTCGAAACAGATTCGTTATTCGTTGATTTTCTCCAAATACGCTGAAATTTTTTCAATAATCCAATCAATGCTGGCTTTCGAATGGTCATTGGCCGGAATCGGGAAATCCACCGCTTCGGGATCGTCATCGCTGTCTACAATCGCGATGGTTTTAATTTTTAATCGCTTCGCTTCCCTTAGGGCTGTCACGTGCCCTTTCAAGATGGGATCGATGATCACAAGAACATCCGGCACTTTCAGCAAATTCTCCAAACCGGTGAACATTTTTTTCATCCGGTCGATATCGCGATTGATCATCACTCGTTCTTTTTTAGTGTATTTCTCGAATCGGCCGGCGTCAAAATCAGCCTTAATTTTTTTGAAGTATTCAATCCGGCTGGAGATAACTTTGAAATTCGTCAAAAGACCGCCGATCCAGCGTTCGTTGATGAAAGAAAAGTTGAATTTTTTGGCCAATGCCTCCACGGCATCCCTCGCGGCTGGCTGGGTAGCCGCGACCAAAACAACAGCCCCTTCTTTTATTTTTCCTTTCAAAAACTCTGCCGCGCTCTCCAACGCCGGAATCGTCTGCGCTAAATCGATAATTTCCAGGCCGTTGCGAGTGGTATAGATATACGGACGGAATTTGGGATTGGTCTTCGATTTTTTGTGGCCGTACATCATTCCGGCTCGCATCATCTCCTCCAAAATCGCCAAATCTTCTTTCGAAACATTCGGGGGCAATAAATCATCTTCTTTTTCAATTTTTTCTTGGTCTAAAACCTGTTCTTCCATAATAAAGCACTATAAATAGCCCCTTGGGCATTGCTTAAATATACCAAAAGACTTTGATTGGTGTCAATCACGACCGGCCCCGACTCCTCCGCCAACGCTCAATTTTCTCGTGATCTCCCCTAACCAGCATCTTAGGCACCGGGTATTTCCGACCCCGGAATTCAAAAACCTCTGGCCGCGTATAAACCGGATAAGAACCTTTAATTTCCTCGAGCGACTCCCGCCGACCCAAAACTCCGGGCAAATGCCTTGAAACAGCATCTACGACAACCATTGCCGGTACCTCTCCGCCTGTCAAAATATACGGCCCAATGGATAACTCCTGAATTTCTAATCCTAAATCGCCTATCGCTTTCTTCACTCGTTCGTCCACCCCCTCATAGCGGCCGCAGATTAAAATCAGTCGCTCATAATTTTTTGCGAGTCTGCTCGCCATTTTATTATCAAATTGCTGGCCGCGCGCGGAAAAAAGAATGATTTTTGATTTTTTATTTGACCCTCCGGGGATTTGCTTCGCAAAAATGATTTTTGAATTTAAAGATTGAACCGCTTTAATTATCGGTTCAATCTTTAATGCCATCCCCGGACCGCCGCCAAAAGGAGAATCATCAACCGACTTGTGTTTGCCAACCGCGAAATCGCGGAGATTCCAAATTTTTACCTGAATCAATTTTTTCTCGCGGGCGCGTTTAATAATGGATTCATTGAAATAAGAATCGAAAATATGGGGAAAAATTGTAATGATATCAAATTTCATATAACTATGGCGGTCCCGATGTCGCTATAATCTAACCAGAAAATTAACCACTATTCAATCTAACTAAGGACTTGCGATGTCCTTAGAAATAACCTTGATTTGAAATTTGAAAATTTTTCAACAATTTAGCAGTTTCTCAATTTACTAAAGTTATGGCGACGGCCGTCGCGATTACTTTAGTAAATCTAAAACACGCCCCCACACTTACGCGTAAGCGTGGGGGCGGGATGCTGAATTTTTTCCGCCTGAGGCGGATCTGCCCATGGCAGACAGTTACTCGCGTTGCTCGCAGAAAAAATTCGCACCTACAAATTCATTTCTCGCGCCGCTTCGTCCACTCTACTCCCGCCTCTTCCGCCGTGCCCGCCTTCCGGCTCCAAAATTTTCAGATTCACGCGGGCATTATTTTTAATGCCGACGATCCGAAGAAGGGCGCGGATGGCTTGAGCCGTAGAACCGCCCTTTCCCACCACCTGTCCCATATCCATGGGGTGGACTTTGAGAGTCAATAAAACTCCCATCTCGTCAACTTTCCGATTAACCTCCACGTCATCCGGATGGTCCACAATCGACTTAACAAGAAATTCCAGGAATTTCTTATCCGCTTCCATATCCATTTTAGTATAATTCTGATTTACGCGGATTTAACTTGAACTTTCCACGCATTCATTTCATTTTTGACTTTCGACCTTTAACAAATCAGCCTTTTTCTTTCTTTTTTTTATGCACCGCTATTTTCGGACCAGATACAACTCCGGCCCTAACCAATAAATTACGAACCGAGTCAGTCGGTTGGGCTCCGTTTTGGAGCCAGTAAAGAATTCTTTCTTTGTTAAGTTTAAATGACTTATCGCGGGGATTCAACCATCCCGCGTCGTCAACATACCGACCTCCCAGCTTGGAACGCTTTTCTTTAATAATAACCCGGTACGAGGGCTGATGCTTTTTTCCGATACGCATTAGTTTAATGGCGAGCATGAATTATGAATTAAGAATAATGAATCAAGAATAAAAGCTTATATTTCAAAAGTCAACTCCGTAATTCATTATTCGTAATTCCTTATTCAAGCTTTAAAGACAGCACCTTTGATGCTCCATCCTCTCCCATCGTCACCCCATATAAAACGTCCGCCCCTTCCATCGTGGCGCGATTGTGAGTGGCAATAATAAATTGAGTTTTCTTGGAAAATTCTTTAACCAAATTGGCAAAGCGCCGCGAGTTGCTTTCGTCAAGCGCCGCGTCAATTTCATCCAAAACCAAAAATGGCGGCGGACTTACCGAAATTAAAGAAAAAAGAGCGGCGATCGAAACCAGACTTTTCTCGCCGCCGGAAAGCATTTCGAGTCCGGTGATTCTTTTTTTCGGCAAACTCAAATCAATCTCAATACCCGACAAATCGTCCGTTTCTAAGACATCCCTTCCTCCTTCCGTTTCAGATCCCTCCTCGTGAACCTGTTTCATGCTTCGCGCTTCACGCTTCATGATTCTCAACTTCGCGCTTCCGCCGCCGAACATCAAGCGGAAAAACTTATTAAACTCTTCGTTAATCAGCTTCAACGATTTATTAAAGTCGTTATGAATTTTTTCACTTAAATCCTTGATTAATTTTTTTAGGTCTTCCCGGGCGGAATCCAAATCTTTCGATTGACTCTCCAAAAAATTATAATGATTTTCGACCTCTTCGGCTTCTTTGATCAAGGTTTCGTCTATCTCGCCGATCGCGCCGAGCTCCCCTCTTAATCGGAACATTTTTTTCTCCAGATTCAAAAACTCGGCCTCTCCGAGGCGCGCGTAAGGATCCGACTTAAATTCGTCGATGCCCCTTCCGGCCTGAACCATCTGATTTTTCAACTCCCCTTTTCTAAATTCCAGTCTTTCCCTCAGAGAAGTCATTTTACTTCTTTCTTCTTCGAAGACTCCCAGCCTTCTTCGTTTCGCGTCAATAGCTTCAAAAATTTTCTGAAACTGCCGGTTAAAATCTTCCAAACCCTTGGTGATTTTAGCTTCTTTCGCCTCCATTTCCTTAAATTTGTCCTCCAGCTCTCGAGCTTTTAAAACCAGCCCTTCCCGCAGAGATTCAATCTCCCCAAAATCTTTTCCGATTTCTTTTTGGCCGTCGCGTCCGCTCAAAAAATCCGAAATTCTCACTATAATTTTTTTCGCCATTCCCCGAAATTTATCAATGTTTGACTCTTCCATGCCCGCTTCGAGTTCTCTTTTGATTTCGCCGACCAATCCCAAAAGCTCTCCGGCTTCGAAAGACTGACTGCCGGCTGACGCCTCTCGCTTCGCGAATTCCAGCCTCGCCTCGACCCGGCCCAATTCCTTTTCGATCCTGTTCCTTTCCGCGAAAAGAACGGCCTGTTCTTTCTTGATATTTTTTATTTCTTCATACTCGCGAGGCTGGGATTCTATCTCGCGGATTTCCGATTCCAGTCCGCGAACCTCCGCTTTTAAAGCTTGGATCGAAGCCTCGATGCTTTTTAGCTTCGGCTCAATTTCGGTCTCCGATCGATCGATGTCTCCCAATTTTAAAGAAAAATAATTGTCTTCCATCTGACGCAGCTCTTCGCTTAGGGCAACCCTTTTACTCCACTTGTTGGTCTGGCGTTTTAGCAGCCGGAGACGCGGCAAAACTTCTTCAATCATCGCCCGCGCCTTTTCCAAGTTGAAGCCGGTGTTTTTTAATTTTCTTTCCGCTTCGGTTTTTTTTATCTGATATTCGCGAAGTCCGAGAATTTCCTCGATCATCAGCCGCCGCTCTTCGGGCGTGGCGCGAACGAAAAGATCGCTTGATCCTTGCCCAATAACGGTAAGACCCTTTGTTCCGAGACGCGAACGACTGAAAAAATCAACAATGTCTTTAAGTCGAACCTCGGATTTATTCAAAAAATATTCGGACTGGCCGTCTCGACTAACCCGTCTTCCAATCGCCACTTCTTTAAAATCTACCGGGAAAAAACCGGAGCCATTATCAAAATGAAGCCCCGCCTGCGCCATTCCTACTCGCGGTCTCTTCGGCGTGCCGTTCCAGATTAAATCTTCGACTTTCGCGCCTCTCAAATTTTTCGCTTCTCTTTCTCCCAAAAGCCAACGGATGCAATCAATGATATTCGACTTGCCGGAACCGTTCGGACCGACAATGGCGGTAATACCGGCCGGAAATTCCAGAACCGTCCTTGAGGCAAAAGATTTAAAACCGTTGAGTTCGAGAGATTTAAGAAACATGCCTTATCAACGAATAACGAATTGATACGAATTTACGAATAAACGAATTCGCTGATTCGCTTATTCGAACAGATTCGCTATTCGTTGATCTTCTTTAACGCGTTTCTCGCCGCTTCCGTTTCCGCTTCCTGCTTGGAGTAGCCCTCGCCTTCGGCCAATAACTTTTCTCCCATCAAAACGCCACTCCGGAAAATCTTTTTGTGATCCGGCCCCCATTCCTCGATAATTTGATAAATTGGCGTAATCCGATGCTTTTCTTGAACAATTTCCTGAAGCTCGCTTTTGGGATCTTTGTAAAGATGATTTTTCATTACCACTTCAAGATTGGGCGCGAGAACGATTTTTTCAACCATCTTTTGGGCGGCTTCGTAGCCGTGATCAAGGTAAACGGCGCCGATCAAGGCTTCCATCGCGTTCGCCAGAATCACTTCTCGGGCGCGACCGACATCTTTCGCCTCGCCGCGGGACATCAAAACAAAATTTTCAAGATCAATTTCCCGCGCCACTTTGGCCATCATTTGATAATTGACCAAAGCCGCCCGAATGCTGGTAAGCTGTCCCTCGGCGTATTTGGGAAAACGGCTGAAAAGATTTTCGGTTACGGCCAATTCCAAAACGGCATCGCCCAAAAATTCCAAACGTTCATTATGAAGAATTCCCCACGAAGAATTTTCGTTAAGATAAGAACGATGAGTTAAGGCTTCCTTAAGAAGAGTTTTGTTTTCAAAAACAATTCCGAGATTTTTTTCGAGCGAAGATAAATTCACTACCTTATTCCTAGTTGCTAATTACTAATTACTTTTTTTTATTTTCTATTTCCTTATACACCGTGCCCAAAACGCCGTTGATGAATTTTCCCGAATTCGGTCCGCCGTAGTTTTTGGCCAGCTCAATCGCTTCGTTTATCGCCACTTTGGCGGGCACCTCTTCTTTGTCAGCGAATAAAAGTTCGTAGAGTCCGATGCGCAGGGCATTCCGGTCGATCGTGGCAATTTGTTTCAATGGCCATTCCGGCGCCGCCTTCTCTATAATTTTATTCAATTTATCAAAATTCTCCATAATGCCCTTTGCCAGCCGCCAAGCAAATTCCGGCTCGTCAATGCCCGGGCCGAACTCTTCCAAATTTCTTTCCAAAATTTCCGTGAAATCAGACTTCCGATCGTAAAAATCCCATTCGTAGAGCGACTGAAGGACGATACTTCTTACCAGATGTCGAGTAGCCAATTTGGCTGACTACGGACTACAGTCTACAGACCACAGTCAAATAGCTGTAGTCGGTAGTCAGTAGACCGTAGACTACTTCTTTATCTTTATTTTCGGTTCTTTAATAATTCTCCCTTTATAATTTCCGCAATTCACGCAAAAACGATGGGGCAAAATCGGATGGCCGCAATTGGAACAAGCGAACATCTGCGAAGGTTTTAACGCCAAATGCGACCGCCGCCGGCCCACTTTTGAATGCGTATGATGTTTTACTGGTACGCCACCCATGCGAATTTTTCCTGCGAGCAACGCGAGTAGCTGTCTGCCATGGGCAGATCCGCCTCAGGCGGAAAAAATTCAGCATCCTGAGCTTGCCGAAGGATTACCTTTATGAGTAAGGATAGAGAAAATGAAGGGAAAAGTCAATTATTTTTATTTATTTTGAAACTTCGACGATGAATTAACGACAAACCATATTTCCTTACAGCTTTGATATGCTTCTTAGTCCCATAACCGACATTGTTTATAAAATCGTATTCCGGGTATTTTCTATGGAATTTTTTCATATATCGGTCGCGGGTGACTTTGGCCATAATCGAAGCCAACGCAATCGCCGGAATTTTCTCATCACCTTTTATAATAGTCTTACCTTTAATTCTTAATTCTTTATTCTTTATTCTTAATTCTTTAATGTAGAGTCCGCCGTCGAGAAAAACCTTCGTTTTAGTAATTGGTAATTGGTAATTGGTAATTAGTTTCTCTAAAGCTCTCGTGGCGGCTAAATCAGCGGCATTTGAAATATTAATTTTATCAATAACTTTCGGCGTCACCGAAGCTACGGCATAAAAAATTCGCTGTCGTTTGTTATTTGCCGTTGTTTGTTGATTAACGTATCGAAACCAAACTTCCCGGCGTTTTGGAGTCAATCTTTTTGAATCTCGTAATTTTAATTTTGAAATTTTATATTTAGAATTTAATTGAAAATTAAGAATTGGAAATTGAAAATTCCTCGGCAACGCAACAGCCGCCACGGTTACTGTTCCGGCCAAAGCCCCCCTCCCCACTTCATCAATGCCGATAATAAACTTTTTATCCCTTACCATCTACAAGATAATACACCGCGGCTGAAAGTCTTTCAAAGGCTGAAGCTCTTTCAAAGAGGCCAAACGCCTTTCCCAAAAAATGTTTACCTTATATAAGATTAATCTTTTATAATATACAAATATAAAAAAGAGCAGGGGCAGTCTCTTTTCAGAGAGACTGCCCCGCGATTTTCTCTTCCGACAGATCATCCGCCGGTTAAGGCGCCTTGAGGCGCCGTTCAACCTCATCCTGACCAAACGCCAACATTATATTCCATAAATCCTCGGTCAAGGTGATACCGCCCTCGACCGTCGCAGTAGAAGTAATCCGCAAAGTCACCCCTTCCCCGTAAGACGCAATCCTCTCTCTGTTATCACCTTTGGTGCCGTTCCGTCGCGGCCTCTGAAAAACATGTACCCACATTCTATCTCCTTCTTAAGGACTTCTCGAGTCCTCGGTTATGGAACAACCGACCGCCCTTATCGCCCATATACAACTTGTCAAATTGCGAAAATTATTTAATTTATAAATCGAATAATTTTCGAAGCCCGACAACACTCAAAAGCAAAAACCTCCTGCGGCGAGGAGGTTTTTGATTATGTTATCTTAATTTCTAATATCTAACTTCTAAATTCTAAATTCTAACTCATAATAAACCTCCTGGCCTTTACAGGATAAACAAAGTAGAAAAAACCAAAAAAGAAACCAAAAGCGGTTAAAAAGTTAAGGGAAAATGTTTTAGTATTGATGAGTTGATCCATTATTATTCAGAATAGTTTAAAGCAATTTTTTGTCAACCCTTTAAGTTACTAAAGTTTCTGCGACGGCCGTCGTCATAACTTTAGTAATTAGTAAACTTAACTTTAGTAAAAATTTAAAAGTGAAGATGGGGAGGGTAGTCCGGGGTAGATGTTCTGGACTACCACTCCCCATGCGGGGCCGACTCCTTGTGATGATGCGAATCGGCTCCCTTTGTTGGACGCCAGCGATTTGTGTTGGCCGGCATCCTCCGCGCTTTCGGGATGACCCACGCGCGGGCACTGACCGACCCCGAAGGATCGGCTTGGTTTATGACTGCGGCTTGAGAGCTCCCGCCGGCAAGGGCGAAACAACGACTTGCTGCCCCTCGACCGGCTCCTCGGAAAAACGGGGCGTTACCGACACTCCGGGTTGCTCCAGAGCGGTCGGCAAAGAATCACGATCAAGCACCCGCCTGACACGCCCTGGATCCGGTTGATGCTTGTGCGGATCCAAGGGGCCGAGTAATATCCTTACTGCCTATTGCCCGAACTCCTCTCGAGATACATCTACCACCCGCGATCACCTCCTCTCTATTCGAGATTCAGAATCCGCTTGATGATGCATGCGCGACGCTTTCGATATACAACAATTGCCCTCCTCACAACCTGTTTCAAAATAAAACAGGTCGTTGTGTCGCGCACTTGACGAAGGCGATGAAGATTCTCATCAATCTCCTGCATAATTGCTCCATCCGGTGTACCCTCGAGAACTCCCAGATCGATATCAAGCCGTGACAGCATTGTCTCCCCTCCTGTCGTACAGAGCAAGAATCTCACCCCAGAGGTTGCGAGAAGGATCCCGTGGATCCAGTTCCCGCAAGAAAAAACCCGGCTCCAGGTTCGCGGTTTGCCGGGCAACCTCCGAAGCAAGCGTTTCAAGGGTGCAACACGCGAAGACAACCCGACCAACCCCAGAACCATCTTCAAGTACGTGAGCACCGACCGGACACACCACGATCCCAAGGGGCGGCTCGTGGCCATACTTGACCCCGATGATCCAGGTACAACACTCTAACGGCGAATCGTAATATCGTACGCTAAACCCTCGATACTCCGGATTAACGCATTTTTTAGGCTCAGCTATGGTCAACTCTGCCATGGCACCCCCTCCGGATCCCATCGGATCCCTTCCGGTTCACCGCCAACTACCGCAGTCAAACAACAACTGTCAAAGAGCAAAAGTTCTCTACTACATCTGCGCCGATCCGCGTTGCGATCCGCGGAAATCTGCGCTGGAACAAAGAACTTTCGATCTTCGATAACCAAAAACCTCCCAGCGGCTGGGAGGTTTTTGGTTTTTTCTTAATTTCTTAGTTTCTCAATTTCTATATTTTCTAATTTCTTCTTTAACCAAACCTCCCCGCCGCTTAAGGCCAAGGATAATGAACAAAACAACAAGAATAAGGACCGAACCAAAGCCAGCCGCGAGATTAAAGTTGATTAAGCCGATTAAATTATCTCTTAAATAACTCATTATTTGCATTTTAAACCCGAGGGGTCTTTCTGTCAATGCCTCCTGTGGAAAACTCCGGGGGCGCCCTCCTAAACATTTAAGAGGACTTATGATTATACAATTTGAAATCATCCCTTATTCATATATAATAATGCGTGTGCTCGTGATTCGCTTATTCGATTATTTGTATATTCGTATATTAATTTTTAATCCGTATATTCGCGACTACTCCTTATGAAATTCGTCCATCTTCATACTCACTCTCACTACTCCCTGCTCGATGGTTTGGCGAAAATCGATGATCTAATTGACCGGGCCAAAGAATTGCGGATGAAAGCCATTGCCTTAACCGACCACGGCAATCTCTACGGCGCGGTTGAATTTTACAAAAAAGCCGTGAAAGCCGACCTCAAACCGATTTTGGGAGTCGAAGCTTATATCGTAAACGGCAGCCACTTCGAAAAAAATAAAGAAAATAAATATTACCACTTGACGCTTCTCGCCGAAAATGAAACTGGCTGGAAAAATTTAATCGAACTCACAACCAAAGCGCATCTCGAGGGTTTTTATTATCGGCCGAGAATCGACAAAGAACTTCTTCAGAAGTACCACGAAGGACTGATCGCCTTATCCGGGTGTCTCTCCGGAGAAATTCCCCGGCTCTTGCTTCACAAAAAAAACGAGGAGGCCGAGCAAGCGCTTCAAGGATACCTTGAAATTTTCGGACGAGACAATTTTTTTATGGAAGTTTGGCATCACCCGAATATCGAAGAAACCCTCGTGGCCGGGAAAGGAGTGATTGAACTCGCCCGAAAACACAACCTGCCGCTCGTTGCCACCCAAGACATTCATTATTTAAAAACCGAAGACGCGGAATACCACGATATCTTTCTCGCCATTCAGACCGGCAATCGCCTAAGTGAAGAAGATCGCTTAACGCTTCGCGCTGATGATTTTTCAATGACCTCCCAAGAAAAAATGATCGAGTCTTTTAAGGAAACTCCGGAAGCCATCGAAAACACCATTAAAATTGCCGATCGCTGCAATGTCACCCTCAAGCTTAATCAGACTCTTTTGCCGAATTTTCCCCTGCCGCCGGGCGAAACTTCCGCTTCCGATTATCTTCGAAAAATTACGGAGTCTAAATTATCGAGCCGCTTTCCGGCTCACGACGAAAAAGTGAAAGAACGGCTGGATTACGAACTCGGCGTCATCGAAAAAACCGGTTTTGCCGATTACTTTTTAATTGTTCAGGATTTCGTGAACTGGGCCAAAGAACGCGGCATCGTGGTTGGACCGGGTCGAGGTTCGGCTGCCGGCAGTTTAATTTCTTATGTTTTAGGCATCACCGATGTTGATCCCTTAAAATACGACTTGCTCTTCGAAAGATTTTTAAATCCGGATCGGATTTCCATGCCGGACATTGACATTGATTTTACCGATATTCGGCGCGACGAAGTTTTTGCTTATGTCCGGCAAAAATACGGCGAGGAGCGGGTGGCGCAGATTATCACCTTCGGAACAATGGCGGCCCGAGCCGCGATTCGCGATGCCGGCCGGGCTTTGGGAATGAGCTACGGCTTTTGCGACAAAATTGCCAAGCTGATTCCCTTTAACCCGACTCAAGGCATGAAAAGCGGCTGGCTCGTAAAGTGTCTGGAGCGAGTCGCGGAATTAAAACAAATTTACGAAACTGATCCGGAGGCCAAACGCCTGATTGACTCGGCGATGAAACTTGAAGGCGTGGCCCGGCACGCTTCGGTTCACGCCTGCGGAGTGGTTTTGAGCAAGGAACCTCTCGTGAATTACGTTCCGCTCCAACTCTCGCCCCAGGATCCGAATATCGTCATTACCCAATTCGAGATGCACTCCATTGAAGATTTGGGACTTTTAAAAATCGATCTTTTGGGACTAAAAAATTTAACCATCATCGAAGAAACGGTTCGGCTGGTTTACGGCATTACCGGAGAAAACATAGAGATGTCAAAACTTCCGTTGGATGATAAAAAAACTTTTGAACTTCTCCAGACCGGGGAGACCACCGGAATTTTTCAGTTGGAATCATCGGGGATGCGTCATTATTTAAAAGAATTAAAACCCACCGAACTTGAAGATATTATCGCCATGGTGTCCCTTTATCGGCCCGGGCCGATGGAACTTATTCCCTCTTTTATTAATCGCAAATTCGGAAAAGAGAAAGTAAGTTATATTCATCCGAAACTGGAACCCATCTTGAAAAACACTTACGGCATCGGCGTTTATCAGGAACAGATGATGCGGATTGCCCGAGATTTGGCCGGCTACACCTTGGCTGAAGCCGACACTCTCCGCAAAGCCATTGGCAAAAAAATAAAAGTTTTACTTGACGCCCAAAAGGAAAAACTGCTTAAGGGAATGCGCGAGAACGGCATTGACGAAAAAACCGCGAGGGCTGTCTGGGAACTTTTCCCGCCTTTCGCCCGCTACGGGTTTAACCGCTCCCACGCCGCCTCATACGCTTTAATCGGCTACCGTACCGCTTATCTTAAATCCCACTGGCCCATTGAATTTATGACGAGTTTACTCAATTCCGATTCCGGCGACATCGAACGCATCGCCTTTCTTGTCTCCGAATCCAAACGATCCGGAATAAATATTCTGCCGCCGGACATCAATCAAAGTTTTGTGGATTTCGTGCCGGAAGGAAACGCAATTCGGTTCGGACTTTTAGCCATTAAAAACGTCGGCAAGAATATTGTTGACGCGATTATCGAAGAGCGGCAAAAAGGCGGCCCGTTCAACAATTTCGTTGATTTCTTGAATCGCGTTTACCACAAAGATTTGAATAAAAAGTCGCTCGAGAGTTTGATCAAGGCCGGCGTTTTTGATTCATTAAAAATCGACCGCAACCAACTCTTGGGGCATATTGAAGAAATTCTTAGTTTCAGTCAAACTATTAAAAAGGAAAAGGGAGGCGGACTTCAAAGCTCGCAAGGAAATTTATTCGGCCAAAGCTACGCTGTTCCGTCATTCCTAAAAAGCCCTGTGGCTCCGGCAGCTGGAGGCAAAGATAAATTCAAAGAAAGACTGGCGTGGGAAAAAGAGCTTTTGGGACTTTACCTTTCGGGCAATCCGCTTGACGAATATCAAGAAAAATTAAAGGGCGCGAACGCCAAACCCATCAAAGAGCTCGCGACTTTTAAAAGAAACGGCGGGAACGGAAACGGATTTCGAATCGGCGGCATCATCTCCAAAATCAAGCGCATTGTGGGCAAATCCGGCCAGCCAGTGCTCTTCGTCGAAGTGGAAGATTCAAGCGGGAGAGTGGAAGCCATCGTCTTTGCCGACACCCTTTCCAAAAATCCCTCGGTTTGGCGGGAAAATAATGTGATTTTAATGGCCGGCAAGTTGTCCTATCGCGACGACGAACCGAAATTTATCTGCGATCAGGCGATAACGCTGTAAAAAACATGGAACAAGAGCAAGAACAAAATAATAACCGCAAAGACCACCGCGACTTGGGCCGGGACTTCGACCTTTTTTCTTTCCACGAATACGCTCCGGGCGCGGCTTTTTGGCACGGTAAAGGAATGATTATTTGGCGGGAGCTCGAAAAATATCTGCGGGAAAAATTAGACAAGGAGGGCTACGCCGAAGTCTCGACTCCGGTAATGGTCAAAAAAACGCTCTTTGAAAAATCCGGCCACTGGGAGCATTTCAAAGAAAATATATTCACTCTTGAAGTGGACAACGAAACTTACGCTTTGAAACCAATGAATTGCCCGGAAAGCACTTTGATTTATTCTTCCAAAATTAGATCTTATAGAGACTTGCCCATTCGGCTTTCCGAAATCACGGACCGCCTGCACCGAAACGAACTTTCCGGAGTATTGGGCGGGCTCTTAAGGGTGCGGCAGTTTTCCCAAGACGACGCTCATATTTACTGCCGGCCCGATCAGATCGAATCCGAAATAAAAAAACTCCTGAAATTAGTCAAAGAATTTTACGACAACTTTAATATGCCGCTCTCTTTTAATTTGGCTACTCGACCGGACAAAGCAATGGGCGATCCCAAACTTTGGAAAAAAGCCGAAAAAAATCTGGAAAATGTTTTGAAAAAAGCGAAGATGAAATATCAAATTAAAGAAAAAGACGGCGCTTTCTACGGGCCGAAAATTGATATTAATGTCACTGATTCGCAAAATCGCGAATGGACCATTGCCACGATTCAATTGGATTTCCAAATGCCCGAACGTTTCGAGCTCGAATACATTGACGAAAAAGGATTGAAACAGCGCCCCGTGATGATTCACCGCGCGATTTTAGGAACTTTTGAGCGCTTCATCGGCATTCTTCTCGAGCACGCCGAAGGAAAACTTCCGCTTTGGCTTTCTCCGGTTCAGGTGGAAATTTTAAGCATCACCGATAAACACGTCAAATACGCCGAGCAAGTTGCGAAAAAATTTATTAAAAAGGGTATCCGCGCCCGAGTGAATAACGAAAACGAAACCATCAACAAAAAAATCCGCGAAGCCGAACTCCAGAAAATTCCTTATATTTTGGTCGTCGGCGACAAAGAAATTGCGAATAACTCGGTAAATGTTCGCCACTACCGCCAGGGTCAAATGGGCGAAACGAAACTCGCCGACCTCCTTAAAAAAATCCAAAAGGAAATTAAAGACAAAGTGATTTAACTCTTATTTGTGCTTATTTGTGTCTTCTAACTTTTGTTAACATTTTTTACGATCGTAAAATTTGTTAATAAATTCGGGAAAGGAAAAATTTCCGGAAACAAATCAGCCGCCCACTTAAGAGAGAGCGGCCGCGAAGCCCGTAAAGGCTAAAGGTGCTGAATTATTTTAAGGTGCAAAAAATTTTGGTGAGGGCGGGGCTGGACCCACTGCCGGGGAATTGAATCCCCGCTGTACGAACGGGGTTCAAATCCCCGCCCTCAGGTGTGGGTGCGGCGAAGCACCCTTTGGCCCGCTGGCCTTGAAGTGCTCCGCCGCACCGTTCCCATGGTTGGGGGTGAGCTATGCCCCCGTTCGATGGCTCAGGTCTTCCGGGTGACCGTCGAAGCCGCCGTCCCCAGGATGTCGGGGGGACGCGTGTCGGTGAACGCCATGAACGTCGCGATCCCGGATTGAGCGTCGTCGCTGAACATCGGAGAACCGCGCGTGCTCATTGGACATCCTCCTTTTTGGGCGGCTGGGGAAGCCTGCCGCCCCGCGGAAGGGTCCGGAACGCCAACCCTGTCCAGTCCCGACCGGACTTCCCGCCACGAAGGCGTATCCGACCGGGGTTACCTCGTCTTGGTGGTAGGGAAAGTCGGCTCCCTCCGGCTCCTACAGGGACCTGGACCGCGGCAAGGCCGGGTTTCATCAGGCGCCCAAACGGAGCACTTCCCAGCTTTAGGCCGAGATAGAAACCACATCCCCCGTCTTCATCGCTCCAGATCGCAATCCCGCAGGAGGAGTCGGAATCCGACTCCCATAGCGGCACCTCCTTTCTCGGCTCTGGGCCTTGAAGGTTACCGTATCACGCCGCGGACCCCGTGCCCGTCGTCGCCGCGTAGAACCCTCTCATAAAGATCACCTCCTCCCGAGAGCAAGTCATGTTCAGTCACAAGCGGAACGCGACGCGCTCCGCCACCCTTTTTTTATCAAAACAACAAAGTACAATCTCGAATACTTTTAGTATAGAATAGAAACGCAACCTATGTCAAAAAAGTTATCAACGCTTCGCGCCCTACCAAAAATCATCGTTATTGTCGGGCCTACTGCTTCCGGCAAAACCGCCCTATCAATTAAAGTAGCTCGAAAATTTAATGGCGAAATTATTTCCGCTGACTCGCGGCAAATTTACCGCGGCTTCAACATTGGCACTGCCAAACCGACGAAGGCAGAAATGAAAAAAGTTAAGCATTATTTAATTGATATTAAAAACCCCAATGAAGAATATACCGTGGCTCAATACAAAAAAGACGCCGTTGCCGCCATCAGAAAAATTTTAAAAAATGGCAAAATCCCGATTCTTGTCGGCGGCACTGGCTTATACATCAAAGCCGTGGTGGATAATTTAGAAATCCCCAAGGTCAAACCCAATCCAAAACTCCGCCAAAAACTAGAGCGAGAACTCCGAAAGAAAGGCCTCAAATATCTTTACGAAAAATTGATTAAGCTCGATCCCGAAGCCGCGTATATCATTGACCGAAATAATCCGCGGCGAGTAATTCGGGCATTGGAAATCACTCTCCAAAGCGAAATTCCTTTTTCTAAACAACGCCGCCGCGGCCCCCAATTATTTAACGCCCTAAAAATCGGCCTGAATTCCCAAAAAGAAATTTTGAAATATCGCATTGATAAACGCGCTGATCAAATGGTAAAAAACGGACTCGTAGACGAAGTAAAAAATCTCATTAAAAAATACTCGCCTGATCTGCCGGCCTTCGACGCCATCGGCTACCGCGAAATCATAAACTATCTTGAAGACAAAATTTCCCTCAACGAGGCAATCACTTTAATAAAACGCAATACCTGGCGTTACGCCAAACGGCAGATAACTTGGTTTAAAAAAGACAAAGAAATTAAGTGGATCAGAAACGACAATCAAGCGCTTAATCTGGCAAAAAATTTTCTCAAAAACTGACCGGTAGCTTTAAAGCTACCGCAATTTATTATTTAATATTTTAGCAATCACCTCCGGATTGCCTTGGCCTTTTAATTTCGCCATTGTTTTACCGATCAAAAACTGCAAAGCGTTTTGTTTGCCTTTTTTATAATCTTTTATAGCTACGGGATTCTCTGCAATAACTTCTTCAATTACTTTTTTAATAGAATCTTCATCCGAAACTTGCGCAATCCCCTTTTCTTTTATAATCTCGTGCGGGTCAAGACCGGTCGCAATCATTTCTGCTAAAACATCTTTTGCCATCCGCGAGGTTAATTCTTTCTTTTCAATCATCGCGACCAAATGCGCCAAGTGCTCCGGCGTGATTTTTAATTCGGAGATAGAAATCCCTTCTTGATTCATTAAACCGGTCAAATCACTTGTTAAATAATTAATTAGTAATTGGTAATTAGTAATTGGTAATTGCGATTTCAGTTCCGAAACGGATTCTTCGAAAAATTCCGCGAGTCTGCGGTCTGATACAAGAATTTCCGTTTGTTCCTCATTGAGTCCATATTCTTCCGCGAATCGCTTTCTTTTCTGCGCCGGCAACTCCGGAATCTCAATTTTCAAATTATCGAGGTTGAACCTCGATAATTCCCTCGATAATTCCATCGGGGGAATATCCGGCTCCGGGAAATAGCGATAGTCATGCGATTCCTCCTTAAAACGCTGAGAAAAAGTCTTGCCTTGGCCTTCGTTCCAGCCACGCGTCTCCTGAACTACTTCTTTGCCTGCTTCTAAAACTTCGGCTTGTCTTTTAATTTCGTAATCAATCGCATCCCCAACGGCTTTAAAAGAGTTCAAATTTTTAATCTCCACTTTTGTTCCCATCTGTAGCTTGCCGTCTATAATTTGCCCGAGACTAATATTCACTTCGACTCGCATCTGTCCTTTTTCCATATCAGCGTCGGAGATTTTTAAATAACGCAATATGAGCTGCAATTCTTTCGCGAATCTAACCGTCTCATCCCCGCTTTTAATATCCGGCTCGGTGACTAATTCCATAAGCGGCACTCCGGCACGGTTGAAATCGACGAGACTTGAAGCATGAAGCCCGAAGCCTGAAACATTTTTTTCTGCTTCATGTTTCATGCTATACGCTTCATGGACTAATCGTCCGGTATCTTCCTCCAAATGAATCCGCGTAATCCTTACCGCGTTTAATTCTCCACCTAAAACCAGCGGTTGATCGTATTGGCTTATCTGGTATCCTTTCGGTAAATCCGGGTAAAAATAATTTTTTCGGTCGAATTTGGATTCTTCGGGAATTTTAGAATCCAACGTCAAACCTAATTTTAAAACCGATTCAATCGCGGATTTATTCGGCACAGGTAAAGTCCCGGGATGGCCAAGACAAACCGGACAAACATTAATATTCGGATGCTTCTCATCCGGGTCATTCAAGCACCCGCAAAACATTTTGGTTCGGGTTTTGAGTTCAGCATGGATTTCGAGACCAATTACAGGTTCGTAATTCATATCATTTATCCACATTCTACGTCAAAAACCACCGTCCGACAAGCCTTGACGCCCCAAGATCGCCATCTATAATTAGATAACCTAATATCATGAAGCACATAGCATAAAGCATGGAGCATTGTTAAATTAGCTCCGTTAAAAAACGTTTTATGCTTCAAGTTTCATGTTTTATGATTCATGATCTTATCGGATCTCGACATCAAAAAAGCCATCACCTCCGGCCAAATAAAAATTACGCCGAAACCGGACTTAAAAAAACAGCTCGGCACTTGTTCTCTGGATTTACAACTCTCTGGGGATTTTAAAATTTTCGAATACAACCGTTCGGCTTTCATTGACGTTTCCGATAAAAAAACATTCACAAATATAACCAAGGATTATAAACTAAAAGCTAACGCACCATTTGTTCTTCATCCAGATCAATTCGTGCTGGGCGCAACCATCGAGAAGGTCTGCCTGCCTAATGATATCGCGGCCCGCATTGACGGCCGAAGTCGTTTAGGAAGGTTAGGATTAATAATTCAAACTGCCGGCCACATTGACCCGGGCTTTTGCGGCCGCATTACTCTGGAAATCAACAATATCGGAAAATTACCAATCATTCTCCATAAGGGCCTCTGCGTTTGCCAATTAGTTTTTGAAACTCTCACTCAACCGGTCTCTCGTGGATACAGCCAGAAAAAAATCAATAGATGGAATAAACCCGGCAGTTTAACCGCGGCAAAGTAAAAAAATCCGAAATTTGTTTAGGATTTCGGATTTAGAATTTCGAGTTTTACATTGTATGTCTTGGCCTCTCTATTTTAAAAACCAGCTTTACGTCGGAAACGATACCGCCTCCGTGGGCGTGGCGACTTTGTGGACTCGCCGCGAACTTATCGCGGAGGGCCTCGACAAATCCCGCTACAATCTCGTGGGCCAGCTTTATTCCAAAAAAGGGATTAACTTCATTATCAGAAATATCTTAGCCCGGCCCTTTATTCGCCATCTTATTGTTTGCGGTTCGGATTTATCCGGTTCCGGTCAAGCTATTGTGAATCTCATAAAAAACGGCTTGGATAATGACAATAAAATTTTAGGAGTATCCGATGCCTATGTTGAAAAAGAAATTGACCGCAAAGCCATCGAGGATTTTAGAAAAAACATTGAAGTAATTGATATGCGCGAAGAGCAAGATGCGGGAAAAGTGAGTTCTGTCATTAACAAATTCGAACCCCAAGGCCCGTTTCGCGAAGCCGCCATTTTCCCTGATCCGCCGCCTCCTTCAACCGATCGCTTCCCTACAGATCCGGCTGTTTTCAAGCTCCGCGGCGAGCGCGTGGCTGACGTCTGGCCCGAAGTTTTAAAAAACATAATGCGCTTCGGCGCCATAAAAACTTCGCACTATGATGACGACATCCGTGAATTAGTAGGGGTCTCAACCGTAATCGAAAACGAAGACCCAGATAATCCCTATCTCCCCGATTGGCTTCTCGGCTTAAACAAAAACGAACTTTTCGAATACTACACCCAATACACAACCGATAAATTGCACCCCGGCGCTCATTACGGCTATGGAAATAGAATGCGTTCAATGCGCGGCAAAAATCAAATTGAATTTATTATCAATCGCTTGAAGGAAGAGAAAGACGACCGCGGCGCCTGCGCTGTGACATGGGACGCTGACCGCGATTTAGGAATGAAAAAACGGCCCTGTATTATTTTGATTCAAGCTTTAATCCAAGACGATCTTCTTCATCTTCTCTCCTACATCCGCTCAAACGATATGTATCAAGCCTGGCCGCGCAATTGTTTCGGCTTACTTAAAATCCAAAAAGAAATTTCCGAAGCAGTGGGCGTGCCAATGGGGCCGTTAACCGTTGTTTCCGCGAGCGCCCACATTTATAAAAAGGAGTGGAATGACGCGAACAAAATTGTAAAACAAGAGACTAAACTCCGCTGTATTCCAGATCCGCGCGGCAATGTGATTATCGCGACTAATCAGGAAAAAGGCTTAATTGAATTATCGCTCTTGTCCCCGCGCGGCGAGCTCGTGGCGCAGATGGACGCGCGCGATTCCGTGGAAGCAATGGAAAAAATGGTAATGTATGAATGGATTTCCGCCATCGGCCATGCTTTTGATTTAGGCAAACAATTGGGCTGGGCTGATCTCTCCTTAAAATACGGGTTTGATTTCCGGCAGGATAATATGCCGAATTTAGAAGTGATCTGCGGCAAGTCGCCAAACGGAAAGAGGAATGTTAGATCCGGCAGCGGTGCCAAGATGGGTGATGTGCGAAAAATAGAAGATGTCTCTGGCAGCGGATTTTACGATAAAAACGCGGCAAGCGACGGAGTCTGTAGTCCAAGCGACTCCGGCGTTTGCGAGCCAAATGGAGTTTGCGAACCCGACGCTACTATCACACGTGATAGTAAACAAAATGTTTGCGACCCCAACGACCCAACTGGGGTCTGTGCTTAATAAATTAGCTAAATTCTATATACTAAATTCTAACTACTAAATACTATGGCAATCCTCGGAATCTCCGAACTCCACAAATTAGTCAAATCAAAAAAACTCGTCGAAGGCCTATCGGACCGCGAACTGCAAAATCCCGAGGGCGCGGGCTTTGATTTGCGGATCGGCGAACTTTATGAATTATCCGGCTCCGGGTTTTTGGGTGTGACTGACCGCGAAACACCGAAAATAAAATTAATCGCCTCTTTTGCCAAAGACGGCGAGAAAAAAATCACCTTAAAACCCAACACCTACTACCTGATGGGCACGATCGAAAAAGTGAATCTGACTGACAATTTAGTAGCTTTGATGCGGCCGCGCACCACTCTTTTTCGCTCCGGCGTACACCTCTTATTAGGGCAAGTGGCACCCGGCTACAAAGGCCAATTAAATTTCGGAATGGTGAATTTGCGGCCAGTGCCGTTTTATCTTGAAATGGGCAGCCGCGTAGTCCACATTCAGTTTTTTACCGTGAAGGGCAGAAATAACTTATATCGCGGCCAATGGCAACACGGGAGAGTAACCACAAAACAAACCACCCGACAAAGAGAAAGGCAGGTATAGCGAATTAGTTTATTAGTTATCCAGGTTATTAACCTCCAATAAAAAACATTCCAACATTCTATAGAATGTTGGAATGTTTTTATTCTAAGGCAAGACCTGAACTTCTCTTATTAACTTTTCTGTGAGCACCCTTGGCAAACCAATCACACTTTCTTTTTCACCTTCAATTCTCTCAATATAATCTTTGAGAAGCGGCTCTTCAATGGTAAAGCCGCCGGCCAGGTCAAAAACCTTGTCTTGCTTAATTAACTCTAAAATCACTCTCTCCGGAATCGGCTTAAGTATCACCTTGGCGACATTCACCCCCTCAACTCTCTTTCCATTTCCCGTATTAGTAACCACAACTGATGTGATGGTCTCCGGCGGATAATCCGTAAAGGATTCTAAATTATTGCGCACTTCTTCCGCGCTTTCCGGCTTCTCAAGAATTTTTCCATTAGAGAAAACAACTTGGTCAGAAGTAATAAGTAAAGCCGGCTCTTTAATTTTAGAAAGTAGTGCCTCGGCCTTGGCCCGTGCCAACATCAAAACTAACTCCCGCGGATCATTATGCCGAATCGCCTTCTCGTCAATATCAGCGGTCATCACTTCAAACTCATATCCCATCTCTTTCAAAATCCGCTGCCTCCTTTCCGAAGCCGAACCTAAAATAATTTTCATAAAATTTCACCCCAAATGCTTGGGCGGCAAACCGACTTTGTCGCCGACAGCCCGGTCGCGGTCGCGGACAATCCGGCTCGCGACCTCCTCAATTGCGTTCGTCAACCACATAAAGGTCTGCGAGCCTTCTTTATAATTCGCCTCGCCGAATGACTGCACCCGGCCTTGTTTTTGAAGTTCGTTCACTTGCCGAAATTCCTCTGGCTTTTGAAGATTGTAAACAGCAAAAGTTTTGCCGCTATTATGGTTCACAATCGAAAAAACCGGAATATCGCTCGGACCATCAGCCACATAAATCATATTCTGAAAAGGAATTCTTCGGTCTTCGGGTTTGATAGCGGCATTAACATCAATATCCGTGAGTTTATTGGCGCCTTTATTAATTTCAAAAATTGCCCTGGTCTTGGTGGTATTGTCCAAAACATAACCAATATCAATTATTTCACCCTTCTCACTTCCCACTTCTAACTTCCCACCTCCCTTATTTAGATATCCCGGTGGAGCGATGTTTTCAATAAATTCACATCCCCACACGTAATCCACATAAGAAACAATTTTACTGCCCAAAATCATTTGTCTTAAACCAGTACTTACAACATAGTTTTCCACCGCAATTTCATGACCAGCGTAGACCGAATTACTTTTTACTCGTTCTTTTACGCGCGCGAAAAAATCCGGCAAGCCCGGATAAAATTCAATTTGCGAACCAAGTTCGCGCAATAATTTATTATTTAGTCCCTTAAAAATACTTTGCCGAACGTAAGTTAAAATGTGGTTCAGATAAAGCGTGTCTTTAGAGACCAATTCCAAACCGCTCTGTTTGTAAAAATCAGGCAGGCCGTTGACTTCTTCCCAAAATTTCTTCGGCTCAACGTTAAAATGCCGAAAGAGCGGCTCTTCCATATAGCCGGGAGTCAAAGTTTTGTCGAAATCCCAAATAAGCGCGATGATGTTCTGGAGAAAAAGGTTTTTCGGCATTAAATTATTAAATTAAAACAAAATTATCGAGGTTCAACCTCGATAATTTTAGCGCTCTATCTATTTCTCTATCTCGATTCCCATATTTTTTGCCGTACCTTCGATGATTTTCATTGCCGCTTCAATATCATTGGCGTTTAAATCAACCATTTTCTTTTCGGCGATTTGACGAAGATCTTCACGCGAAATTTTGCCGACTTTTTTCTTTAAGGGATCGCCAGAACCTTTTTCAATACCAGCCGCCCTTTTAAGCAGGGCCGAGGCTGGCGACGTTTTTAATTTAAAATCAAAAGTCCGGTCTTCATAAATGGTAATTTCCGCCGGCACAATATCGCCGGTCATATTTTTCGTGGCTTCATTAAACTGCTGACAAAACTGCTGGATATTGACTCCGTGTTGGCCCAAAGCCGGACCCACCGGAGGAGCCGGATTGGCCTTACTAGCCTCAATCTGTAATTTTAAAGTTGTCTTAATCGGCTTAGTCATAACGAAAAAAGTCTACGGCTTACAGACTACCGACTACAGCATTTTACTATTCGGCCGTAGTCCGTAGACTGTAGTCTGTAGTCAACTTATATCCTCTGTACCTGCAGCGAATCCAATTCCACGGCCGTTTCGCGGCCGAAAATCGGGACCATTACTTTCACTTTTCCGTGCTCATCGTCAACGGATGAAACTTTTCCGTCATAATCCTTAAACGGCCCGTCGATAATTTTTATAGCATCGCCGATTCTTAATTCAATTTTAAACTTCGGCTCCTCACCCTCCATCCTACCCATCAAAGCATCCACTTCTTCTTTGGAAAGCGGGGTGGGTTCGGTTGAATCCGCGCCCACAAAGCCGGTGACGCGAGGAGTATTTCTGACGATATACCAAGAATCTTCGCTCATCACCATATCAACCAGAACATAGCCCGGATAAAGCTTTTCCTCGATTACTTTCCGCTTGCCGTTTTTAATTTTAATCTTTTTCTCCTTGGGAACAATAACGTTGAAAATCTTGTCATTCATCATCAGCGTGTCCACTCTTTGACGCAAATAGCGCGCCACCGCGTCTTCGTAGCCGGCGTAAGTGTGCGCCGCGTACCAATGCCGCTCGCCCTTCTTTACGCCCTCCGGGAATCGCGTGCCGGACTTGGCCGGCTTTTCCGACCCGGCTTCCTGATTAACTTTTTTATTTGATTCTTCCATTTACGCTAAAAATTTCTCTAAAGCATAGCCAAAAACAAAATCCAAAATGCCCAAAAAAACAGCTACGCCAAGAGAAATACCGATAACAATCAACGTCAAACGAATCGTTTCCTGGCGCGTCGGCCAATTGACCCGGCGAAACTCCTGCCGCGATTCTTGAAGATAAGATTTAAGACGCAAAAGCATAAGCCGATGCTAACAAATTAGTATGCATTAGTATATTGGTATCGCGATTAAACGTCAAGATTTTTAACCATTGTCGCCTGACTCTGGATAAAATGCTTTCGCGGCTCGACTGCTTCGCCCATCAAAATATCAAACAACCGTTCCGCCTCTTTAGCGTCTTCAATCATTACCAATTTCAAAATTCTTTTTTCCGGATCCATGGTTGTCTCCCAAAGTTGTTCCGGATTCATCTCGCCCAAACCCTTATAACGCTGGATACTGATGCCTTTCGTGCCCTCTCCTTCCTTTTCTTCTTTTTCCTCAATTTTTACTTTTTGATCTGTATTTTTAATCTGACCCTCCGGGGATTTGCTTCGCAAAAATAATTTTTGATCTTTAATTTTTTGAAAATCAGCAACGATCAATTCCTTTTGATAATCTGTATAAGCGTATCTCGCCTCCTTTCCGGATTGAATACGATAGAGCGGCGGTTGGGCAATGTAAAGATGGCCCTTTTCAATTATCTGAATAAAATAACGGTAAAACAGCGTTAAAAGCAGAGTTCGGATATGCGCGCCGTCGACGTCGGCGTCCGTCGCGAGAATCACCCGATGATATCTGATTTTCGAAATATCGAACTCGTCGCCAATAGCGGTGCCAATGGCCATAACCAATGACCGGATTTCTTTATTTAAAAGCATTTTATCAATCCGGGATTTTTCAACATTTAAAATTTTTCCGCGCAAAGGAAGAATCGCCTGATATCGCCTGTCGCGCGCTGATTTGGCCGAGCCTCCGGCCGAATCGCCTTCCGCGATAAATAATTCCGATTCCTCTGGATTACGACTCGAGCAATCGGCCAGCTTGCCCGGCAAAGTCATTCCGTCAAGCACGCCTTTTCTTAAAACGCTTTCTTTTGCCGCCCGGGCCGCTTTGCGGGATTTTTGCGTAAGCAAACACTTGTCAAGGATGACGCGGGCGTCATTAGAATTTTTCTCTAAAAATTCTTTTAAAGCTTCGGCCACCACCGCCTCAACCGCGGTTCGAGCCGGCGGATTGCCCAATCGCGCCTTGGTTTGACCTTCAAATTGCGGCTCGCGAAGTTTGACAGAAACGATCGCGACTAACCCTTCCCGCACATCGTCACCAATCAGATTTTCATCAGAATTTTTGAGATATCCTTCTTTTCGGGCGTAATCGTTTAAGGTTCTGGTCAAGGCTGATCGAAATCCGGTTAAATGCATTCCGCCATCCGGAGTATAAATATTGTTGGCAAAACTCAATTCTTGCGTATCGCTTTCTTTGTTGTAAGAAAAAGCTGCTTCAACATCGATATCCTCATAATTTTTATGCGTATAAAAAATCTCCTTCTGAATCTCTTCATTGGATTCGTCGAGATATTGAATAAAAGATAAAAGCCCGCCCTCGAATTGAAAACCGTAGTAAAAAGGCGGATCGTCCCGGGAATCCATAATTTCGATTTTAACACCCTTGGTTAAGAAAGCCTGCTGGCGAAGATGATCTAAAATTCTTTTACGGTCAAATTCGATTTTGGAAAAAACTTTGGGATCCGGAGAAAAAGTTACCCTTGTGCCATTCTCGCCGCATTTCCCTTCTTTTTTAACTTTATATTTCGGATTACCGCGCTCGTATTCCTGGGACCAGAGCTCGCCTTCGCGACAAACCTCAACCCGCATCCACTGGGAAAGCGCGTTAACCACAGAAACGCCTACGCCGTGAAGACCGCCCGCGACCTTATAGGATTCGCCGCCGAACTTTCCGCCGGCATGCAAAGTACACATCACGGTTTCCAGGGCTGATTTTTTTGTCTGCGAGTGAATATCAACCGGAATGCCTCGGCCGTCGTCAGTCACCGCCACTTTGTTATCCGGCAAAAGCTCCACCCGGATATTTTTGGCAAAACCAGCCATTGCCTCGTCGAGGCTGTTGTCGCAAACTTCCCAAATCAAATGATGTAAGCCATCCACTCCGGTTGAGCCGATATACATTCCCGGCCGTTTCCGGACCGGCTCCAAACCTTCGAGAACGTAAATATCCTTGGCTCCATAGGAAGCCGAGGCGTTGTGATTATTTTCCGGTTTTTGATTTTGGCCGATTACAGGCGGTTTTTTTTCTGTTTTTAAAGCTTTCTTGGGCATGGTTTTTATTTATTCAAAACAAAATATACCCCAACGGGTAACTTCAGTATATCAAAAATATAGCCGGGGAACAAGCCCCTACGGGACAAAAAAGACAGAATTAGAGGCCTGAATATGGCTTATTTTGGCGATCGAAAACCGACAAAGCCCAAAATCAGCGTTGACAGGAGAATCAGCGTCAAAAGATACTCAATCCGCACGTCTTTTCTCGCGATTCCGATGATCGCGCCAACGAGCCAAATAATTAAGATTGATAATCCGACCCACGGATATTTCATATATTATTTAGTATACACTATAACCGAGTTGAAAAATAGGCCAGAGCGTGGGAGCCCTCCTCTATTATCTTTTCCAGTATTCTAAAAATATCTTCGCGGTATTTCTCAATCAATCTCTCGCGAGACCCAAACATTAGACTTACTTTTGTTTCCGCGACCGACGACATTTCCAAAACCGGCGAGCCGCAAACCTCCGGATACTCGCGAAAGTAAGAAGAAAGCTCTTCTTTCATATTGAATTCCGGATTCAGAAGCAAACAAATCATATCAACGATAATCGTAGAACGAATAAAAGCTAAAAGGTTCACGGGCATCTCTAACCCGAATCTCTGTCCAAGAGAAAGCAGGGAAAGAAAATGCCGGGCCGTGCTCCGCTCTAAGAGACTTTCCTCTTGTGAACCAACCCGCTCCCCCCATCTCAAAATTACGGCGCCGAGCTTATGCACTAAAAAGCGGTTAAATCCCTTTTCTAACTTAGCTGCTGGCTTTCTCCGCAACCGGCCCGGAAGAATTTCGGCAATGATGGGCAAGGCTCCCGCTCCAGTCATAACCTTCCTAAAATGACCAACTGCCTCCTCAATTACACCCTCCGCCGAAAACTTAATAAAATTGGCGAAATGATGGTTTTCTCTTGGCGTGCCGGCTTGGCCCATAATTCCGAAATCAACAAAAGCCAAACGCCCATCACCCAAAAGAATAACATTCCCCGGATGCGGATCAGCGTGAAAAAATCCGGTTTTAAAATAAGCCCAAAGTTGGGCGTAAACAAGCTTTTTTGTAATTCGCGTCCGATCCTCCAACGAAAGGATTTCCGTATCTCTATGAATTTCATTCAAACTTACTCCTTCTAAAAATTCCTCCGTCAAAATTTTAGCCCTGCTATATTCCTTAAAAACTTTAGGGATATAAACTTCGGGATTAGTGTTTTGCGCCCGAAAACGCTCGGCGTTCTCCGCCTCCAACCGATAATCCAATTCCCGGAGCGTCCAGCTTTCCCACTCCCGAACAGCCTCCCGAAGATCAACCGGCGCTCGAATTACGAGCCGCGCCCCAAAGGCCAAGAATTTAATAATCAGGATATCAGCCAACGCCCATCTTTGGACATCGGGTTTTTGAATTTTGACCGCCAGTTTTTGATTTTTTAATTCCGCGATATGAACCTGACCAAAAGAAGCGCTGGCAAAAGATTCATAAGAAAATTTCTCGAAAATTGATTCCGGCAAAGCACCGAATTCTTCTTTAAAAACTTCTTGAATTTCTTTTGGAGAAATAGGCGCGACCGCATCGAACAAGCCGGCAAATTCTTCGCAGTAACGTTTCGGCAGAATCTCATAACGCATTGCCAAAATTTGGGCAATTTTTATAATGCCGCCGCCTAAATCTTCAATCACGAAACGCCAGTATCGCGGTCCGCCTTGTTTTAATTTCGGCAAGTATTTAAAAAGGGCGAGAATAATCTGCCCTATTCTCCGAAAAACTAAAATTATGGGGATTCTTTCCATTAGTTTCGTAATCCTCGCAATTTATTCTACGAGCGAAAGCCAAGAATCGCGATAATGGCCGTGGCCAAAGTGGCGAAAACCAAAACCATGGCCGGATCAGAATTGGCTCTGAAAACAGAGATTAAAAGCGATCCGCCCCAGACCGCGATAATTGCCACGCTCGCCCAAGGGTATTTCATCAACTAAGTATAACACCATTTCTCCTTATTAATCAAGACAGTGTAAAAATGTGTACATTATACGAGATTAATCTTATAAGAGATACAAAATTTTGGACGTCATCGCAAAACGTTAATAATCAAACTGGAAAAATCATGGGCATTGCGCCGAGTCCTTTTTTAATTCTTAAACAGTTGGTTATTTCAACAACTCTATCACTCATCTCTTCAATATTTAACCAAACGCAATTAGAAAAATATTCAGTTCGGGAAAGCAAATCAAAAGTTATTCCTTCGGCCGCGTAAGTAGCTATGGTTCTCCGCGCGAAATTTACGAGCTCGTCTTTTTGATTATTTCTAAAACCAATGTGCCGTCTTAAATAATTAATTTCTTCATTCCAGGTTTTCTGACGGATTAAATCAGCCGGCTTGGCTAATAATTTTAAAGATTCGTTAAAGACCGTATCGTAGTCGCTGCGAAATCCAGACATTAACTTTGTAAACAGGTAAACTTTGGGTTTGACGCTATACGCCTTATCCGTTATCTCTTTTATTTTTCTTTTAAAAATAGAAAGGCTCCGCCGAATATTTTTCTCTCCCAAAGCCTCCAAAGAATTTGGGGTAATGTAGTAAGCATTGGTATCGGCAATGATTTTCACAAAACGGAATTTAATACCCAGAGAATTTAATAATTTTAAAATTTTTATCTCTCTATTTTGATCTTTCACTACCCGAGGAATCTCTGTGTATTTATCAATTTTTTCTCCTCTAAATACCTTATCTATATCAACCAAATAATTAAGCAATAATCGGCCTTGCCTATCCCGGATTAAAACCCGAGGCGGACACTCCCAGTTATAAAAAGTTATAGGGGTTCCTCTTAAAGACTGGTTTATGCAAAGTCTAATCACCCTCTCATTTTCTGGAGGTTTTTGAGAAAACTTTTTAATTTTTTCTACAATAAAATCGGTTTTATTGTACATATTTTGAGAGAGCGGGAGGAAGAAAAAATTTCTTCCTCCCGCTCTAAGACCTCCTCCCTTCTTATTTAAGCAAAGCAACAGGCAGCCATTCTGGCTTAGAAAGGCCGGCGTTCTGAAGAATAGCCACGCCCTCGCCTTCTACTCCTAGTAAAACCGGATTCGAGCCAAAACAGCCTTGCCTCGCGAGAATTCCGTCCAAAGCGAATCCAGCGAATGAACGGTCGATGAATTCACGGATGAGGTTCGCCGGAGGACGAGACCAGAAAAGAGAAGAAAATCTTTCTCTTTCCTGATTTGAAATCCTCTCCGGCACCTTTTCCCACGGCTTATCTCGCATAAGGCGAGCCCACACTTGGCTATTTTTAGCCACCAGGTCGTAGTTAGAAACCACGGGGAATCCCGCGACCTCCGAAGGAAGTGAGGGAGGATCGATTGGAATAGGAAATAAAATTAAGGCATCGGCGCTCGCGAAAATACAACGACATGAAAACGGAAACGTAACCTTCTTCTCGAATTCAGACAAAAAGGCAGATACCCTCTTGACCCGCTCGAGAGAAGAAGGCGTTACGCCCTCTCTGTAGGCAGTGGTAAAACCAGTACCGTAGGCATTCAGTCTAAAAGGCTTTCGTGCCGGACAGACAAAAAAGAAAAAATCTATCGCGCCTTGACCGACTACATTCGGATAAAGATAGCTCACTTTCTCTACGGTCTCAAACCGCCTTAACGCCTCGAAGAGATCGACCATTGCCCATCCCTCCTATTCCGCTTATTAAGGAACACCCTTCTTAGAAAATAAAAAAACCTTCCAAGAAGGGGTAGATGGTCTTTTTATTGAAAGAAAAACAACCAACCCCTTCCTATAAGGGGAGGTTGTGATGATTAAAGAAAGTTTTGACTTTTGAGCTATTCATTTATATTTAAGATATTACCAAACTAATCAACGATGTCAATAGGGAAAAGTGTGTACATTATACGAGATTAATCTTATAAGAAATACAAAACTGCGTCACTCCAAAAACTCGCAGTTTTATTTGCTATAGCTGAAATAACTGCAATTTTTTAGGAAAAATACCTCAATCTTAAAAGCTCTCCAAAGTAATCATCAAGATTGTCGAGGTTTTTCAGTTGGTCTAGCGTAAACCACCCGAATTCCGTGTGATCGTTATCGAGCCGGGGCTCTCCTTCAATTTCGCCCGCGTAGGTTAATCGAACCACGTGTTTTTCCGGAGAACGCAAAATATCCTGGGCCGCCACGAGCTTCGGCTCGCGAACTAATTCTAAATTTACTTCTTCTTTAACTTCTCTTTTTAAATTATCGAAAAGCGTTTTTCCGGCCTCGATCCGGCCGCCCGGAATATCCCAGAGTTCAGTCTTCGCCACGTCCGGATATTTCGCGGGCGAACGCCGCAATAGAAGATACCTACCATCTTCATTTTTTAATAATACCTTAACTCCTATTTGTAATTCCATAAATCATTCATTCGCCACGCAACGCATCTAAAGCAGTGCCTTTCTGCAAATCTTCGGCCCAAACTTCGATAAAATTAGTCAATTCTTTATTGGCGACCGGATCTTTAATACCGGAAATCATTTTTTCTATTTTTACCTTGGTAGAATCAATAACAGAATCTAAAGTGACCCCCATATACAAAAGATAATGCGTAACTTCTAAGTAATCCGCAATCTTCGCAACCGCAGCTTCGTCAGAATGAAAATTAAGAACCTCGGCGCTTAAAGCCTTGAAGTAATCGGCTTGCGGACCAAAAAATTTCGACAAAAACTTTTGATTTTCCGCCTCGAAGTCTTTAGCGTGCCTGCGCGCTTCCGGATTGATTTGCGCGTATGGCATAGAGATATCGCCTCCGAAAAGTTCACCAAGATCGTGAACTAAAGCAAATTCCAAAACCTTAACAACGTTTATCTTTGCGCCCAAATTTTGAAGATTCGAAGCAAGTTGCCACGCAATAAAAGCAACCAAGTAATGGTGTTCGGCTAAATTACTTAGTTCATTTTGCTGAATGCTATGCAAAACGTATCCAGTTTGCGGCTGAGATCTAGATAGCTCTATAATCTTAAAAAGATTGATCAAATATTTCATTTTATTAGCTCTATATAACTCTCCGCAGTAGATCCTGCCCAATCCAAACCAAGCTTATCCGCCAGCTCTCTTATTTTTTTCTTGGGCGCTTCGATTTCCACAAAAAAACGGCTACCGACCTTATCCAATTCAAAAGAAACGTTTCCCGCTTCCCAATGTTCCCTATATTTATTATACCGGAAAAATTCAACAAAGCCCAAGTGCTTCAAAATACGGGCGGCGAATTTTACGTGACTCTCATCAATGAGCATTCTCGCCTCCTCGCGGATATTAAATCTTTTGCGGTTATAACCTTCCAAATCCGTTTTTAACGTGAGCGTGGTTTCAAAACCCTTCCATTTTTTAATCCGCAGAACCTGGCCGCGTTTTTTTAATTTTTTATCCAGGGTATCAAAATAGTAATTTTCCTCAATCCCCTTCCAAAGTAAACGCGCTCCGAGTTTTTTTATAATTTTTCTCGGCCCTTCCAAATTTTCTACTTTAAATTTTATCTCAATTTCTTTCATAACGAGCTTCCATATCAAAACGACAACTTGAGCGCCCTAAAACTATTGCCGGCTTTCCCGACGGATTCGGTGGAAGTCGGCGAGGTAAAAACCTCAAAAGAGGCGTCATTGGTCAATATCGGTTTAGGATAATCAGGGTCCTTGATTCGTCT
>JACPIO010000013.1 GCA_016188075.1 Candidatus Wolfebacteria bacterium | reverse complement strand
GGGGCCGTCGCCTGGTACCCTATCAGTTTTATTTCTGGCTGATAAGGTACTCGAACCCGGACAGCTCCGTAGGTGTGGTTTACAAACCAGACTGTCCGGGGGTCGGCTACGGGCGGGGGGTAACCGTAACCAGGTGGCGGTGGCTGGGGCGGCGGGTAGACATAAGGAGATGTGCCGACTGCTGGTGGTGGCGGCACAATTGCTGGCCCGGGTTGGCCAACTCCAGGACTGGGAATCGGCGCGGACCCTGCCGTTGGCGGTCGCTCGTAGCGGATAATGACCTGCGGCGGGCCGCTGACACATCCAGCCGCAATCACTACCGGCAGCAGGAGGCCAAGCAGAACTAGACTTTTTTTCATCGTCTACCTCCCTTGGAGGCGCCGACAAAACGCCTCTAGAATGCCGGTGCAGGTTATATCCACCACCGGCGCTTGGAGATATGGGAACCGGTCTCGAGGTACCTCCCCGGTATAGATAATAAGACACCATCCCCACCAGGCTTTGGTATATGTCGTGTCCTGGCAGGTTTTCGGGTTATCGGTTACCGTCACTCCGTACTGCAGTTTTTGACCTTCAATCGGGTGTCGCCGGAAAGGCGGTAGTGACTCCGTGAGATAATAAAAAGTTTCCACGTTCACGGAGTACTGCCCCTTTTCAAAAGTTTTCAAGTAGATTCGAACCGGGCCCCGACCGTTGTAAGTCAAGGACGGATTCGAGCCCAGCTCGGACCATGATTCAACCACTCCGGTCTGATTGCGGAAGGTAACCAGGGCAGACTGACTGCCCTCGATAACAACAATCCCCTTCCGTGGGTCGGTATTAAAGACCGGGAACATCTCCTTGGTTGTCATCGGCTGCGTGGCGCAGCCGAAAACCCCGCCGAAGATGAAAAACAGGATAACGCCGATTCCCAAAAACCACCGCGCCGTCTTCATCGCCCCCTCCTTTCGGCGGGCTGGCTCCGTGGCCATACCCACCAAAAAAGCGTTACCAACCAACACCCGAAAAATAGCGCCATCGCTACGAGAGTGGCGATGGCCGAAGCCGTGTTTTCGAGCTTCCTCATCGCCCCTCCCTTTCATTGTTCAGTTGGAAAAGAGCAAGTAAAGAGCAGCGTTCGATGCCCAAAATTATAAGTAATTTTTTTCAATTTGTCAAATTTTTGTCAAAGCCGATTTTTCTACTTGATAGTTGGTCCGCCGTAATTCATACTAATACTAAATAGACAATGAGTATGGATTTAAAAAATCAGTCTGCGGCTCAAGGAAAATTAAAACAGATGGAGCGTGAGGCCGAGGAGCGCGATGCCCAGCGCCGCGCCAAAAAATCCGGCCACCCCTATCTCGACGTCAAAAAAACGCCAATCAGTATTGAAGCCTTGGCTTTGGTTCCGGAAGAAGAAGCGAAAAACGCCAAGATGGCGGTGCTCGCGATTCGGCATCAAAAACAAGAAGCCGTAGTCGTTGCTTTTGATCCGCAAAGCAAGACATTCTTAAAAGCCATCGAAAAGCTCCAGGCTAAAAACTACAAGCTGGACATACGCGTTGCGTCCCTAAGCAGTTTAAGTCATATCTGGGGATTTTATAAATTTGTTTCTAAAGAAGCCGAGCATATTACCGGATCAATCGAGATCGCCCAAAAGAAACTTCTGGAACTTCAAAAAAAACTTACTTCCCTTGAAGACGTGAAAAATGTTTTAAAAGAGGCGTCGGCCGGCGCGGCCTTCACGAGCGATCTTTTGGAAATTATTTTAGCCGGCGCCCTGGCCAATCGCGCTTCCGACATTCATCTTGAGCCCGAAGAAGAATTTATCAAGCTGCGATTCCGGATCGACGGCTTGCTCCACGACGTCTTTTCGGAACTTAAAAAAAACATCTATCTTTATATTTTGTCGCGCGTCAAACTCCTTTCTGAGTTAAAGCTTAATGTTCACGACGAAGCCCAAGACGGCCGGTTCGCCATTAAATTTCCTCAAAAAGAAATCGAGGTTCGCGTGGCTGTTGCTCCGGCGGAATTCGGCGAAGTGGCAGTAATGAGGCTTTTAGACCCGGACGTTATCAGTCTAAGCCTATCTGATTTGGGCTTAAGAGAAGATGATTCAGTCATAGTCGAGAATGAACTTAAAAAGCCCAATGGAATGATTTTGAATACCGGTCCCACCGGGTCAGGTAAAACCACCACTCTTTACGCTTTTCTGAAGCACAAACAAACCCCCGAGGTAAAAATTATTACCATCGAGGACCCGATCGAATATCAACTGCCCGGAATCGAGCAGACCCAAGTGGACGAGGAATCCGGCTACACTTTTCAAAACGGACTTCGGTCGCTGATGCGTCAGGACCCGGATATTATTTTGGTCGGCGAAATTCGCGACAAAGAAACGGCCGAGATCAGCATCCAGGCGGCGCTGACTGGGCATTTGGTTTTCTCCACGGTGCACGCGAACGAGGCAGCCGGCGCCATCCCCCGGCTCTTGGATTTGGGAGTAAGATCTTCCAGTATCGGGCCAGCCTTAAATTTAATTATTGCTCAGAGATTGGTTCGCCGGCTTTGCGGAAAATGCAAAACGGAATCAAAGCTAAGCGACGATCTGGCTCGAAAAATAAAAAAATTCGTAGATAATCTGCCGTCTCGAGTAAGTCGAGACAAGTTTAAAAAACCAAGCATTTATGAGCCTAGGGGATGCTCGGAATGCAATGGCGTGGGTTTCAAAGGCAGAGTTGGCATCTACGAACTTCTTTTGATTGGTCCGGAGATGGAAGAGCTGATAGATAAAGAAACCAACGAAGCCAGCCTTCAGGAGTACGCGTTAAAGCGCGAGATGGTAACGGTTCAGGCAGACGGAATTCTTAAGGCGATAAACGGCATAACTACTTTTGAGGAAATTGAATCAGCAACCGGTCCTTTGATTTGGGAGTGAGTCCTATTGCGGAGTGGATAACTATTCGCTAATCTAAAGATGAAAAAAATAAAAATTGGGCGATCTAAATCTGTGGGCAGTTAATCCTTGTCCAAGGAAATTAAGAATTTCTCCGAGGCGTAATCTAGCCGGAACCGGATTAGCCGAAGACTAAAAGAAATTCCTCAAGCCCACAGGTTTAGAGGCCCAATTTATCTTAGGATATCACACTTTCTACTAAATGTCAATAGCTAAGGGTTTTACCCGCGACGATCGTTTTATTGACGCAGTTTTGCGTCCTAATTGCTTTGAAGATTACATTGGCCAGGAAAAAATAAAACAGAATCTCCAGATAATTTTGAGAGCCGCCCGAAAAAGGCGCGAGTCGGCGGATCACCTTCTTTTTTTTGGACCAACCGGACTTGGAAAAACCACTCTTGCCTCGCTCGTCGCCAAAGAGATGGGGGCGGAAATAAAAGTTGTCGCCGGCCCAACCTTGAAAAAAACCGGCGACCTGGCCGCCATTCTCTCGGCTATCGAACCGGGAGACGTGCTTTTTATTGACGAGTGTCATCGGCTCAATCGAACCATCGAGGAGATGCTTTATCCGGCGATGGAAGAAAGAAATCTTCGGCTGATTTTGGGAAAAGGGCTGGGAGCAAGGGTGGTCTCGCTTAGCTTGCCGCCATTTACTTTAATCGCCGCGACGACCAGAGTCAACTTGCTTTCATCCCCTCTCCGATCCCGGTTTGGCGGCGCCTTCCACCTTGATTATTACACGCCAGACGAAATTGGAGCTATCGTGAACCGCTCGGCCGGGCTTCTGGGTATAGGCATCAAAGATGACGCTGTTTCTCTTGTGGCCCAAGCCTCAAGGTTTACGCCGCGTCTGGCCAATCGGCTTCTTAAGAGAAGTCGCGATTTCGCCGAGGTAAAAGGCTTTGGAGAAATAACCGCGGATACGGTTCAAAAAACTCTTGATCTTCTGGGCATAGATTCTTTGGGTTTGGAGTCGGATGATCGGAGACTGCTCCTCGCCATAATAAAAAAATTTAACAATCATCCGGTTGGCTTAAATACTCTTGCGGCTGCCTTATCCGAAGACAGAGGAACAATTGAAGAAGTTTACGAACCCTATCTGATTAGGCTCGGATTTTTAGAGCGCCGGCCTTCTGGCCGCGTCGCGACCGAAGCGGCGCGTAGACATCTAAAAATCAACTAAAAAGTATTGGCATCGATACTTTTATGCTCATTTCCGAATTTTTTCCTAACCCGGCCGGCAAAGACCCGGCTGACGAGTGGATTGAATTATTTAACGAGAGCGGTTCGGCGCAAAATCTTCGCGGCTGGACACTCAAGGACGCGTCGAATAAGAAATTCGTTTTTGGAGACATAATTGTTTCGCCTCGCGATTATCTTCTCTTGAATTACGAGACAACCAAAATTACTCTTAACAACAACGGTGAAAAAATTTTTCTTTACGACCCCGAGGGAATTTTGGTTGACAAAGGCGAGTATGTTGGCAACGCGCCAGCGGGAAAATCTTTTAGTCGAAAAGACGGCGCCTTCACGGTGAGCGAATCTCCGACTCCGGGGAAAACGAACCTGCTTCCCAAAGAAAATCAAGATACAAATTCTTTGGCGTCCGCTTCTCGTGTCGCCGAAAGCCAGCTCTTTCCTGCGGCTCATATTTTCACCGGCGTTTTTTTGTCCATCGTTTTTGCTTTGACGTTTGTAATTTTATATAAAAAACTAAATTTATCTCCAAACTAAAAAATGATTAAGGAAACGTTTTCTTCGGCTGAAACCAAAAAACTGGCAGGCAGTTTGGCTAAGCAATTTTTGAAAATCAGCAGCCGGAAGAAAAGACGCGGGGCGCTGGTTTTTGCTTTGGCTGGAAATTTAGGATCAGGCAAAACAACTTTTACACAGGGATTTTTGCGAGCGCTCGGCGTGAAGAAAAAGATTACAAGCCCCACCTTCGTCCTTATTAAGAATTATGAATTAAGAAGAAGGAATTGTGGGAACTATAAACGAATCTACCACGTAGATTGTTATAGAATCCACGGAGCCAGAGTTTTGTTGAAACTCGGGCTCAAAAAAATTTTAGAAGATTCGCGAAACATCGTCTTGGTCGAGTGGCCGGAAAAAATAAAAAGTATCTTGCCGAAAAATTCAATTTGGATAAAATTCGAACACGGCGAAAGGGAGAAGGTCCGCGGCATAAAATTTTTACTTAGCCGTTAAATAAAAAATTTGTACATTATATAAGATTAATCTTTTATAAGGGAAACATTTTAGATGTTTTCGTAATATCTTATATCACAATCTTTTTTATAATCTGTCAAGTCACGAGAACTATCTACGTTGATTGCGATTAAATCAATTCTCCATCCTTTTTTATCATTAATTAATTCCGGACGATGGCCGGCGTAAAGCGACGCGGTTCTTTTAAGTTTGCGAAGCTTGGCTTTCGTTAATTGATCTTCCGGTTTTATCTCGTCGCGGTCATCGTCATGGTTATAGTTGCGACCTTGCATAGTTTTCACCTCGACAAACACTAAGGTGCCGTCTTTATATTTTGCGACAATATCTAATTCGCCCCACGGCTTCCAAAAATTCCGTTCAATAATTTTATAGCCGTTTTCCACGAGATATTTACAGGCAAGATCCTCGCCTAATTGGCCAAGTTCGGATTTGCTATTCATTGTGTTATAATTATAGCATAATGTAAAACCGATTCACATTAAACATTGGGTTTGCCGACAAACATTAAAAACAAATAAAAACATGGAAATCAATAAAAACTTAAAACTTACTAATGAATATATTCGAGGGTTGGTAGGCGGAGAAGGGTGCTTTACTTTCAGTGTGAATTCCGATAAAAAAACCCACAGAAAACGTAAGGTACCAGCCTTTATACTACAGATGAATATTCGAGACACGGAATTAATAGAGGCTGTTCCCGATCATCTGGGCTTAAAAAATAAAATTTATATATACCCGCCTTACAGGGGTGACGGTATCAAAAGGGGGCCATCGGCTAGATTAATAGTGAGAGAATTTACTAACTTAAAGGATATAATAATACCCTTTTTTTATAAAAAACTTAAGGGTTATAAAGCTAAGCAGTTTATGGAATGGCTTGAATGGATGGGTAGCGATCCTTTAATTTCCGATAGATTTAAATCATTGTATCGATTATATAAGTGGGGTATGTATGATACCTATCCCAAGTTTACAGAGAGATTCAAAGAATAATATTTGTAAGACATATGAAGACATTGCATATGGTTTACACGGTGGTTTGTCGAATTGTTTACCGCAAGGCTTTGTATCACCTATGTAATCACTTCACATGGTTTTCAGCCTCCTCAAAAAACCCGCGTTTAACGCGGGTTTTTTGGATAGGCTGTTTTGCGTGTGAAGACACTATTACAGATGTTTGCCGCTTTTTTGTCAAGTAAAATGAGGTTTTATGCGGGTTTTTAGAATTCGGGGAAATTGGCCCAAGTTGGGGTTGGTGCGGTCCGGGCGTTAAGCACTTTTGACAAACACCCCCGGCAAACGCTCTAGAAGCTTTGAGCGCGTCGCCGCTATTGACAAAGTTAAACTTATCTATTATTATATAGACTTCGTGTTGTTCATTGACATAAACGCGGTTTCGTAAACCCCTGGGCCAAAGGGTTTGGCGCCAGGGATAAACCGGCCCTCTGCGGATGCAGGGAGGCCAAAATAAAAGGAGTCTCGGGTAATGAAAAAGGCGATGCGGGCGTTGGTCGGGCTGTTGGTGGTCGCGCTGGCGCTCCCGGCGCTGGCTGCGGAGAGGGGCCTCTTGGTTCCCGTCATGGAAGCGAGGGAGTACGTTTCCTTGCTTCGGGTTTCGGTGAGTGGAGGGCAGATTTCTGCCCCAATACTCCCGTCGGAGCCGATTCTTCTGGATTGGACCTCTTGCGCTTTTCGTTTCCGATCGTTCCCGACGCAATTCGATGGTCCTACTCCGGCCGAACCAGCGGTTTCTGGGATAGGAGTAGTTTTCGAAATCTCGGAGTTTGGAGCCTCCGAGATACTGGACCAGAGCGACAGAAGGGTTTTTATTCCCATGGTTAGGTTCGAGACCAGCTCGGTATCGGGGCATAGCGCTAACCTGGCTGGAATGATCGCTGGAGTCCTCGGCTTATTCGAAACGAATCGGGGATGCGTGCGGTTCCTAATCCGACCCATTGGAGGCTATGCGGAGTCGGAATTACGGAACCCTGCAAACCCTTTTGCCAGCGAGCCGACTATTCGGACGCTGGTGATATACGGCGAGCCTTGGCCAGTACCGCCTGCGACGAGTGGCGGCCCGCCTACTGACGGCCGGGGCTAAGCCGCGAAACCGCGATGATCACGGGGCGTTCCGACTTGCAAGCCTGCGAGTCGGAACGCCCCTACTCTATTTATTTTTTATCATCTATAATGAATTGCAATACCGAAACGGTATTTTTTTATTTTCTCATTTCTCTAGTTTATGAATTCCTTTTTGCTTCACTATCTGATTTGGTGGAAGCCTGTTGGCTATCTCATTGTATTTTTCGGGATGATGCTCGAAGGAGATATTCTTTTGTTCACCGCCGGATTTTTGAGCCAGCAGCACTTTTTAAATACCTTTTATTCATTGACACTGGCATTTTTCGGCGCCTTAATCGGAGATTTTATTTGGTATTGGTTGGGCCGCAAGTTGAATGGAGATAAAACGCCGCCTTTTATTAAAAAATGGCTTGGCCATCTCGAGCTTCTGGATAATCATCTTCGGGATCGGCCTCGCCGCACCATTTTTATTTCTAAATTCGCCTATGGATTTAACCACTTAACCTTGATGCGAGCCGGCACTCTCGGGATTCGTTTAGCTGATTATATTAAAGCGAATATTTGGGCAACCATAGTTTGGGTTTTGACAGTGGCTGGCTTGGGATATTTATCCGGCGCCTCATTCGAGTCAGTCAAGCGCTATCTTCGCTTTGCCGAAATCGCGCTTTTAATGGGACTAATTTTATTTTTCTTAATTTGGAATTTTGTCGTAGCGAAGCAATTTCAAAAACGATTGTAGGTTAAGACAAGATAAGCAGATTCTTGCTTAATTTTTCTCTAAAAATTTGTACCTTATATAAGATTAATCTTTTATAAGGGAAACATTTTAGGTGGGGGTTATACCGAAATTTTTATTCGTGATTTGTATTTGTGGCCCCTCGTCGTCCTGATTGCGATCGGGACTCGCTCGTGTGCTCCCGGCGCGAATCGAACGCGCACTACCTCCTTCGGAGGGAGGCGTTGTATCCATTCAACTACGAGAGCTGTTTTATTAATTCTAATATTATTCCCATTCCAAAAATAAGCAATAAGAGATAGGGTACGAGCGGATTTAATTTTAGGAAAATTGCGTCTTCCGTTTCCGCGACAACTCTTCTCGCTTTGAGCCAGATTAAAATAATAAGAAATCCTTCAAGTCCCAAAAAAACAGCGCCGGTCAATTCCACCAGTTTTAGAAAGTTCTGGAATCCGGAAAAATAAAAAAAGAGAGGCAGAAAAAGCGGAACCATGGCCGCGAAGATTTTGTTAAAACGCAGATCGAGCCCCAGACTTTTTTTGATGTCTTGGCCGATTATAAAGTAAGTGCTCCAGAGGGATAGAAGACCAAGGATGCCGACGAAAGAAAGAAGCATCGGCGGCAGGTTCTTCGAAGTTCCGGTAATGGAATCCGGCGATACTTCGGGAGAGATGCCCAGTATTCCCAGAACAAAAAGAAAATAGAAAAAAGCCGGAACAAGAGTTCCCAAAATAACCGCCCTTTTTACCTTTAAAATCCCAAGATTATTTTTTCGGAAATAATCCACGAGTCCGGGAATGGCGGTCCGGCCATTCAGGGCGAAGAGTATCGCGCCGTAAGGCAAAAATAAAAAAGAAAAATTTAAAACCGGCTCAAAGCTCGCTTTCGAGAGATTGCCCCAGCCGTAGAAGAAAATTAAAAAAATTATAATAAGAATTATGGAAACGAGTAAAAATTCCGAAACAGCTATTTTTTTGATTCCCCAAAATATCGGGATGGAACCCAGAAACCAAAATAGCAAAATCAGATAAAGCGAGTTCTGGGTCGGGGCAAGCAAGTTAAAAAAACTTAAAGAAAGAACCAAATAAATCGTGAGAATAAAAATCTCTCCCAGAATGGTAACGAGGCCGCTAATCCATTTGCCGGCTGATCCCAAATAAATTTCGGCGTAGCCGGCAAACCGGTGATCGCCCCGGGTGCGCAAAACGACATCCGCGTACATCAAGTGAATCAGAGAAAAGACCCAGCTGAAAAGCGTTAAATAAAATAGGCCGGCTCCCAAGCCAGCCTTGTCAAAAACATAGGGCAGGGCGAAAATTCCCGCGCCAATAATGGTGGCGGCGAGCAAGCCCGCCGGCAAGATTACCCCTTTATACATCAATGGTATCGATTTTATGCTTCGTACACTTCGTCGCCTTCTCTTACTTTTTCGCTAACCTTGATTCCTACTTCTTGGTTTTTTTTGGCGCTTTTGATTTCTTTATGATCAAACTGCATTGAATCAAGTTTTTGAGTAAAGTCAGTGTGGGCGCCTTTAAAATGAAGCGTTTCGCCAACCGAAACTTCCTTTTTAAATTTTACAATGGCTACCCCGATGCCGCCGTAGTAATGAGTGACTGAACCGATGGGTTTTTGTTCCATAACGTAGATGCCGATTGACGCTGATAGTTTTTAAATCATCCGCGTTTATCTGCGTTTTGATCGGCGTTAATCCGCGCTATTGCGACCTTTGTGATTGTTTTCTTTTTCTTGGCGGACGAGTTCAATGATTTTTCGAACCAGTTCTCGGGGGTCGCTTGAGAAAATAATTTTCCCCTTCATTTCTTCGGCCCGATGAGATTTTTCAATAATCATTTTTAAGACTTCGTCGGCTTCCCATTCGCCCTCGAGAATACCGATAGGCTTTCTGTCTTCAAAGGCAATGGTGAATTCGTTGATGGTGCCGATTCGGCCGCAGCCGACAATAACCGCGTCAGCCAATCTCGTCAAAAGCAAATTTCGGCCGGCGTATCCGGCGCCGGTATAAAAAATAAAATCATGGTAATCAATCGGCAGTTCGTAATTTTTGACATGCTCTTTTTCGGTTTGAGCCGGAGACACCCCTACCGCTAAACCGCCGGCTTCCTTGGCGCCCTTGGCAGACCAATAAGGAAAGCCGGTGGTGGCGCCGGTTATAAGGATTGCTCCTTGTTTTACGATTTCGGCGCCAAGGGCTTCGGCTTTCTCGAAAGCGCTTTGGCCGCAATCAGTTGTTTCGGCTGCGCCGGAAACGCAAACTTTATATTTTTTATAGTAGTCCATAAATGTTTTGTATATTCGAATTGCTACCTTATTATAGCACAACGCTTTCTCCCTGCGAGGGGATGTGGGCGTCAATGGCTAATTCATCTTTAATTTTTTGAGACAGAGCCGCGCTTTGTTCTTCTTCGCCTTGCACCACAAAAATTTTTTTAATGGAAGATCGAGGAGGGGTGAGCCATTGAAGCAGTCTGGCCTGGTCGGCGTGGGCCGAATAACCGCCGATAGATTTTGTCCTGCAGCGGACCGGAATTTCCTGGTCAAAAATTCTCACGGTTTTGGCGCCGTCCAAAATTTGCCGACCCAAAGATCCTTGGGCCTGGTAGCCGATAAAAAGAATGGAACTTTTGGGATCCGAAAGATATCGGCTCTCATGATGAAGAATTCGGCCGCCTTGGGACATTCCGGCGCCGGCAATAACCACCTTGGGCGGCGGCACTCTGTTTGTCTCTTTTGATTGCTCCGGCGTCAGCGTAAATTTTAAGCCGGGGAAATCAAAAATCGCGTCGCCCTTTTTAAGAAGAGCCGTTGCTTCTTCGTCGAAGTAGCGCGGATCGCCGGAATATTTTTGATAAACGGAAGTTAATTTAATCGCGAGCGGGCTGTCAATGAAAATCGGCACGCGCGGAATCCGGCCGTTCTCCGCGAGTTCGTTCAATTCAAACAAAAGAGCCTGCGTGCGCTCCATGGCAAAAGCCGGGATCATCAAAACGCCGCCAGCCTTGACCGTATCTTCAATTAAGTCTTCCAAGACCTCTTGGCGAGTGTCTAGGTCTTCATGGAGTCTCGCGCCGTAAGTCGATTCAATCAGGGCGTAATCGGTCTTGGGAAGCGGCTCGGTGTCTCGGACGATCGGCGTCGCGATATTCCCCAAGTCTCCCGAAAAAACAATTCTTTTTCCCTCGGAGATTATCGAAATAAAGCTGGACCCCAGAATATGTCCGGCGTCAAAGAGTTCTGCGGAAAAATTTTTTATTTTAATTTTTTGATGATAAGGAATTCTCTCCCACTTTGCCATTGTAGGCGGAATGTCTTGAAGGCCGTAGATCGACGCTAGGCCTTTTGACTCGGCTTCTTTGGTCAGTAAATGTTCTGAATCAATCAAGAGATATTCGGCGAAATCTTTGGTGGGCGGAGTGGAGAAAATTTTTCCGCGAAAACCGGATTTTACGAGTTGCGGTAAGCGGCCGATGTGATCAATATGGGCGTGGGTCACAAAAACCGCGTCAATGGTTTTGGGGTCGTATGGGAAGGGTTCAAAATTATGTTTTTCGCAAAAGCTCGAACCTTGATGTAGGCCGCAGTCAACGAGAATTTTGGTCGAATCGTTTTCTAAAAGGTAGTTGGCGCCGGTTACGGTTTTGGCCCCGCCGTGAAAAGTAAGTTTCATGTCTTAATTTTATAAATTTTTAAGTGAAAACGCAAAAATTTATCTAAAATTAAGAGCATCCCCTACGGTAGGCGTGGGGGTTTACAAATTGGATTTTCTATGATTTACTTTAATCAGCAACCCCATTAAGGGGCACTTGACGTAATGGGCGCCTCGCCAATATTTGGCGAGTTAAGTGGAGGAGGGGAAGAGATGAAGAATCATCTCTTCGGGCAGGAACCGTGGTGCCTGGTATTTTTGGATACCGCTGGACTCTTTCTCTTTGCCTACATTTTGATCGGGCTCGTTTCTCTTCTCGCCGTAGCAAACGGCGCCGACATTCCCTTTATGCCATTCTGGCATGAGCCATGGCGGTGGTTGTTGCGATTCGCCATGCTCATTCCATAAGAGAGGAGGATGAGGCGATGGAGATCGAGATTGAGTCTGTTGCGGTCAATTCCGTAACCATTAGAGTTTTCGGTACTTTTTTCTGCTTCTCATTGATTGATGGTGTGCCGCGAATGGTTGCCAAGTATCGGCATTCGCGGATTCACGACCCTGTCTCCTCTCGCGTTCCCATGCATCTCTTTTTGGCGGCTCGCCGTCAGGCTGCCGCGATTCTCCGGGACCAAAAGCGGCAAAAAATACAAAAACAAGCGGATGAGCAGACCGGTCCCAAGCTCAGTCCGCAACTGGTTCTTTTTTAGCCTTGCTCTTTCGATAGAGACTCCTCGTGGGGTCTCTACTCGTTTCTGCTCTCTAAATGGTTCAGCGCCCCGAGAGAGGGCGCTGTGAAAAAAAGTATTGAGGGCGAGTGTTAGCTTAGGAAAAAATAAGCCAGAACGCCGGCGCAAGCCGAGAGGCCTATTCCTCCCCAGTAAAGCATCAAAGATAGCCTGTTTCTCGCAGTTTTCATTTTTTGATTGTACGGCTGCGGCGCAGCGAACGATCCCGCGAGGGCTCCCGCTACTCCGATCACGAGCAAAATCAGGACGATTCGATTGACGCTCATCGCCTTTTCCTCCTTATGCGGTTGACGACGATCTGCTTATAAAATACTCAAATTTTCTTCAAATATCAAACACGCTGGGGTTTTATATTTCATATCGCTTCGCTGATAATATTTCTTCTACGATTTTCTTCTCGTCCCAGGGAATTTTCTTTCCGCCTTCCACGCACATCCAAACCTCGCCGCCCTTACCGGTTAAAATCACTACATCGCCTTTTTGAGCTAGAAAAATAGCTTTTTGAATAGCCTCCTCGCGGTCTATAACTTCATAGAGGTTAGAAATTAGAAATTGGAAATTAGAAATTGACGAAAACCCCGCCTCGATGTCATTTAAAATAGTAGAGGGGTTTTCGTCATATGGGTCTTCATTCGTCAAAATAATCTCGTCGCAGTATTGGGCTGCGATCTTGCCCATCTCCGCCCGCTTCCATTTGTCTCGGCCGCCACCCTGCGCTCCCAGTAAACAAATTAGTTTTGAATTACGAATTATGAATTGACCCTCCGGGGATTTGCTTCGCAAAAAAGAATTATGAATAGCTTTATACGCTGCCTCCAGACTGGCTGGTTCGTGAGCGTAGTCAACAATGACGGTAAAATCCTGGCCCTTGTCAATAATTTCCATTCGGCCCGGCGGCGGCTTGGCCGAAGCAAGCGCTTTTTTAATTTGCTCCATCGGAATGTTTTGTGACAGAGCAACGCAGATTGCCGCCGCGGCGTTATAAACATTAAATTCGCCAATAAGCGGCATTTCAAAATTCTCACCATCAAAATTAAATATCGTTTTCTCCGGAGACAATTCGATATTAGATATTTGAAATTTATTAGAAATTATCCCGATTCTGCTTTGCAGAATCGAGGATCCTCGATTCGCTTTGCGAATCGGGAGAAATTGTCCGCCCGAGGTGGATCCGCCTTTGGCGGAAAAATTAGAAATTTTCGCGCCGTATCCATATTTGTTTTTTATTGACGGTTTCAAAAAATAATTGATATTGGGATCGTCAAGATTATAAACCCCAACGCCATTCTCTTTTTTAGCCGCTTTTTCGAAAGGTTTTATTTTGGCTCGGCGGTAATTTTCAAAACTGCCGTGCCGTTCGATATGCTCCGGTGTTAGGTTGGTAAAAACCGCAACGCTGTAATCAATAAAGCGATGGCGATATTGCAGAATTCCTTCGGATGAGGTTTCAATCACTGCGTAGCGACAACCGGCCCGAGCCATCTCCCGTAATAATTTTTGCAGTTCGAATCGGCCAAGCATTGTTTGTTTGGTATCATTAATCCACTCGCGCTCTCCGATCTTAAAATTGACCGTGGTCATGAGGCCGGTTTTTAGTCCGGCGGATTCGAGAATTTGAGCGATTAAATTACAAGTCGTGGTTTTGCCCTTGGTGCCGGTTACGCCGATAACCGTCAGTTCCAGCGACGGGAATCCATAAAAAAACGCCCCGCAAAAACTAAGTAACAAATGATAAAAAGGGGCGAAAAAATCAAAAAGTGCCGAAGGAATTATTTTTTTTAGAGATTGGAGGACCCGGTTCATTGGCGGCTCAAAATTTTTAAGGCGGATTTTATTTTTTCTTCGAGAGTTTTAGCCTTGGGCGATATTTTTTGAATCGCTTCCTCGGTTTCGTTTCGCCTGTATCCCAGGGCTTTGAGAGCTTCGCTTACTTCGTAATTTAGCTCTAAAGAATTATCGCCCTTTGCCAGCAACGCCCCCCCTTTTTTGTCTTTAAGTTCTAATATGATGCGTTCGGCTTTCTTCCTGCCGATGCCCGCGGCCCTAACCAAAAAATCGCTCCGGCCGGTTTTGATGGCGGAGATGAGATTTTCGAATCTGGCAACGCCTAAAATTTTTAAAGCGGCCCGAGCCCCAATTCCATTTATAGAAATTAGGGATTCAAAAAATTCGCGCTCTTTTTCCGAAAAAAAGCCGTAAATTTCCGCGCCGTTCTGATGATTGTAGAGATAAATAAATAACTTCGCCCGGCCGCCGATTTTGGGCAATTTGCGGAGCGTTTGCCCCGAAGCGAAAATTGCGAGTCCCAAACCGTTGGTTTCCATAACGGCAAAATCGGATTTTTTAGCGAGCAGTTTTCCGGAAATGGAATAAAGCATTAATCGGTAATTGGTAAATAGTAATTAGCAATTAAAGTAGTTGGGGAACAGGGCGCCGCTCAACTGCCCTCTGATTCTTATTATATTTGAAAATGATTGACATTAAAACCTTCTTATTATAGCCTAATTACTAATTACCATTTACTAATTACTGCGCTGTATGCCCATCACTCAATCAGCAAAAAAAGCTCTACGCCAGAATATCCGGCGCCGAATGAGAAATCTCAAGAGAAAAACCGAATTGAAATCGGCTATTAAACAATACAAAAAAATGGTGGTTGCCGGGGATAAAGAGGGGGCGAAGAAATTTTTATCGCAGGTTTATAAAAAACTGGATAAAGCCGCTAAAGTGAATTCAATCAAGAAAAATAGAGCGTCGCGATTGAAATCGAGATTGAGCAAGTTATTGGTTGTCAGTCGTGGGGCAGCGCTTTAATCGACAGTCCGATTTTTCCATTCTCGGCTCTTATGATTTTCGCTTTTACCTTATCGCCTAATTTCACCACATCCTCCACTTTCTGGACAAAGCCTTCTTTTAATTCCGAGACATGAATCATTCCGTCTTTGCCGCCGCCTAAGTCCACAATCGCTCCGAAGTCTAAAATTTTTATAATCTCTCCCTCGATAATTTCGCCAATCTCGAAAGTGCGCGTTATCGCTTGGACTTGCGCGATGGCGGCCCGGGCTTTGTCTATGTCGTGAGCCGCGACAAAAACCTTTCCGGTTTGTTCAATATCAATGCTTAAAACGCCGGTTGCGGCAATAATGCCGTTGATTATTTTCCCAGCTGGCCCGATGACCTCGCCAATCTGATCCGGCCTTACGTTGGTTGTCATAATAACCGGCGCGTAGGAGGAAACCTCTGCTCTGGGCTGGGCAATGGTCGCGTTCATAGCGTCAAGAATCTCGAGCCGGGCTTTTTTCGCCTGGGTCAAGGTTGCCCCAATTATTTCTATGGTTAAGCCTTCGATTTTTACATCAAGCTGAATGGCGGTGATGCCGTCTTTGGTGCCGGCCACTTTGAAATCCATATCGCCGTGGTGATCCTCCGGCCCTTGAAGGTCGGTCAGTATCTTATAGTTGTTGGTTGTTAGTTGTTGGTTATTGGTTTTGTCTGTGATGAGCCCCATGGCGATACCAGCCGCTGCTTTTCTTATGGGCACGCCGGCGTCCATTAAAGCCAGAGAACCGGCCGAAACAGTTGCCATAGAGGACGAACCGTTGGAAGACAGAATCTCCGAAACCAAACGAATGGTGTACGGAAATTCGTCTTGCGATGGTATAAGGGGTCTTAATCCTTTTTCCGCCAAAGCGCCGTGGCCGATCTCCCGCCGTCCCGGCGCGCCCAAGCGCCCGATTTCGCCCACGGAATAAGGCGGAAAATTATAATGAAGCATAAATCGGCGCTTGGTTGAAATTTCCATTGTCTCGATTAATTGCTCTGCCCCGGGAGCAGCCAGGGTGACCGCGGCTAATGCCTGGGTATTGCCCCGGGCAAATAAGGCTGATCCGTGCAGCCGTTTAAATAAACCGACTTCGGCGTGGAGTTCGCGCACTTCGTCGAGTCTTCGGCCGTCCGGCCGTTTTTCGCTCTCCAGAATATTTTTTCTTACTATGCGTCCCACTTCTTCTTCCAGAAGACGGTTGACCGGAGCGAGATCAGCGCCGCTTAATCCCTCTTCGGTTAGATGGTTTTTTAGAGCTTCTTTCATTTCCGCGATTTCTCTAAATCTCTCGGTTTTATCTTTTTGGTAAATCGCGTTTTCTATCTTATCTTTCAGAAAATTTACGATTTTCTTTTTGAGTTCTAAATTTTCTTCAGAGTCCGGAACTTTAATCTTTTCTTTGCCGTATTCCTTCACGATGCTTTTTACAAACTGAATTAATTTTGCGATTTCGGTCTGGGCTGCTCCGAAGGCGCGAACGGTTTCCGCCTCGCTTGATTCGTTGCCGGCCAACTCAAGCATATTTATTTTTTCTTCGGTGCCGGAAACAAAGGTTTCGAGAGCGAATTCTCCAAATTCCTTAATTAAAGAATTTTTGGGGCTTACGGCGATCTCGCCGTCTTTTTTTACCGCGATTCTTACGCCGGCCACTGGCCCGTTCCAGGGAACTTCGGATATAGCGAGCGCGGCGGAGGCCGATAAAAGCGCGATAAACTCCGGATCATTTTCTTCGTCGTAAGAAAGGACCGTGATAATAATTTGCACGTCGCGCCGCAGATTTTGGGGGAAAAGAGGCCGTAGGCTTCGGTCAATCAAGCGGCCGGATAAAACCGCTTCTTCTGACGGCCGACCCTCGCGCCTGATAAATCGGCTGCCAATGATTTTTCCGGCCGCGTAAAATTTTTCTTCGTAATCAACTACGAGCGGGAAATAGTCGATATTTCGGTCTTCTTTGCCCAGTGTAACAGTGACTAAAACCGCGGTCTCCCCGTGCTGCCCTAAAACAGCGGCATTGGCCTGCTCAGCCATTTGGGAGATAGTGAGACTGACCGGCTGTCCGCCAAAATCGAGATTAAATTGTTTTTTGTTAAGATTCATTAATAAATGTATCGATGCCAATATACGAATTATACTAATGATACGAATTCGTATAATTCGTACATTCGTATATTCGAATCGCTACTTATCTTTTTAATATCACTTTTGGTATTTGGTCCAGGTCTACAAAAACATCCGCCGCTTCTTTGAGCTTTGCCGAAGCGCTTCGGCCAAAGGCAGACACTTCCACTACTCGGCCCAGACCCCATTTAAGATAATTAACCAAGGGTACGAAATCGCCATCGCCGGTAACCAGAATTATTACGTCCAGCAATCCGGCCATTCTTATGGCATCTACTGCCATCCCCACATCCCAATCCGCTTTTTTGGTTCCATCCGGAAAAATTTGGAGATCTTTTACTCGAAGCTCAATCCCGCTTTTCCCCAGGGCGTCAAAAAAAGCCGCCTCGGAAGAGGTCAGTCTCTGGCCGTCAGCTCGTGGCGCCTCTCTTGTCGGCGAAGTCTCCTCGCTTTTTACCACATAACCGATGGCGCGAATAAGCTGCCGGCCCATGGTGAGTTCGCGCATCAGTTCTCGGTAGTTGACCCGAGCCCGATAAAGATGTTTGGACGAGTGGTAGAGATTTTGGATGTCTATAAAAACCCCAACTCGCTGATATTTGTTTGTAGTCGTCATCACGAAGGGCTGTTATCTCTTGAGGCCAAGCTTCTTTATGAGAGAAGCGTGGCTTTTGGGATTGCTTTTGGCCAAATGATCTAAGAGTCTTTTTCTCTTGCCAACCATCATTAAAAGCCCTCTCCGCGAATGGTGGTCTTTGAGATTCTTTTTCAGATGGTCCGTCACCTCGGAAATTCGCCGCGTCAAAAGGGAAACCTGAACATTGGTTGAGCCGGTGTCAGTCTCGTGCCGCCGATGCTCTTCGATGATATTCTTCTTTTTTCGAGCCGTAAGCATGTCCTAATTTTATCCCAACCGATTTCCAAAGTCAATTGACATAGTCCCATTTTTCCCTATAATAAAACCTGCGTTTGGCGAATTTACCTCCAGCGATTCAACCTATGGCAGTGATTACGAATAAAAGATTAACTTCTCCGATCGGCCAGCTCATCAAAAATGAAGCCGATTTAGTTTCTTTTTTAAAGATCGGAGATTTGATAGAAGCAAGACTTTTAAAAAAAGCGCCGCGGCGGATTTATTTTGATTTGGGAAAATTCGGAACCGGCATTCTCTACGGCTCGGAATTTTTAAACGCCAGAAATTTGGTTAAAGATTTGGAGCTTGACTCTTTGATAAGCGCCAAAGTGGCGGACCTGGACGGCGAAGAGGGGCTGGTTGAACTTTCTTTGGCCGGCGCTCATAAGCAGAAGAATTGGCAAGAGCTTAAGGAGTGGCGAGACAGCGGGGAGGTTCTGGAAGTGAAGGTGATTGGAGCCAACAGCGGCGGCCTGGTCGCCGAAGTCAACCAGATTAAGGCCTTTTTGCCGGTGTCCTTAAGAAAATTTGTCGGACAGGATCTCAAGGTGAAAATTTTGGATTTTAATCCGAGAACTACCAAGTTAATCCTTTCCGAAAAAGAAGCGGTGGGAGAAAATCTTAAAGAGCTGGTAAGCAAGTATGCCGTAGGCGATGTGGTGGACGGCGTTATCTCCGGCTTGGCCGATTTCGGCGCTTTTGTCCGGTTTGTCGATACCCCGGCCATTGAAGGCTTGGTTCATATTTCGGAAATTGACCATCGTTTGATTGATAGTCCCAAAGAAGTTTTAAAGGTGGATGAATCGGTAAAAGTTAAAATTATAGACATAAAAGACGGTCAGGTTTCTTTGTCTATCAAGGCGCTAACTCCCAACCCGTGGGATAAGGCCGGCGAGGTATTCCGGGCTGGCGAGGAAATTGGCGGCCGGCTTTCTAAATTTAACCCCTTTGGCGCCTACATCAGTTTAGACCACGATCTTCACGGCCTGGTTCATGTTTCTGAATTCGGCGGCCTGGAAGAAATGAAAAAAGAATTGGAACCGGGCAAAGAGTATAGATTTATTATCGAATCAGTAAAACCCGAAGAGAAACGAATTATTTTGAAAATAAAGAAATAAGTATCGATGCGAATATGCGAATTATACTAATGATACGAATTCGTATAATTCGTACATTTGTATATTGGTATCGATACGCGAGCGAAGCATGAAACTCCTTTCTAAAAATATCCTTTGGGCGATCGGGACGTTTCTTCTCGTGGCTTTTATTTTTTCTCTTTTTTACTCTACCGAAGGAAGTCCAAAAACTTTAAGCATTAGTGATCTTGCCTCGGCAATTAATAGCGGCGGGGTTTCGAAAATTGTTGTTTCCGGCAACGATCTCACGATTGAACTTAAAAACGGCGAGAAAGCGGTTTCCAAAAAAGAAGCGGAAGCCGGATTAACCGAGACCTTGCGGAATTACGGCCTGGAGCCAGCAGCCCTAAAAAACGTTAATTTTCAGATTAAAGAGGAGTCGGGTTTGCATTTTTGGGCCAGCGTTTTAATTCCTTCGCTTTTGCCCCTTATTATCATCGGTGTTTTCTTTTGGATGATGTTTCGGCAGGCCCGAACCGGAATGAGCCAAGCCTTCACTTTTGGCAAAGCCAACGTCAAGCTTTTTACCCAATTTAAAGATCGAATCACTTTTAACGACGTGGCCGGACTTAAAGAGGTAAAACAGGAATTGATGGAAGTGGTGGATTTTTTGAAAAATCCCAAAAAATATTTGGATATTGGCGCGCGGATTCCCAGAGGTGTTTTGCTCTTAGGGAGCCCCGGAACCGGAAAAACTTTATTGGCCCGGGCTATTGCCGGCGAAGGAAATGTCCCCTTTTTTCATATTTCCGGCTCGGAGTTCGTGGAGATGTTTGTAGGAGTTGGTTCAAGTCGAGTCAGAGATTTATTTCAGACCGCCAAACGCGCGGCTCCATGCATCGTTTTTATTGATGAAATCGACGCTATCGGCCGGGAGCGCGGCGCTGGCATTGGCGGAGGACACGACGAGCGAGAACAAACCTTAAATCAAATTTTGGTGGAGATGGATGGATTCGAAAGAGACACGAAGGTGATCGTAATAGCGGCGACCAATCGCCCGGATATTTTGGACCCAGCCCTGCTTCGGCCCGGTCGTTTTGACCGCCGGGTTTTTCTGGATCTGCCGGACATCAATGACCGCGAAGAAATTTTAAAAATTCACAGCCGCGGAAAAATTTTGGCCAAAGCCATTGCTTTGCGAAAAGTGGCCGAGCGAACCCCCGGATTCTCCGGCGCGGATCTGGCTAATTTAATGAACGAGGCCGCGATTTTTGCCGCGCGGAAAAATCAAAAAGAAGTTGTCCAGCAGGATATTTTTGATTCCATTGAAAAGGTTCTTCTGGGGCCGGAACGCCGAAGCCGGGTTTTGCCGCAGAAAGAAAAAGAAATTATCGCCTATCACGAGGCTGGCCACGCCTTGGTTGCGACTTCAATTAAAGACGCGGATCCGGTTCATAAAGTTTCGATTGTGGCTCGGGGACGGGCCGGCGGCTATACCTTGAAGTTGCCCATCGAAGAAACTCATCTGCGCACCAAAAAACAATTTATGGCTGACTTGGCGGTTTTTCTCGGCGGCTATGTTTCCGAAAAGCTGATTTTCCGAGATATCTCAACCGGCGCGTCCTCGGATCTCCAAAGCGTTTCTGATTTGGCGCGGCGGATTGTTACCAAGTTTGGAATGAGCGAAAAACTCGGTCCCATTACCTACGGCAAAAACGAGGAGCTGATTTTTTTGGGCCGGGAAATCGCCACGGAAAAAAATTACTCGGAAAAAGTAGCGGCGGACATCGACAAGGAAGTAAAAGGCTTTATTGATGGCGCTCTCCAAACCGCGAAAAAAATTATCACCTCGCGAAAAAACGTTTTGAAAGCCATCGCCAAAAAATTAATGGAAAAAGAAACTTTGGAGCGCGAGGAATTTGACGCTTTGATAAAAGGCTTTAGACTGAAGCCGATCGCGATTACTATATAGACGGGTAGGGGGCGCGTAGCTCAATGGCAGAGCGTTCGGCTTATATCCGAATGGTTGGGGGTTCGACTCCCTCCGCGCCCACCAGCGTTAGTCCTTCGGGATTCCCAGACTTTATTTAGGGTAAATTTTGAGATGCTGTTGATGGAATTTTGAAATAATTATGAACTACAAAAAACCAGAAAGATTGAAACAGGGCGACACCGTAGCGATCGTGTCCCCGTCTTGGGGAGGCCCGAGCGTATTTCCGCATATTTACGAAAACGGCCTTAAAGTTTTGCAAGAATGGGGTTTGAGAATTAAAGAATTTCCCACTGCGAGAATGGAGGCCGGTTTTTTGAGAGCCAATCGTCAAATTCGCGCAAAAGACATTAACGACGCTTTTGCCGATCCCGAAGTTAAAGCCGTCTTCGCTTCGATCGGCGGCGATGATTCTGTTCGGATTTTACCTTTTCTAAATAAAAAAATTATTGCCAATAATCCCAAAATACTAATGGGGTATTCCGATATCTCGACGCTTCATGTGTTTGCAAATTTGCAAGGGCTTATAACTTTCTATGGCCCTTCAATAATGGCGGGGTTCTCGCAGATGGATAGCTTGCCGGAAAGTTTCAAAAATCATGTGAGAGAAATTCTTTTTGAGCCGAAAGAAAGCTATGAGTATCGGCCGTATCAAAAATACTGCGACGGCTATCCTGATTGGGCGAATAAGGAAAATCTTGGAAAAGTTAATCCGCTAAAATCGGATGACGGCTGGCATTGGCTTCAAGGAAGCGCGAAAGTTCAAGGCGAGCTGTTTGGCGGCTGTATCGAGGTTTTGGAAATGATGAAAGCAACGGACTTTTGGCCGTCGCAAGATTTCTGGAAAGGCAAAATATTTTTCCTCGAAACTTCCGAAGAAAAGCCGTCAATTCATTTCGTTGATCATGCTTTGAGAAATTATGGAATGTTGGGCGTATTTGACCGAATCAGCGGCTTTATTTTCTCTCGCGCCAGAGATTATTCCGACGAGAAAAAGAAAGAATTGGAGGAAAAAATTGTTTCGATTGTTGCAAAAGAATTCGGCAAGCCGGATTTGCCGGTTGTTGCCAATTTTGATGTCGGGCATACTGATCCGCAGTTGGTTTTGCCGCTTGGAGTTAGGGCCGAAATTGATTGCGAAACAAAGCAAGTGAAATTAGTAGAGCCCTGGTTGAAATAAAAATATGTCTGTAAAAATCACTTATTTTGTGCACGGCACGACGATAGATAACGAAAAGGAAATCTCGTCTGGTTGGTCTGACGTTGGACTTTCGGAATTAGGAATAAAGCAGTCAATCGAACTTAAAGACCTCATCAAAGACAAGAGATTTGACATAGTATTTTGCTCTGATTTAAAAAGAGCAGTTGATTCCGCAAAGTTCACATTTGAGGGAATAGCGCCAATTATTCCAGACGAGCGATTGCGTGAGTGCAACTATGGTAAATATAACGGTCAGCCGTCAGCTGTTGTCGAACCGATGCAAGAAAAGATGATAACGGAGAAATTTCCCGAAGGAGAAAGTTACGAAGATGTTAAAGCGCGAATCGCGAATTTTCTCAATTTCTTAAAACAAAATTACGACGGCAAAAGCGTTGCCGTAGTGGCGCATAAAGCTCCGCAGCTCGCGCTTGATGTTTTGCTCAAGGGCAAAACGTGGGAAGAAGCGTGGGCGGAAGACTGGAGAAAAACGAAAGCATGGCAACCGGGCTGGGGATATATTTTAGAGTAAAAATATGGACTTCACTAAATCCCTTCTGGCTATTTTTGCTCATCCGGACGATGAAACTTTCGGAGCCGGCGGTTTGCTCGCGCATATTAATCGCGCCGGCGGAAGAACCGCGGTCATTTCTGCCACCCGGGGCGAAAAAGGAAAATTGCATCTCGATATTCCTATGGCACCGGAAGAACTTGCGAAGTTGCGCGAAGAAGAGTTGATGGCCGCGGCTAAAATTTTAGGCGTCAGTCGCGTCCACGCGCTTACCTATCCGGACGGCGGTCTTGATGAACAATCCGAAAACGAAGTGGTAAAAAAATTATTAGAAATTATAAAAGAATTTTCTCCTTACGCGATTTTAACCTTTGGCCCGGACGGTGGCACCGGCCACCGGGACCATATTGCTATCCATAAATTTGCTTGCCGGGCTTTTCAGGAAGCCCAGCAATTCGGCGAGCCGCCCCGAGAACTTTATTTCCGGGCAACGCCCAAAGCAGTCAGGGAATTGCGTCGTGAGGCAGCAGTAGTGTCGGGCCGGAAAAAAACGGCTGGGCACTACGAGGAAAGTAAAATTCCCCTGCCTTATTCCGAAGAGGATTTTATTGCGATTGATGTTTTGCCGGTGGTTCACCTTAAAAATCAGGCGGCCCAAATGCATAAATCCCAGAATCCCAAATGGTTTTTGGAAATGCCGGAGGAACTAAAAAAGGCCTTTTGGGAAAAAGAATATTATTATCTCGCCGCAATCACAAAAACCCCGTAAGGGGTTTTTGTGATTTAACTCGACCTTTTTCAAAATTTAGTTTTTCGCCACCCGGAAAATTCGGAATATAAACTCATACCACCGCATTTTATTTTGAGCGTTCAGAGGATTGAAAATTTTGTCGAACCGGATGAAAAGGTACAAAAGATAAGCGACAATCAGGGCGTCGGCGGCAAAACTAATCAAAAGATCCGGATTATTCATACCCTTTGCTATGATGGCCGCTGGTAATTTCAGAAAAGCGGCTCCGCCCCAATCAGTATTGACGATTAAGCCCTGCATTGCCCGGCCCTTTAAATTCAAGAGATGCCAAGCGTCAATCACCAAGCTTAAACTTCCGAGATAAGCCAAGATTAAAAACGGCTCTTTGAATTTCCGGAATCGGAGATATAAAACCCGGCGCATAATATCGCGGTGCATCTTCGGTGTCGGCTCGAGCCGGCCAAGAGTTTTAATTTTTTGAAAAAGATAGTCCATGTTCCAGTTTTTGTTTATTGGATTCGACTTTCGCTTTTGCCAGATTTTTTTCTTCGGCAAAAAGTGTTTCGCGAAAAGCGATTTTGGCTTTGCGCAAGTTCGTTTTTATGGTTCCCAAAGGCGTATTTAACATTTCAGCGATTTCCGTTTGTTTAAATTCGTGATAATAGAAAAGCGTTAGAATCGTCTGATAGGTTGGTTTTAGTTTTTGAAGCGTTCGAGCGGTATCCTCGGCGGTTTCGAGATGCGACATTTCGTAAGACGGCAGGCTTTCCGGAAAAATCAAATAGGAATTTTCCTCCCCGCTCTCCTCGCTAATTAAGGGAACTTCTTTTCTTTTGGTTTCTTTTCTTAGCCAGTCCCAAACAATATTGGTTGCTACTTTATAAATCCAGCCGCGAAAATTACCGTCCGGGTCAATATTCGAAGCTTTTTCGTAGAGCCGGACAAAGGTATCTTGGGTTAAGTCCCGCGCGTTCTCCCGGTGCTTTATCAATCTGTAAATGTAGTTTAAAATCGGGCCTTCGTAGAGGTAAAGCACTTTTTCAAACGCGGTCGTATCGCCTTTTTTGAGATCCACCAATGTTTCGCGGTCCACGAACGGAGCCATAATGCCTATTTTTCTCGCCATTAATTTCAGAAGCGACCTCGTCCCGACTTTGCGCTTATATTATATAATACGAAGGCCTATCTATAAAAGTTTTAGGGTTGGGTTGGATTTCTCCGGTTTTTGTGCTACTCTTTTTCGTATTATTCATGGCTAAGAATCAACGCGACATCGAATTTTTGTTTGAAATCGGGTCTTTGCGGAATATGTCCAGAGCTTGGACGCAAAGCTTAGGCATGGACTCGGCGAGTATTTCCGAGCACACGTTTAGGGTCGTCTGGCTTGCTTTGATTATTGCCAGAATGGAGGGTGTCAAAAATGAAGAGAAAATTATGAAAATGGCGCTGGTTCATGATTTGGCTGAATCTCGTACTGGCGACGCGAATTATACTCAAGCTTTGTATGCCAAACGAGATGAGGATGCGGCAGCTCGCGATATTTTTAACCGGACAGCACTTCTTGATTTCTACAAAAATATTTTCCTCGAGTACGAAAAAAGGAAGTCTGTTGAGGCAAAAATTGTGAAAGATGCCGATAATTTAGATATTGATTTAGAAACCAAAGAATTTGACGAGCGTGGGTCAAAACTACCGAGAAAGTGGGCTGGATTTAGAAGAAAAGTCCGTGACGAGAAACTTTACACCGAATCAGCCAAAAAAATATGGGATTTGATTCAGGACGCAGATCCCTCTGATTGGCATTTGAAAAACAATAAATGGATTAAAATGCCGGAAGCTGGAAGATAGGGACGCGTAGCTCAGCTGGTTAGAGCATTCGGTTTACATCCGAAGGGTCCCCCGTTCGAATCGGGGCGCGTCCACAAGAAAAAACGTTTGACATCAAGCAAGCTCTTACAGTAATATCTTGGGAGTAAACCCAAATTGTTGGGTTTGGCGGACATTGGAAAATCCGGCACAGGCATTCTTTGCCTTGCCAATCATAAGGAGGGATAATGAATACTCTCTGCGGTATGACTCACGAGGATCTTCTCGCTCTTAAGGCCGAGAAGGTGTTTTGGCTATTGACTGCCAGAGACATGATGTATCTCGCGAAAACCCTCAATGCTTTTTGGACGTATGATTACGAAGCCGCTACGCAGGGTCGAGTCGGCATGCACGCGCTTTTGAAGTCCGGCCGTCACAGCGATGGATTCTTTGAGTCGAAGATTCTTCTCGCGCCGGAAAACATCCGGAGCATTATCGCGCACCAAATCGTTTGGCAACTGCAGGCTTTAGATATCCCAGCACCAAATTACGTGGCTGGCGTGCCTAACGGCGCCACTTTACTCGGCGAGAGTATCGCCGAGATGCTTAGGGTTCCGGTGGCGCGCCTGGAGAAGGTTGACGGCCAAATTATTCTCGCGGCAGAAATCCCGAAAGGGGCGACCCTGCTTCTTGTCGAGGATTTTTGTACGCGCGGTACGGGCTTTACGGAAGCCGTCACGGAAGTAAAACGCAGGCAGCCACCTGCGAGATTCATGCCGTATGCCCCGGTAATCGTGAACCGCGGCAGTCTGAAGGAAATTTCGGTCGAGGGCGTTGGCAGCTTCGAAATTCTCCCGGTTGTAGAATGGAGAATCGAAGATTGGGATCCTACCGATTGTCCTCTTTGCGTTCGTGGTTCAGAGGTCATCAAGCCGAAAGTTAGCGCCGAGAATTGGCAGATGCTCACTACGTCGCAGGTCTAACAAGAGCGACGTCTCTACAGGGGATAGTCTGGGGCGCGCGGTCCGCTGACTGCCGCCCCTTTTTTTGTTGCGCCTACAATGTTTCGGTCTTACAATATTTCCCTCGCAACGCATCCGTGCTTACTACTACATGTAGTAGTAGCGCTACCGCGCGGTAGCGCATAATTGACTTCGCTTTTCTCTCAATATACCATTCCCTCAACAAGTCCACGGCGGAATGGTCTGCTGTGGATTTGGTGAACATAGACAATTAGGGAGGGATCGGTATGAAGCAGATGGCTACAGTTCCGAAAAGCGTTATCCTCGCCTGCGACTTCAAGAGTCTGTGGAAGCTCGAGGAGTTAGCTCGAGCTACTGCAGGCATCCCTGGCGTCGGAGCCTTCAAGGTCGGATTCCGGCTCGTTCTTCGATTCGGTCTTCCCTTGGTGGTTCAAACCATCAGGGAATACGCTCCTGGCCCCGAGATCATCTACGATCACCAAAAGGCTGGGACCGATATCCCAGACCTAGCAGACGGGTTCGCGGAAGACGTGAAGTATGCCGGGGCTGATGCGGTGATCCTGTTTCCGTTCGGGGGACTGGTCACACAGCGCGAATGGATCCGCGCGGCTCAAGCGAAGGGGCTCAAGGTTCTCGTCGGTGGCCACATGACCCAGAAAGGATTCCTCGTCTCCGAGGGTGGCTATATCGCTGACGAGGCTCCGGCACTGATCTACAACCGTGCCGTGGATCTTGGGGTGACCGACTTCGTGGTACCAGGGAATCAGCCCGGCTTCGTGGCGAAGTACAGAGAGGAGATTTTCGACCGACGCCTGAGAGAAGGTAAGTACTCGCTCAATGCGCCTGGTTTTGTTTCCCAAACCGGCGACATCACCGAGACCGGGCGCGTCGCTGGCCCCAGGTGGAATGCCATCGTTGGTCGTGCCCTCGTGGGGCTCGAAGGCGTCGAGAACATCAAAGCTGCGGCCATCAAGCTGACTGCCCAGATCCTGGCCGCGTAACTCGATCGCCTCGGCGATGGAAGGGGGAAGGTGAGATGGGTGCTATCGGTCAATTCGATTCTTCTCCCGGGCTCCGGACGGTGGTGCGTGAATCAAAGCGCCGCTGTACAAACTGCGGGGTGAAGATATATTCTTATCCCGAGCCGGAGATCAGGGAGTTGTGCAAGGATCCTTGCGTCTGTGGTCGGTATAGTCTCGTGGCCGACCGCTACTGCGGCGGTTGTGGGTTGCGACTCGTGGCTCCGGAGCCGGAGCCATCAATCACGCAAGGCTGATGCACATTGTTTCGGGCGTCGGTTGGATAGGGTATCGCAATGCTACGGATACCCAACCCCAACCGGCGCCCTTTGTATTTCTAAATTTGCCGTTCCATTAAAATTCTGCTAAATTTCTTAAATGCGTTTTATCGCTGATTTGCAAATCCACTCCAAATACTCCCGCGCCACCTCGAAAGATATGGTTTTGGAGCAAATCGACTGCTGGGCCGGTAACAAAGGCATTTTAGTGATGGGCACCGGAGATTTTACTCATCCGGCCTGGTTCAATGAAATCAAAACGAAATTAGAGCCGGCCGAGCCCGGGCTTTTTAAACTAAAAAAAGAATTCAAGTGGCCAACGGTTCGTGGCTCTTTCTCCGAAACGCGGTTTATGCTGACAGTAGAAATTTCCGGAATTTATTCGCGGCTCTCAAAAAGCGGAGTTAAAAAAGTTTACCGGATTCACAATATGATTTTCAGCCCGGATATGGAGACTGCGGAGAAAATTAATACTCAACTAAGCTGGGTGGGAAATTTGGCTTCGGATGGCCGGCCGATTTTAGGATTAGACAGTGAGGAACTCGCCAAAATTGTTTTTAATATTAATCCCGAGGCTGTGATTGTGCCAGCGCACGCTTGGACTCCTTGGTTTAGCCTGTTCGGTTCGATGTCGGGGTTTGATTCAATCGAAGAATGTTTTGGCCAGTACGCGAAAAATATTTTTGCGGTGGAAACCGGACTCTCGAGCGACCCGGCGATGAATTGGCGGCTCTCGCAATTAGACAATATTTCTTTGATTTCCAATTCCGATTCTCATTCTCTGCCGCGCATCGGTCGAGAAGCGAATATTTTTGATACTAACCTGTCGTATGATGGGATAATCGAAGCTATCAAAGATGGTGTTCCCGCAGCGCGGATCAGCGCGGATAATAATCAGCGTGAATCCGCGAAGTTCGTGGCTACGATCGAATTTTTTCCCGAAGAGGGCAAATATCACTTTGACGGCCATCGGGATTGCGGTATAGTTTTCTCGCCGGAAGAAAGCAAAAAACATAAAAACCTTTGTCCCAAGTGCGGCAAAAAATTAACCATCGGCGTCTTGAACCGCGTCGAAGTATTGGCGGATCGGCCGCTGATTGACGTTAAAGTAGATGGTTATCTCCACAAGTACGAAAATCGCGTGCCGTATTATAATCTTGTTCCGTTGGACGAAGTGATTGCCAAGGTTTATCATATGGGCACTGCTTCGCGTAAAGTGAAAGACGAATATGAAAATTTGATCAAGCGGTTTGGGGGCGAATTTCCGGTTTTGATGGAAAAAAGCGCGGAGGAATTGAGAGCTGGCGGAGTTGATGAGAAAATAATCGCCGGCATTACGGCCATCCGCGAAGGTAAAATAAGATTCGACCCACCGGGCTATGACGGCGAATACGGAAAGATGGTGTTTACAGAATTAAATTTATCTGGCCAAAAGGAGGATGCGCAAAAAAGCTTGTTTTAGGAAGGGTATCGATGCGAATATACGAATTTACTAATGATACGAATAAAGTTTCATTCGTATAATTCGCATTATTTGTATATTGGCATCGATGCTCGTAAAGTTGCTATGCTTTCTATAAACGACCTCAAAAACGGAATAATCATAAAAGTTCAGGGCGATCCCTACGTTGTTTTGTCAGTCAAGCATTTGCACATGGGACGCGGCGGTTCGAGCGTGCAGACTAAAATAAAAAACCTGAAAACCGGTCAGGCTTTGGAGCGGAATTTTAAGCCGGCGGACGAATTTGAAGAAGCGGAAATCGAAAAAATGAAATCCAGATTTTTATACGAGAATCGCGGCGAGTGGTGGTTTGATGAGATTGGCAATCCAAAAAATCGTTTTGCCCTGCAAGCGGAAACGCTTGGCGACTCGGCTCAATTTCTAAAATCAAATTTAGATGTTCTGGCGATTAAGTTCTCCGCCGAAGGCGGATCCGCCTCTGGCGGAGACAGCCAAATCATAGGCATCGAATTACCAATCAAAGTTGATTACAAAGTTGTCGAAGCGCCGCCGGCCATCCGCGGCTCGACTGCGGCAGGCGGCACGAAAACCGTGGTCATTGAAACCGGCGCCAAAATCCAAGCTCCGCTTTTTATAAACGAAGGGGATGTAATAAAAGTGAATACGCAAACCGGCGAATACGCCGAGCGGATAGAAAAGGGAAATTAAGAGATTGCTCGGCGTTTCTCCTCGAATTCTTCTTTTGATATTTCTCCTTTAGCGTAGCGCTCCTTCAAGGTTTCCATGGCGGAATTTCCCTTTCCGGGTTTTATAACTGCCCACTTGATTACTAAAACGATAGCGACAACGATAAGGATCCACCAAAAGATCATTCCCGCGCCGCCGAACCATGTTCCAGCGCCGTAACCATAGCCCATCATATTTTTATCATTATAACCAAAGGGAGACGACCAACCTCCCATCATCATCGGCATAAAACCTATGGCAGGTCCGGAAAATTGAGCCGCGACATCGCATCCGGAAAGTCTTTTGCCCATCACAACATGCATTTGTTCCTCGCCTTCATCGCCCATCATCTGAATCATCATATTGTTCATTGCTTCGTGGGATTGCCCCAGCATCAATCCCATAAAGTATTCGCCGAGCGCTCCAAAATTATCGTCTTTTAGGTCTCCGCACGCGATTTGTTTGGCTTGGAATCTTTCCCAGATTTCTTTGCCTTCCATCTCTTCCCGAGCAGTGTGATTCTCGGAAACTGTTGGATCGGCGCTATTCATCATCTCGGCGTAAGAAAAAGAAGAAAGGATTGTCAGAAGAAAAATAATAAAATAAATCGAAGCAGTTATTTTTTTCATAGTAGGTTTAATTTAAGCGCCAGTAATTCCGCGCCGCTTGCGGCGCGGACGGGTTCACTTTAATTTTTTATCCGCTTTTTGCAATTCGTCATATTTTATTTGAACCACTCTTTTAAATTTTTCGGCCAGCCAACGAGTAAAAGCAGCGCTAGCGGCGCGCCCCAATTTGCCCAGCGCTCGACAAAATCCCAGACTGGCATACCGACTACGGGCCGCAGAAGAGCGGTCCATAATCCCCAAAACGTCATCCACAAAAGCACGAGACGAACCGGCTTAATGAGAACGAGAAGCGCGAGCGCGATATCCATAGCGCCGACAAAGAAAAGAATCTGGGTTGCGAGACCGGTATCGGCAACTCCGAATTGGGCGAACCAGCCAATCCAATCTTTTTTGCCCTGCAATGCGAAAACGCCGTGACCAATGAATTCGCCGGCGACTGATATTCGCAAAACCCATTCAACAAGTTTAGTATTATTCATAAATTTATTTTATCATTTTTTTAAATAAGGCTCAACTCGTTTTAGAAGCACCGCGTTCGTGGCTACGATAATAGAAGAAGCTGACATTAGGAGCGCGGAAATCTCTGGCCGGAGAGACCAGCCAAGCGTATTATAAAACACCCCGGCTGCGACAGGAATAGAAAGAACATTGTAGATAGCCGCCCAAAAGAGATTTTGCTTCATCTTGACAACCGTCGCCTTGCTTAAACGAATGGCCGCGACGATATCGTAGGGGTCGGATTTCATGAGAACGATATTGCCGGTCTCAATCGCGACGTCTGTGCCCGCGCCAATGGCAATGCCGATATCCGACTGGGCCAATGCCGGCGCGTCGTTAATGCCGTCTCCAACCATAGCGACAAATTTGCCTTCATCTTGCAATTTTTTGACATACCTCGCTTTATCTTCCGGGAGAACTTCGGCAAACACTCGGTCAAGACCCAATTCTTTCCCGATGCCTTCAGCCACTTTGGCGTGATCGCCTGTGATCATCACCACTTCCAGGCCTAATTTTTGGAGCGCCATAACCGTTTTTTTGGAATTTACTCGAGGCGGATCCGCGGCGGCGATAACGCCAGCGAAAATTCCATCAATAGCCAGCAAGCTCAATGTTTTTCCTTCTCCGGCAAGCCGATCAAGGATGGCTCTCGCGTCTTCAGTCGCGACGGCATTATCCTTGAGCAATTTTTCTTTTCCGGCCAAGACGATTTTACCGTGAATCCGCGCTTTAAGCCCATAGCCGGCAACAGACTCAAAATTTTCCATCGGTTTAAGCGGCAGGGCATTGCGTCTTTGGGCTTCTTCCAAAATCGCTTTGGCAAGCGGATGATTGGACCCGGCCTCAAGACTGGCTTCGTATTTAAGCAATTCATTTTCAGTAAAACCGTTAAACGCTATGACGTCAGTGATCTTTGGTTTTCCTTCTGTAAGCGTTCCGGTCTTATCCAGAATAATCGCGTTGATTCGCGAAGTGTTTTCGAGCGTCGCCGCGTCTTTAATAAGAATATTGTATTTGGCCCCGATGCCGGTGCCCACGGCAACTGCCGTAGGAGTGGCAAGTCCAAGCGCGTCCGGGCAGGCGATTACCACTGTTGAAACCGCGAAAGTGAGCGCGGCAAGAAGTCCGACCCCGGCGCCGAAATACCATCCTAAAAACGCAGCCGTCCCCGAACCAATGGCGACAATCACAAGCCACCCGGCCGCTTTGTCGGCAATCCGCTGACCCGGCGCTTTAGAATTTTGCGCCGTTTCCACAAGTTTGATGATTTGCGCCAGCACCGTTTCTGATCCAACCTCTGTAGCTCTAAATTTTACCGCGCCGGTTTGGTTCACTGAACCGCCGATGACTTTATCGCCGATGGTTTTTAAAACCGGCATAGATTCCCCGGTTACCAGGGATTCATCAATGGATGTTTCGCCCTCAATAATTTCTCCATCCACCGGTACCTTATCGCCGGGCCGCAGAACCACAATGTCGTTATGAACAATTTCGGCGCTGGGAATTGTAATTTCTTTGCCTAAGCGGATTACCTTCGCTTGCGGCGGCACTAAATCAAAAAGCGCGCGCAAGGCCTCGGAGGTGCCGCGACGAGATTTCATTTCCATCCAGTGGCCGAATAAAACAAAAGTAACAAGGAGCGCCGCCGCCTCGTAAAATGTGTCTGAACCTGGGCGCGCCACCGAAAGCAAAACACTAAAAAGATAGGCTGCCAGAACGCCGGTAGCAATCAAAACCGACATATTGAGTTTGCGGGCCTTGAGCGACCAGTAGGTGCCGGTAATGAAAATCGAACCGGTCCAGAAAACGATTGGGGTAGTTAAGAGAAAAAGCAGCCAACTCGCCGGGATCGGGGTCGGAAGATTGAGTTTAAAGTAGTTGAGTCCTAAAGGAGAATACAAAACAATCGGAATGGAAAGAAGAAAGGAAATCCAAAACCGGCGGCGCATATCGGCCTCCATTTTTTTCGCCATCTGCGGATTGGTCATTGCGGTCTCGTGATCGCGATGGCTTGCTTTCCGCATTTCATGATCGGCGTGTTCACTGTGATTTGTAGATTTTGCAGTGCCATTTTGATTTTTGAATTGACCCTCCGGGGATTTGCTTCGCAAAAATGAATTTTGAATTTCTATAAGGTCCATTCCGCATCCCGGGCATTTGCCGGGAGCGTCTTTCACGACTTCCGGATGCATTGGACAGGTATAGAAGATTTGCGTATGATTGTGATCCATATATTACGGCCGTGATTGAATAAATTTATTATACAACCACGCAAACAGATAGGTAGCGAGATAAGTGTAAAACAAGATCGGTAATAGACCAAGAATAAAGCTGTCAAGGGTTACTTCAACCCCGCCAGCAAACTTCTCTACATTAACGAGGTGAACCATCCAGCCGAGAAATTTTAGGGCGACATCCGGCAAAAGAGCGGTAAAAATGCCGCAAATGATGTATGTTATTGTCATGGTTGCCGTGGCCGCAAGCGAAAGTTTTTGTTTATTTAGTTCCATAATTTTTACGAATTAGTTATTTTTATCCGACCTTTATATCTTCTCCTTACGCTCCGCAACCTCCGCCGCTACTTTTAGTTGGAGTGGTAACTTGAGAAAGAATCTGTTTGTAGCCGGACGCGCTCGAATAATTCGCTCCTAAAATCTCTTTGGGGTCAGCCTCGTTCCAATCAATGCCTCTGGAGGCGAGATATTGCGCGATAGTGAGATAGGTGTCCGGGAACCAGTAGGCATTTACTTGAAGGGCGACCTTATACATTTCTTCTTCGGAAATTCCCTGCGAAGCCATGAGTTCGAGGAGTCCGAGCATTGCCATGCCGTGATTGCAGTCCGGGAAATAAGTCGCGTTGTCGCAACAGGGACGGTAAATGTTTTTCGCTATCCGCTCCACTATTTGCTGCTTTTCCGGGGTAAGAACAATAAACTCATGTTTCGAATAGTGATCCATTGGATTGCCTTGAGCTATTGTCCAGCCGGCGGTCGAGGCGAAATTTTGCGGGCCGCCGTAGCGCATATCCGTCATTGGCCCTTTTTCTAAAATATCGTTTTTATTGCCCAGCCCCAATGCCCAGAGAAGATTTAAAATCATTCCCGAATTTTCGGAATTAATTTGAAGATTTTCGCTGGTCGATCCAGAAAGAAGCCGCTCCATCTCGTTTCTCTCGGACGGGTAGAGCAATTCAAATTTCTTTTTGTCAATGACGCCGGCGTCTACCATCTTCACTCCCAAGTCGCCCCAGCTAATCGGCAAATTGATTCCTCCCGGCGGTAAGATGTTTTTCTCGATCGAACCCGTCGCTTGATTTGCTTGGTATTTCAAGCCGGCTGTGTAAATCCAGGCGCCGGCGATTAAGAGCGCTGATACGAAAATGCTTAGAGAAAGTAAGTAATCTCTGGGTTTTTCTTCGATTGTTTGGTTATTTTTTTCGTTATCCATTTTAGTTTTTTATTTTTCCGCCTAATTTTTTATTCTTGATTTTTAGAATCCAATTCTTAAATTCTATTTTCTAGCTTTTATATTTTCGAGCAGGCAATCGCTTTCCTCCGCAAGTTTTTCAAGGCCCTGTTCACCTTCAAGTTTTCGGCCGTCGGAGAATGTCCATGTCGGATATCCGTTGATTCCCGCGGCTAAACAACGTTCCGGTTCTTTTGGGCATTCAATGTAATTCACGAATCGAAACGAGCTGCCGAACGCTGATTTTTCATTTTGGCAATGACCGCACCAATCCGCGCCGTACATCACGATGCCTTTCTGCGTTAAGCACTTTGCGAACGCGTCGAGCGCTTGATCGCTTCGCGGCGCGTCCATTCGCCACCAGATCGCAGTCAGAGCTATGACAACGGCAATCACTGCTAAGGTATAACCCTGCTTCATATTTCATGCTTCATAATTTTTTTATTCGTCGCAGCAATCCACGAGTTTATTGACGATATCCTCGAGCGTCCAGGGTTTTTCTTCGGCAGCCGTTTTTTTGAGTCCGGCCGTGTCAATTAGTTTTAGTCGCAGCGCCCAGAACAAAGAATATATTTTGTAGGCGCGATCAAACATTTCTTTCGCGTCAGCGGTTTTTTTGTCCGACTGGAGTTTGGTGCCCACCTCAATCAGGCGCATGGTTGTCGCCAGCAAATGTTTTGAAATGCACCATGTTTCGCCTTCGTGGCGGGGAATCATTTTCGCCAAAAGCGCTTTGCGGATTTCGCGCACTTCAGCAAGTAGGTCAAAATACGTCGACTTTCCGGTTTTTTCTCCAGTAAAGAAGAAATGTTCCTCAAGACTCAAGAGGTTCATAATAGCCAGACTTAAATCTTCTTCAGTCGCGAGATCCGGGGTCTGACCTGTCTCTTTCAGCTCCTCGATTTTTTTGATTAAGTTGTCGAATTCAATTCGAGTATTCATATTGAAGTCAAAACATAAAGATTAAGACGCCTAAGGCGACCATAATAATTCCGCCCCAGAGCCTCATATTTTTTGATTCTTCTTTCTTCCATCGCGCCACTTTGTCGTGAAGAGTTTTTTCGCTCGCGATTAAAAGAATGATCGCAAGCGGCAGAGCGAAGATTAAGTTGTAGTAAAGAAGATAGCTCAAGCCCTTGAGATAGGTCGCCTGATCGTGAAGCAGTCCCAGAACCATAAGATACGGACCGCCGGTGCAGGGAAATTCGCAAAGGCCAACCAGCGCTCCCAAAAAGAAAGCGGCGGGGAGCGACGCTGTTTGCATCAACTGGCCTATTTTTTGATGAGCCGAAGCCGGAATTCTTAGCTTAATCGGGAATGACGGAAAAAATTCATTCACGAGATTGATTAACCCCAGCGCGATTAAAAGCCCTGCCCCGACCTTGGCCATAAAATGCGGCGTGTTAAAGAGATGAAGCGCTTGAAGAATGCCCAAGCCAATAAGAATGTAGATGATGAAGATGCCCAAGATGTACACGCTGCCGATTTTGAGAATACCGGATCGCGCCTTCCCGATACTAAAAAGAAACGCGATTGTCAGAAGAAGAACCGAGAAAGCGCACGGATTCACGCTGTCCAAAAGCGCTGCCACGGTCACTAATGGAAAAAGCCATCTACCGCCGCCTGACAGATTCCAGAGTGTCGTTGTCCCGGCGGGCGTCAGTCGGAAAAAAAGAATGATTCCAATGAGCAGTAGGGCGGCCGAAAGCAAAATGGCAATTTTAAATTTTGGATGGTTTGTCTGCATTTTGAAGTTATTGCGGCTACGGGGTTACCACCGCTCTAAATTTTAACTCGAGCGGCCGACCGGCGTTATTCTCCAAATAAACCACTCTTTCTATTGGACCAACTCCGGCTGGTCCGTGCGCTGCTGGGTCGAAAACGACTTCTACTCCGGCTTCTTCTCCGGGCGTGAGACTTTGGTTTAGCGGCGGCACAAAGCCGTGTCCGGGCATGCCAAAAGGCCCGAATCTGGAGCCGGCCTTTATAAATGAAGCAGTGGTGCACATACAGGAGGTATAAAGAGTGTTTAGCTCTATTGATTCTGATCCGGAGTTTTTGATCGGGAAGTTACGGCTCACTTTTCCTTGGGCCATTGAAATTTCTCCGAAATTGAAAAATGTTTCGCTGGCCTCAAGCAGTCCGCGGGAGGTCGCGCTCGATTTTTTTGGGGGAGCGGTTCGGCTAAGCCAGATTAATCCGGCGATGACCGCGAAGCTGATGGCGATAGTTATTGCGATGTTTATCAGTTGTTTCATATTTTTTGATTTTTAAAAGTAAAAAGACCCCTTATTAAGGGTTCGAGAATGGGCGCGATCAAAAATAGACGATTTTTAATCGCGCTCCTAAACGGCGTTGGGGCTCGACTCTAAAAGGCTAAGCCAGGAAAAATTTTGTCGGTGTCGGAGGGGAACAGCGGATTTTAAGAATTGAGAGGGATGGGCGTCAGGCGTGTTTTTTTGCGTTTCGCTTGGTTTGGAAAAGATGAGCTGTAGAATCGCGGCGGCAAAAATTAAGAAAAACGCCGCGATTAAATTTTTGCTGAAAACCGCCGTGGAAAAAAATTTTAAGGCGCCCAAGTGGAAAGAAAAGAAATCAAAGGCATCGCTTTTCGCTGGGCAATCGGCGTTTGAGGCGGTGGCGGCCAAACAGCCGATGTGGCCGTGCTCCTCGCTGTGGCTCATGGCGCTAAACCCAAAAACCGCGAGCAGAATAAAAATTAATGCGATAATTAAAGAGATGGAAGGTTTCATCGTCTGTAGTATAAGCATTAGGTATTTTTTTGCAACTCCGCGGGCGCAGCCGAGGCTTTATAGCCTAAATCTTCGATGTTTTTAAAGATGCTTTCTTGGGAAACCTTAACAGGGTCGAATTCCACCTCGCCTTTTTTACTTTCGTAGTCCACAAAAATTGATTTCACGCCTTCCATCTGGGAGACTAACATCTGAATCCCAGTGGCGCAAGCGCCGCAGTGCATACCTTCAATATGCAGGATTAATTTTTCCATTGATTTATTTTAGAGCAATTTTTGCCCGCCGTAAAGGGCGTGCCCTGGTCGCATTGGCCACGAATTTTTCTCTCCGAATTGTGTCTATTATAAAAGATTAATCTTATATAAGGTAAACAATTTTAAAGCTCTTATTCAAGACTCTACTGCTCCACTTTTCCCAATATATCTTCTTTGCCGACTAAACCAAAGCGGGTGCTGTCCAGGCTGCCGTTTTTTAAATTGCCAAGGAGGAGATAGGCTCCTTCGGGAATCACGCCCTTGTAATCTTTGATATAGAGCGAGAGCATCCGCTCACCCGACCCGTCTATTTCATACTCCTCGCCTTTGGAATTTTTGACGATTTCGCCATTCAATAAAATCAGCCATTTGCCATTTTGGGTTTTTAAACCGAGAGTATCTCCGGGAACGCCCTTGACGATTTTTATAATAGGGTCGGTTTTCGCGGCGTAATGATAGGCAATGATATCACCTCTTTGGGGATCGCGGCACTTGTAATAATTAAAAAGAATTTTTACCGTGGCGCCGTTTTCAATTAAGCCCGAGAGCGAGTCGCCGCGGACCGCGCGTTTTTCTTCTTGATAAGGGCAGTTAGGCTCGGGGCTTGCGGGAGGGGGCGGGGAGTCTGTAGAATTTATCGAGGTTGAACCTCGATAAATTGTAGGAGTTGAATCTCCATAGATTTGATAGATTGTATTTCCAGCAAAAAATATCGCCACGGCCGCGGCTAAAATCAAAGAAGGTATAAAAAGTTTTCTAGGCAACTTGTTCAAGTACTATCCGAATTTGATAAAGATTTCACCACGATAATATGCCTGATTTCTCAAAATTATCGAGGTTCAACCTCGATAGATGGCCAAAGATGATCTTTGATTTGGACATATAAGTTATTTTACTTACCTCACAAATCCTTATGTTTGCGAACTAATGAACTATCATTACGGGGTCTGGATCTGCTCCAGTTCTATAAAAAGCTCCGGCAGTAAGGCCTCCAGCTACTGCCGCCGCATTATTCGCATATACAGGCAATCCCACAACTTGCAATTTACTAGTTGGCGCAGGTGTCCCAATGCCGACGTTGCCATCAGCCTGCACAGTCAGCCTCGTAAGACTAGCTGTGTTGTCATACAGATCCCAGCTCGATTTTAAAGGATTGTGATACCGGTAAAATAGCTTCCGTTGGAGGTCTGTACTCTCACGCCAGCATAACCAGTACCTGTATTTTGAATAAATAATCCATTGGAAGTATTACTATATAAATGCAATTGAGCAAGAGGTGTCGAGGTTCCGATCCCCACATTACCGCCATTGTAATAGATGATGCCGCCAGTACCATCAACCCATTGGCTAGTACCGCCAGAAGGCCACGCGGTTTTGTTGACGCCGCCTAAGGTCATGCCGCCAGTACCTGCTGTTATGGCTGGGCCGCCGCCAGCATTGGAGAAATAGCCGGCTGACTGAAGAGCAGAACTATTTTCCGCTTTGACCCCGCCTCCGGAAGTGGTCAGTTTGTAGTTAGAATCAGGCGTCGTTGTCCCAATGCCGACGTTGCCATCAGCCTGCACAGTCAGCCTCGTAAGACTAGCTGTGTTGTCATACAGATCCCAGCTCGATTTTAAAGGATTGATACCGGTAAAATAGCTTCCGTTGG
>JACPIO010000003.1 GCA_016188075.1 Candidatus Wolfebacteria bacterium | reverse complement strand
GGCGGATCGGGAGGTAGTGGTGGAGGATTTCTTTTGCTCGCCGCGCCAACCATAACGATAAACGCCGGCGGGGCTGTAAGCGCCGACGGTCAAGCTGGCGGAAATGGATTCGCGTGTTCTGCAGACTGGAATCGTTCTGCTGGCGGGGGGGGCGGGGGGGGTGGAGGAATAATTATTCTTATCTACAAAACTTTAGTTAATAATGGCGGTTTGGGCGCGAATGGCGGCGTTGGCGGGCTAGGTATGTCCGATAACCAGTTTGATTGCACCACATTTACATCTGGCGGTGCTGGAGCCAATGGATTTATCCTTAAGATTCCACTTCAGTAAATTAAGTTCAAAATTCCTCGAGGAATGCTCCGGAGAGTCGACCATGTGGAGTTGACGGCGCCGCCGGCCTCGTCCTCATCGAAAAAGTGAATTGAAATTTTCATTTGACTTACTTTAAACCATTTTAGGAAGTTCGACTTCCTAAAATAAACAAAAAATTGACTTTTGATTTACGTTGATAGTAAAATCATCTTATGTCTACAATCACTATTCCAAAAGAATTAATAAGAAACGACGATTTAGTCGTAATCCCTCGCAGAGAATACGAGGAATTAGCTCGTTTTTGGGTGAATGCCGAGCGACTTACTAAATCGCAGAAACAAGCGATATCTAAAGGTTTTCGAGATATCAAGCAAGGGAAATTTCTTACTTCAAGGCAAGTAAAAAATGAATTGGGATTATAGGTTGGCTCACTTCGTTATAACGTTATAATTTTCTTTATTTATTTTTAGTTATCCCGCGCGCTACGTTTAAACGTAGTACGCGATTTTAGAATATTTAGAATATAATGTTGCGAGTGCAAAGCCAAAATTTTGCGAGGCGCCAACTGCAGAGTATTGATTTCGAGCGGGAGGCGTGGACTGACTTCTGTAATTTAACCATTTTCTATGTTCTATGTTTTTATTTAAGCCTTATTGCTACGTTTAAACGTAGCAGGCAGAATCGTTTGACTTATCATCAAAGCGGTTCTTAAGAAAAAGAGTTTTGATAGTTTTTGTTTCCGTGGGTTTTTCGTCTGTCGGCGCCCCTCTCTCGTTGCTACGTTTAAACGTAGCAGCGAGTCGTGGGAATGCAAAGTTAATGCAAGATTGGCGCAAGATTGAAGAAACGGGAAGACGGGGAATAAGTAAAAATCGGGGCGCCCGTTTCAAGGTTGACATTTTGATAATGGCGTGATATTATTATTAGAATAGCACTTTTATATATTTCTGCGGCAATACAGAGGAAGCTGTATAGAATTTTCGAACATTCTTTTTATTTCTGAATTATCGATATAGTTTCTTCTTTATTGCCGCAGAGAAACTGCGGTAATCGTTTCTCCGATTACGGAGAGCGAGACAGGGAGGGTGGCCATGAAAAGGTTTGGCGTCCTCGTGGTTGTGTCTCTGTTCCTCTGTCTGGCTGTCGTGCCTCTGTTCGCCGATGCGGCAAGTATTCCTACTGGCGTGATGGTGATTCACTCAGACTGGGTCAAGAATCAGATCGCCTGGTTCGAAGCCCAGGAATACTCCAAGCGACGGGTTGCTTTCCAGCGCCCATTTGCTTGGGGATTCGGGATTTACCGGGGCCAGAAGGTGGAGTGGTTCGCGTACACCAACACCGACGCGTTCCTGCAATTCAACGTATCGGTTCCAGTCGAGAAAAGAGATATGCGGAAGTTGCGCAGGGTTCGGGATCAATATAAGAGGAGATGGGTGGCCTCCTCGTCGCTTGTCGGGGAGTTCGGTCCCGCCACAGCCACTTGGATTGGGTCCTCGAATGACTGGGTTGACCGAGTTTGTAATAAGGATTTACTACGATGCGACAACAAGGAGGCTGTCGATGGCTACGTTTCCAAGATGAACAAGCGACTCGGGGGACGATTACGCCTTTGGGTCGCGGAGTACCTTATGTAATCAGAAGGCCGTCGAGAGGTTCTCCGGCCTGCCCGCGAGGAGGTTATTAAGACTTCTCGCGGGCTTTGTTTTTTTATTATTGACTTTTTTTAAATTGGGTATAAGATAATGGATATTGAAGTCCGCCAGAGAGCGGATATTTTTAAATAAAGTATCGATGCGAATATACTAATAATACGAATTATACAAATAGCATATTCGTATCATTAGTAAATTTGTATATTGGTATCGATACATTTGTATGCTTAACCTAAAAGACCTTAATCGCGCCATTGAGCAAATCGTTAGAGAGAAAAATCTCGAAGCCGAGGCGGTTTTAGGCGCGATTGAATCCGCCATTGCCGCGGCCTACCGCCGAGAATACGGCAAAAAAGGAGAAATCGTTAAAGCGAAAATTAATTTGAAAACCGGCGAGATGAAATTTTGGCAGGTGAAAACCGTGGTTGACGAGAACACGGTGCGGATGAAAGAAGAGGAAAAAGAGGGGAAAACCCCGACGCCCAAAGTGGTCGGGGCTCCGACCGAGGAAGAGCTTTTGCCGGTTTACAATCCGGATCGGCATATTTTCCTCGAAGAAGCGAAAAAAAATAAGACGGATGCCGCGCTGGGTGATGAGCTGGAATTTCCGCTGGAAGAACAGGATGATTTCGGCCGCATCGCGAGTCAGGCGGCAAAACAGGTGATTCTGCAGCGGCTTCGGGAAGTGGAAAGGGAATCCATTAAAAAAGAATATCAAGGTAAAGAGGGCGGTATTGTAAGCGGCATCGTCCAAAGGATTGAGAGGGGTAATATTTATGTTGATTTGGGGCGGGTTATGGGTATTATGTTTTATAACGAATCCATTCCGGGCGAACATTACCGGATGAATGAGCGGCTGCGGTTTTATCTTTTGGCAGTGCAGGAAGAATCAAGACTCCCGGGTTTGATTCTTTCGAGGTCGCATCCTCAATTTGTTTCCGGACTTTTTGAATTGGAAGTTCCGGAAATTCACGAAGGCTTGGTGGAAATTAAGGGAGTGGCTCGGGAGCCGGGCAGCCGGACAAAAATCGCGGTCCACTCAACCGTTCCCGAAATTGATCCCGTAGGATCGCTTGTGGGGCAACGCGGCACAAGAGTGATGGCGGTGACGAACGAACTGGGTAATGAAAAAATTGACGTGATTTCGTGGTCGGAAGATTCGGAGAAATTTATCGCCGCGTCTCTTTCTCCGGCCAAAGCGCGAGCGGTTGAAATTTTACCTCGGCGCGAAGCCATTGTTTTGGTGCCGGAAGATCAATTGAGTTTGGCTATCGGTCGGGGCGGGCAAAACGTCCGGTTGGCTGCCAAGCTGACCGGGTGGAAAATAGACGTGCGTTCCCAGTCCCGGCCGGATGTGGTTCAAGAGGGCGGCGTGGCCGGCAAAGAAGAAGGAGAAAAAAATAAAGACAGTGAGGTTATCGCGGAGGTCGAAAATAATCCGGAAAGTTAATTTCTGTCGTAAGTTATGAATAATCTTATCGGACTTTTAATTATTACCGCGCCGGCCTTGGTCGCCATTCTTTACAGCGTTTACATTATCTTTTGGCTTAAAAAACAGCCAGCCGGCGATCAAAAAATGCGAGAAATTTCCTCGGCGATTCATTCCGGCGCTTCGGCTTATCTTAACCGGCAGTACCGGACCGTGGCCGGAGTAGCTTTGATTCTTGTTCTTCTTATTTATTATTTTTTGGGCGCGAAAATGGCTCTGGGATTTTTGGTGGGCGCCTTTTCGTCGGCTTTGGCCGGTTACATCGGAATGAATGTCGCAGTCCGCTCCAATGCCAAAACCACCGAGGCCGCCAAAAACGGATTAGGACAAGCCTTATCCTTGGCTTTTAGGGCCGGATCAGTCACGGGGTTTTTGGTGGTTGCTCTGGCATTCCTTTCGGTAACCTTATTTTATTTTTTCTCGTCCGATCTTAAAGCTTTAATCAGCTTAGGATTCGGTGCCAGTTTGATTTCAATTTTCGCGCGACTGGGTGGAGGGATTTACACCAAGGCCGCTGATGTCGGAGCGGATTTGGTTGGCAAGGTTGAGGTCGGCATTCCCGAGGATGATCCGCGTAATCCGGCGGTGATTGCGGATAACGTCGGAGACAATGTCGGCGATTGCGCCGGAATGGCTGCTGACCTTTTTGAAACCTATGTGGTCACTCTGATTGCGGCCATGCTTCTGGGCTCGATTAGCGGCGACAATGTAAAAGTTATTTTTCCGCTGATCTTGGGAAGCGCTGCTATTTTAACTTCGATTTTCGGCAGTTTTTTTGTGCGGCTTCCTGCCCGCCAACGGCCTGAGCCGCACCCGCCCGCTTCGAGTCGCGAAGCGAGTCGGGCGGGGGCGATGGCAGGCGGGGGCAAAAGCCAAAAGATTATGAATGCTCTCTATAGGGGACTTTTTGTTTCGCTCGCGGCCTCTGCCTTGCTTCTCTGGCCTCTTGTTAATTTGTCTTTTTTTCGCACCGAGGCGCCGTCGGACTGGGTGAATCCGTCGCGGCCGATTTATTTAAGCGCCTTAATCGGTCTTCTCGTCACGATTTTAATGGTAGCAATAACCGATTATTACACTGCTAAACGTTTTCGGCCGGTTCAATCAATCGCTCAAGCGTCTAATTCCGGACACGGCACCAATATTATTATCGGTTTATCCGTGGGGATGGAAGCAACTCTTTTGCCGATTATTTTAATTAGCGCCGGAATTTTAACGAGTTTTTATTTAGCTGGTCTTTACGGCATCGCTATTGCCGCGATGGCTATGCTTTCAGTTGCGGGCATGATTGTCGCCATTGATTCTTTCGGGCCCATTACTGATAATGCCGGTGGCATCGCCGAGATGACTAACCAGCCGGACCAAGTCCGTGAAGTAACGGACGCGCTGGACGCGGTTGGCAATACCACGAAAGCTGTTACCAAGGGCTATGCCATTGCCTCGGCCGGACTCGCGGCCTTGGTTTTATTCTCAAGCTACACAGAGGAACTTAAGAGTTTCATTCAAAGCGTTGAATTTCGGCTGGAGGATCCGTATTTAATCGTTGGATTATTTTTGGGCGCGGCTGTGCCGTATATTTTTAGCTCCCTTGCCATAAAAGCAGTGGGCAAATCAGCCGGAGCCGTGGTCCTAGAAGTTCGAAGGCAATTCCGCGAGATTGCCGGTATAATGGAAAGGGTTGCCAAGCCGGAATATGGCCGGGCAGTGGATATTGTGACCCGGGCCGCCTTAAAAGAAATGATTTTGCCGGCGCTGATTCCGGTTTTGTCGGTGATGCTCATGGGATTTTTTTTGGGGCCAGTGGCTTTGGGAGGATTTTTGATCGGCTCGATTATCTCCGGAATCTTTCTCGCGATTTCAATGACTTCGGGCGGCGCCGCCTGGGACAATGCCAAGAAATACATTGAGGACGGGAATTTCGGCGGCAAGGGATCGGAGGCGCACAAGGCCGCGGTGACCGGGGATACGGTTGGCGATCCTTATAAAGATACGGCTGGCCCGGCAATCAATCCATTGATAAAAGTTATGAATATCGTGGCGCTTTTAATTGTGAGATTCTTGAAATAAAGTAGCGATGCGAATATACTAATATACGAATTATACGAATAAATTCTCTATATGAGCTATCTTATTCCTACCGTTATCGAAAAATCTCAATACGGCGAGCGGGCCTATGATATTTATTCGCGGCTCCTCAAAGACCGGATTATTTTTATCGGCGGTCCGATCACTGATGTTTTGGCGAACGCCGTGATCGCCCAGCTTTTGTTTTTAGAATATGAAGATCCCAAAAAAGAGATAAAGATTTATTTGCATACTCCGGGCGGGATGGTGACAGCCGGACTGGCCATCTACGACGCGATGCAGTACGTGAAACCCCAGGTTTCAACCATTTGCGTTGGGGTAGCGGCTTCAATGGGGGCGGTCCTCTTGGCGGCTGGGCAAAAAGGAAAAAGATTTACCCTGCCCAATTCAGAAATCCTTCTTCATCAAGTGATGGGCGCGGGCGAGGGTCAGGCCGTGGAGATTGAGATTGCCGCCCGACATATCGTAAAAATCAAAGACCGCCTCAATCAAATTTTAGCCAAGCACACCGGACGACCCATTTCGCAAATCGAAAAAGACACGGATCGCGACTTTTGGCTCACTGCTTCCGAAGCCAAAGAATACGGCTTAGTGGATGAGATTATAAAGACGAAGAAGTAGTATCCGAAAGCCTTGACGAATGGGCACATCCGAACAAATCCGAATTCTATTTTATAGTGAAAACACTCCTTAGTGTAAAAAATCTTAATGTTTCGTTTGGTAATCAAAAGATTCTCGAGGACGTTTCTTTTGAGGTCGAAAAGGGTGAAAGTTTAGCCATTGTCGGTCCGAATGGCGCCGGGAAAACAATTCTTTTTAAAGCGCTTTTGGGGCTTACGCCTTTTTCCGGAGAGATAAAGTGGCAGCCGAACGTAAAAATCGGTTATGTTCCGCAAAAGATTGATTTCGACCGTTATCTCCCGATGAGTTTGGGAGATTTTTTGCTCGCTAAAGCGCGAATTTTAAATTTGCCGGCCGAAATCGTCGAAGAAAAATTAAATATCGTTGGTTTTTCCCAGGAGACCTTAAAGACCGGATTGGGCAATCTCTCGTTCGGTCAATTTCAAAAAGCCTTAATTGTTTTTGCCCTGATTGGCGATCCCGATGTTTTGCTTTTGGATGAAGCGACTTTGGGAGTTGACGCGCCTTACGAAACCTATATTTACGAAATCATCAGGCGCCTGGAAAAAGAAAGGGCATTGACCACGCTTTTGATTTCGCACGAAGTTGAAATCGTCTATCGCTACACAACGAGGGTTCTCTGTCTGAATCGCAAAATGATTTGCATTGGTCCGCCGCAAGAAGCGCTAAACGAAGAAACGCTTAAAAGTTTGTACAAAGAAGCAACGGTCTATCATCATCGGCACTAAGTCATGAATCATGAAGCATGGAGCATGAAGCATGAAATTTAAATTATGAATCAAGAAACATTGTGGAATCTATTGCCGGCTTTGTTTTTAGCCGCGGCTTCGGGGATGATCGGAGTTTTTGCCCTGATGCGGCGAATGTCTTTGGCCGCCGACGCCATTTCGCACATTGCCCTGCCGGGTTTGGGCTTGGCTTTTCTTTATAAAATAAATCCTTTGATCGGCGGAGCCG
>JACPIO010000012.1 GCA_016188075.1 Candidatus Wolfebacteria bacterium | reverse complement strand
CTATTTACTCCGCGGGCAAACGCCTTTTCTTTCATTCGGTTCAAAACACTTTCTGGTTTGAGATCAACGATTTTTCGCGAAGGTAAAACCAAAACGCTAGCCGCAATCAAACCCGTAATCTCTTCCGTGGCGTAAAGAGCTTTTTCGAGCGGCGTCTCCGGCGTCAAACCATGAACATAGTTGTGAATTTTTACCGCTTTGACCACCTCCGCGGGAAATTTTTCTTTTTCCAAAATTTCCGCCGCGACCAGTGAATGCCTCTCAAAATCATTTTACGTCTCTTCCCAATCCAAGTCATGAACCAAGCCAGCGAGTCCCCACACTCCCTCATTTTCTCCAAGCCGCCTCGCCAAGGCTTTCATCAGCGCCTCCACCGCCAAGCAATGCTTAATCAAATTCTGATTTTTGACATGCGCGCGAAGCAGAGTCAGTCCCCTATCTCTCAATAATTCTCCTGGCATAAGTCCAATTCTTTTTCTACTCCGCCTCCTTTTCTAAATCTTCCAAAAGTTTTTTTGTTTTGGGAGATAATTTTTTCGGAGTTTTCACTTCGAGTTTCACAATCAAATTTCCCCGTCCGCCCCCGGAAGAACGCGGCATGCCTTCGCCGGAAATTTTTAACGGCCGCTTCAGATCCCAGTCAGCCGGCACTTCAAGATACAGCCGATTGCCGGAAAGCGTCGCAACTTCAATTTTCTTTCCCAAAAGCAGAGCAAAAAGACTGACTGCTTTTTCAATTATCAAATCTTCTCCTTGGCGTTCGAAAACCGGATGCGGTTTGATTTTAACCCGAACGTAAAGATCTCCCTCTTCCGCGGTTCGCTCACCCGCCTCGCCGGCGCCCTTCATTTTTATAATCTGATTATCCTCGACACCGGGTCGAATCTGCACTTTCAAAGTTTTCATTCCTTTTATCCGGCCGCGCCCTCGACAACCTTCGCAAATTTGCTTGGGCATCTGTCCGGCTCCGGCGCATTGGCCGCAAGTTTTTATCTGCTCGAAATTTCCAAAAAATGTCCGGCGCTGTTCTTTAATTTCGCCTCGGCCGTTACAGACATTGCATTGAACATAACCGGTTTTGGGATCATGCCCGACGCCGCCGCACTTCACGCATCGGACTAAAATTTCATATTTAAGTTCCACTTCTCTTCCGTAAAAAGCTTCTTCTAAGGTGATTTCGTGAATAATTTGGATATCGGAACCGCGGCTGTAGGTTCGACGTTTTTGTTTAACTCCCAAACCTTCAAAAAAAGCGTCAAAGATATCGCCCAAATCGGAGAATCCACCGGAGTCAAAATCGAAACGCACCTCTCCAAAGGGGCCTCCAAAGCCGAAATCCTGGGCTCCGAATGGTCCGCCCGGGCCAGCTCCCTCGAAAACTTTGCCGAACCGATCATACTGGGCCCGTTTTTCCTTGCTTGATAAAACCTGATAGGCCTCATTTATTTCCTTAAACTTCTCGGCGCTTCCGCCCTTGTCCGGATGATACTTGTGCGCCAGCGTTCGAAAAGCTTTTTTAATTTCTTCTTCCGAGGCGTTTTTATTTATACCGAGAATTTTGTAGTAATCCATCGCTTCGCTTCTCTTACGAAACTACGAAATTTTACGAAAGTACGAAAGGTTATAAGTTTATTTTCGTAACTTCGTATGTTTTCGTATTTTCGTATGATTATTTAAGCAACACTATTTCCCTGCTTCGTCCTTCCATGGCTAAAACCGCGAAACCCAGAGCTAGAAGAATTTCATAAATAATCCAAGCCATAACCGTCGCGAGCCATCGAATCAGCCAGGAAACGCTTAAAATGGTTAAAACGATAAGCGCGGCCGCTGCTTGAGGAATCACACTCTGAACCTTCTCCGGCAATTCAACAATCTTCTGAAGCAGGATGTAGTATAAATTCTCTCCCACCCTCTTCTCGCGACCCAGCTTAATTCCGGTTGCCTCGCCGAGCTGCTTTTCCGATTCTTCAATCAACTTTTCAATTATAACCTTTTTTTGGGATTGAGAAAGAATTTTAAATTCGGGATTTTTTTCAACTTGGTCTAAAGCCAAATTGCGCAAAACGTCGCCGGTCGCGCTTTCCAAATCTACCGCCGGAAAGAACTTTTTTAAAAGCGGGGAGGTCGGTTTAATTATTTTCTCAAAGGTCGGCTCGGAAATCAAGAAGTTCTTGGGCTCCCGCCAGTCCGATTTTGCGACATTCAAATAATAAGCGATGCCGCTTACAAGACTTAGGGCCAGAATCGCCTTGGGCAGCGATCGCTTGCCGACCCTCCAGAATTTTACCGTTAAGAGATTTTTAATCTCGGCCAGGCCGGCTTCACCGGCCCAAATAAGAATCAAAGCGGCAGCCAGTATTCCCCAAAATAAAGAGAGGCTGAATTGACTATAGAGACCGGCCAACAATCCCAAAGCCTCGATAAAAATAATTAAATTCGCTCTCCAACGAGCCTTGATGAAAAAAACATTGAGAAGAAAAACAGAGAGGAAAATAATTCCCGATCCTGCTCCCAGCCAAAAAAATCCGGAATCTCCGTTTTCTATGTATCGCAAAAGAAAGTAGCTGAAGCCAAAAGCAGAGACAACCGCGAAGCCGGCCAGGCAGACGATTTTACTCAAAGCCCGATCAACTTCCACCGTGATCGGGTCCTCCTTGTTCAGCGTTGGGTTCAGTGTTCGCGTCTCCATCTTTTTTATTATACATCATCTGACCGATTTTTTGAAGCTCCAGAGAAAGTTCATTCACGGCTTGCCTTATGACGTCGCTCTCGCTTCCGTCTTTTACCGATTTTAGCCGTTCAATTTTCTCGTTCACGCCTGTTTTTATCTCGGCCGATATTTTTTCTCCGGCATCCCGCAGCGATTTTTCCGCCAAGTAAATCGTCTGCTCCGCTTGATTTTTCGCTTCGGCCAGCTCTTTCTTGTTTTTATCTTCTTCGGCGTGGACAACCGCTTCCTGTTTTAATTTTTCAATTTCATCCTTAGAGAGCTGCGTAGAGGCCTCGATGCGAATTGACTGACTTTTATTCGTCGCTTTATCAACGGCTTTAACGTTTAAAATGCCGTTGGCGTCAATGTCGAAATTAACTTCAACCTGCGGCAGTCCTCGGGGCGCCGGCGGAATGCCGTCTAAAATAAATCTCCCCAAGGTCTTATTGTCTCCGGCCATGGGCCGCTCCCCTTGGAGAATGTGGATTTCGACCGATGTTTGGCTGTCGGCGGCCGTGGAAAATACCTGGGACTTGGCCGTGGGAATAGTGGTATTTTTCTCGATAATCGGCGTGGAAACTCCGCCCAGGGTTTCAATGCCAAGAGTCAAGGGGGTTACGTCCAAAAGCAAAATATCTTTGACATCGCCTTGAAAAATTCCGGCCTGAACCGCGGCCCCGATCGCCACCACTTCATCCGGATTAATGCCTTTGTGCGGCTCTTTGCCAAAAAGATTTTTTACCGCTTCCTCGATGGCCGGCATTCGGGTCTGCCCTCCGACCAGAATCACTTCGTTCACTTCCGCGATTTTAAGATTGGCGTCGGCAACGGTCTTTTTAACGAGCGCGATCGAGTGATCGATTTCCGACTTGACCAATTCTTCGAGCTTGGCGCGAGTCATCTTCAACAAAAAATGTTTTGGCCCGGAAGCGTCGGAAGTTATGTAAGGAAGATTAATTTCGGTTTCGAAGGTCGTGGAGAGTTCGTGTTTGGCGCGCTCGGCCGCTTCCCTTAAACGCTGAAGAGCCAGCGGATCTTTGGAAATATCAATGCCCTCCTGTTTTTTGTACGCCTGAACCAGATATTCAATTATTTTTTTGTCGAAATCATCGCCGCCCAAGTGAGTGTCGCCGCCGGTGGATTTTACCTCGACCGTATCGTCGGCGATCTCCAAAACAGAGATGTCGAAAGTGCCGCCGCCAAAATCATAAACCACCACCTTTTCATTTTTCTGCTTGTTTAAACCGTAGGCCAAAGCCGCGGCAGTGGGTTCGTTGATAATCCGGCGAACTTTGAAACCGGCGATCTCGCCGGCGTTTTTGGTTGCCTGTCTTTGAGAATCATCAAAATAAGCCGGCACCGTAATTACCGCTTCTTCGATTTTCTCTCCCAATTTTGCTTCAGCGTCAGTTTTTAACTTGGCCAAAACCATGGCGGAAATTTCTTCCGGCTTGTACCAGCGATCGCCTCCGCCTCCTCCGGAGGCGAGATCTCGCCCCGCTGGGGCGGACATCTTGATTTCCACGCCGCCGGTGGCTGATTTCTGAATATCATACGGCAGCCAGGCTTTATCTTTTTGAACTTCGGGATCCCCAAAATTGCGGCCGATCAGACGTTTCACCGAAAAAACGGTGTTTTTCGGATTAACAACAGACTGGCGCTTAGCCAAAAGACCAACCAAACGCTCATTGGATTTCGAAATGGCCGCGACCGAGGGCGTGGTGCGATTGCCTTCGTGGTTTTCTAAAACTTTCGGCTCACCGGCCTCGATCACGGCCATCGCCGAATTGGTTGTACCGAGATCAATACCTAAAATTTTTGCCATAAAAATTTTAACTTACAACTTACAACTAATAACTTACAACAAAAAAATCGTTAGTCGTCGGTTGTTGGTTGTTAGTTGCTAGTTATTTAGCAACCTTCACTCTCGCCGGTCTGATTAATTTCCCATTTAACAAATAGCCGCGTTCGACTTCTTCCACTATCGTTCCAGACGGTTTCTCGGATTCAACTTGCGCTATCACCTCGGCCACTCGAGGATCAAACTGATCGCCGGCAGAAATTAAAATTCTTTCTAATCCGTTCTTTCTTAAAATATCCTCTAGCTGGGTTCTAATAAGATACATTCCCTTGAGATCGTTGTTCGCTCTATCTGTTTCCGCGTTGATCCGCGCTTGAGGTGAATCCGCGTGAATCCGCGTTTGGCTCTCCAAAGCCAAAATGGCGAGATCGAAGCTGTCTAAAACCGTGATTAAATCGCGCACCAACGAAGACTGACTGAATTTAATAATTTCCTCGAATCTTTTAGCCTCGTCTTTTTTATAATTCGCCAAATCCGCCTTGGCTCGTTTCCAGCCGTCCAAGTATTCGCCGCGCTCTTTTTGGCACGCGATGCGCTCCTCTATCTTATCAGCTTTCTCCTCTTCTAAATTTTCTTTTTTGCTATCGTCGGTCATTATATTACAGTTATTATATTATAGAAATAGTTTTTAGCGTGTCAAGATTTACCAGTAAATTTTATCAATTCCGAAATCACTATCCTCTTTTATCCGCAACTGCGGACGGGTAATAAACTCGGAATTGCGCCCGACACCTCCTTTCTTTTTGAGTGTTCGGGCGGAATGTGCTATGCGCTCTGTGGTCTCGGAAGGCAACTAACCGACTTCTTGTAGTCGGCCTGCTTGATCCGGATAATCAGCTTAGGTCCCTGACTGATCTCCGCGGTGGGGACATCCTTGCTCCCGTCGAGGCGAACCTCGACGTTTCTCTTCTGCATGAGAATTAAGGGGATCACTTCCTTCTTGCTGAACGGGGATGTCTTCAAAACCAGAAGAATCAGAGGCACTTCGGAGTCTTCGTAGTAAAGGAAGTATGAACCGCACTTCTTCCCCTTGACCTCGGGAAGACCTTCCTTGTCTGTCAGAATCGAGTCCGAGATCTTGAGGATCTCGTGCTCCGGCACCATGGGCATCTGGGCCAGCACCGAGCCGACAAGGAAGAAAATCGACAGGATCGCCACGAGGTAATGCATCGTCATCCCTCCATTTATTTGCGATCGCCACGAACCCCGTGGCTGGGACTATATTTTCTGTAACAGCCAGCAATCCTCCACATAATCGAGGGACTATTGGCTGTTACAGAAAGTATTTTTGAGTTTTTAAAGAACGCTTCATTATGCCAGCCTAACATAAAAATGTCAAATTTTTGTTTGCCTAAAATCAAGGTAGCCTATACAATCAAGGCATGCTCAAACTCTACAATACCCTCACACGCAAAAAGGAGATTTTTCGACCGACCAAAGATAAAAAAGTCGGCCTCTATACTTGCGGCCCAACGGTTTATAATTTTCAGCATATCGGCAATTATCGCACTTATATTTTTGAGGATGTTTTACGCCGGACCCTCGAAGAAAATGGCTACAAAGTAAAACACGCGATGAACGTGACAGACGTGGGGCATTTGGTTTCGGACGCGGACGAGGGCGAGGATAAAATCGAAAAAGGCGCGAAACGCGAAGGAAAATCCGTTTGGGAAATCGCCAAATTTTATACTGATGATTTTCTCGCGAATCTGAAAAAAATTAATGTTAAAAAAGCTGATGTCGTGGCGCCGGCGACGAAAAATATCAAAGAGCAAATAATTTTAATCCAGCAATTATTCAAAAGAGGCTTGGCTTACGAAACGGACAAGGCCATTTATTTTGACGTTTCCAAATTCAAAAACTACACGAAATTATCCGGACAAAAATTAAAAGAAAAAATTATTGGCGCGAGAGACGAAGTAGTGGTTGATCCGGAAAAAAGAAATCCGCAGGATTTTGCTTTGTGGTTTAAATTGGTCGGACGATTTAAGAATCACGCGATGCGCTGGAAGTCGCCGTGGGGCGCGGGTTTCCCGGGCTGGCACATTGAGTGTTCGGCAATTTCCGCCAAGTATCTGGGCCAACCTTTTGATATTCACGCCGGCGGCATTGATCACGTGAATGTCCATCACACGAACGAGATCGCCCAATCCGAAGGCGCTTTCGGAAAACCGCTCGCGAAATTCTGGATTCACGGGGAACATCTTTTAGTTGATAATCAAAAAATGGCAAAGTCTGCCGGAACTTTCTACACCTTGGCTGATTTAGAGAAAAAAGGATTTAATCCCCTCGTCTTTCGGTATTTGGTTTTAGGGACACATTATCGATCGAAACTCAATTTTACGTGGAAGAGCCTCGAAGCGGCTCAAAATGCTTTAAACGCCTTAACCAACAACTTACAACTTACGACCAACGACAAAATAAAAACGCAAAGCGCAAATCGTAATCTTACGAGGCTAAGCCTCGTAAAGTTGGAAAAGAAATTTTTAAACGCAGTTAACGACGATTTAAACACTCCAAAAGCTTTAGCAATGATTTGGCAACTCATAAAAGATAATCAGATTCACCCAAAAGACAAAAAGGCTCTTTTACTAAAATTTGATCAGGTTTTAGGGCTGGGATTCGATCAAATAAAACCGAAAAAAAACCAAAAAATACCTCCTAAAATCGAGAAATTAGTGGCCGAACGCGAGAAATACAGAACTAATAAACAGTTTATCCAATCTGACCGCTTGAGAAAACAGATAGAAAGGTTAGGATACACATTAGAAGACACGGCCGCAGGACCAAAAGTCCTGCGGAAATAATGACTATGACTTTTGACTATGACACAAAGTTGTCATTGTCATCGTCATTGTTATCGTCATCATCATGAATCTCAAGCTTCCTCCTCAAGACATTGAAGCGGAAAAATCGGTGCTCGGAGCCTTGATGCTCGACAAAAACGCCGTTATCAGGGTCGCCGATATTTTATTGCCCGATGATTTTTATAATCCCCATCACACAAAAATCTACGAAACCGTTTTGGAGCTTTTTCTAAAAAGCGAACCAATCGACATTTTAAGCGTCACTCAAAAACTGAAAGATAAAAAGCTTTTGTCCGACTTGGGCGGGTCTTCGTATTTAAGCGATCTCGTAGCTTCGGTGCCAACCGCCACCCATATCTCTTACTACGCCAAACTGGTTAAACAAAAAAAGGTGCTGCGGGATTTAATCCGCGCCTCTTCCGAAATCAACGAACGGGTTTTTGACACCACCGAGGATACCGAAGGTTTATTAGATGAGATAGAGCAGAAAATTTTCGCTATCAGCCAGCAATCGCGGCCGGAAAATTTTGTTCTTTTAAAAGACGAGCTCAAAGCCGCCTATGAAAGAATCGAGAAACTGCACCAAGGAGAAAAGAGGCTGCGCGGCGTACCCACCGGATTTGAAGAATTAGACAATTGTCTTTCCGGTCTGCAAAAATCGGACTTCATTGTTTTGGGAGCGAGGCCCTCCCTCGGTAAAACCAGTCTTTGTCTGGACATCGCCCGACACGCCGCCGCCAAAGATAATATAACGGTCGGTATTTTTTCTCTGGAGATGTCACGCGATCAAGTAGTCGATCGAATCATTGCCGCGGACGCCCAAGTTCCTTTGTGGCGGCTGCGGACCGGCAGAATCAACGATGAGATCGAATTCGAGATGATTCAATCATCTCTTGATCGCCTGTCCAAAACGCCGATTTTTATAGACGACTCGCCGTCCTTAAATATCATCGAACTTCGTTCTTTGGCCCGGCGGCTTCAGGTTGAACATGGCCTGGACCTTTTAATCGTGGACTATCTCCAACTTATTCAATCGCGGGCTTTTTCCGACAATATGGTTTCGGCCATGACCGAGGTAAGCCGTGGACTAAAAAGTTTAGCTCGAGAACTTCAAGTGCCGGTTTTGGCTGCGGCCCAACTTTCCCGAGCCGTGGAACAGCGAGAGCCGAAAATCCCCCGGCTTTCTGATTTAAGAGAAACCGGCGCCATCGAACAAGACGCGGACGTGGTGCTTTTCATCTACCGGAAAGACAGAGACAAAATCGACCTTGACCCCGAAGAACAAAACACCGCCGAGATTATAGTCGCGAAACACAGGAACGGCCCCTTAGGAACAGTTCGGCTGAAATTTGATCCGGACAAAGTCAGCTTCCGCAGCATCGATAAAATTCATCTCGAAGCCACTCCTACTTTTTAAAAACTATAAACTTATAGCCCAAGAAGTTCCAAAGAAAAGCCATTAAGGTGGCGATCATGGCCGCTAAATTAGCCCAGCGCTCCGGCGAAAAAAACGCCGGATGAGGCGCGTAGTTTAAAACTAAGGAAGCCACGCCAACGTTCAAGACCAGACCGATAATGCTTACGAAAAAAAACTGGCTGAATTCTTTGACGCTGGCTTCATTTTTTCTCTCGAAAGTCCAGTATTTATTCCAGAAATAACTGCTGGTTGCCGCCACTATAAAAGAAGCGCCTTTATAGCCGGCATAGGGATAACCAGACGCCAAACCGGTAACGCTGATAAGCGCGTTTAAAATTCCGAAGTCAACCATTGTGTTTAAGCCGCCGGCCGCTCCAAATTTAGCCAGTTGGATTAAAACCGGAAAATAACGCCCGAGACAATATGCCAGAGCCAAAGCCAAATTGGCGAAAACGGTAAAACCAAATACGAGAAAGACGCCGCTTTTAAAATCAAGGCTTAAAAACGGCAGTTCTAAATTGTTCAAAACAGGAAGCAAAAGCAGTCCAAATAAAAATCCGATGAGAGAAACCAAAAAATAATCTTTTTTCGTTGCCGTTACGGTATTCATTGTTCGAGAATGAAATTAATTATTAAATCTTTTAATTCTTTTTCTTTTTGAAGCATGGTCGTGCCATGGCCGGCGGTATCGTAAATTTTTATTTTTTTGAGGACGCCGGCCGGAACCGCGTCGTAAAGTTTTTGATTCTGCTCGGCATTGTTTCCGCCGGCGCGGCCATCATCGCGACTCCCAACGAAGAAAACAGCTTGACCGAATTTAAGATTCCTCACGAGCGGTTCTGTTTCTATTCCGTAATAATTCAATCCCGGAGAAAGTAAAACCGCTTTCGGAAATTCCGCGTGTTCGCTTAAATATTTCAAGGACAAATTAGCGCCGATGGACGCGCCGAGTAAAGAAATTTTTTGGGGCGCCGCCCTTCTATTTTTAATCAAATAGTCAACTGCCGCTTCTAAATCCAAAATTTTCTTTTGCTGTTCTTTGTCGGAAAAATTTTGATATCCTGTTGGCCCGGCGTCAGACTCTCCGTGCCCCCGAAAATCGATGGCCAAACTTTCGTATCCCAAATTTTGAAATTCTTTGGCCAAGTCGTCCCAAGATTCTTTTTGGGCCGGCATCATATGAAAAAAAGCAATCCAGCCCAATGGATTCGCAATCCGATATAGATTGGCAGCCAGTCTTTTTCCGTCTTTAGTTTGAAGAGTAATTTTTTCCATTATAGGCGCGGACTCGCGCGGATTTTCCATTTCGTTCTCCGCGTCGTCCGCGTAGTTCTGCGCTGCCGGAATCAAAAAATTCAAACCAGACAAACCAACTATCGTCGATAAAGCCACTACGCCGATTATAACACCGCTCAAAGATTTTTTAATCTTCACGGATTATTTACGATTATCTAATTTCGTAGGTAACGCTTACTTCGGTTATCACTTCCTGGGTTCCGGGTTCGATTGATGGCGCCGTGGCTCTTTGTATTATTGAACCGCCGCCGCCCAAGCCTCCTTCGTAATAAGGAATAGGCGGCCTTCCGCCATACTCGCTCCAGCTTATAATTCGGCCGAGGCGCACTCCCAGAGCCTTAGCCATTGCTTCGGCTTTTTCTCCGGCCCTTGCCAAAGCCTGATTTCTCGCCTCGCTTAAATATTTTTCCGGCTCCTCCACCTCGAAAGAAATAGAACCGATTTCATTCACTCCCAAGGGCGCGAGTCCGGCCAAAATCTCCGTCAGTTTCTTTAAATTATTTTTTAAATCATGAATTTTTAAGCTAATCCTTTGATTTAACGTGTAGCCGTTCAGAAATGATTTTCTCGCCGACTCATCATACTCGTAGCGCGGACTTAATTGGTATTGAACGGTCTCTATGTCCTCTTTGGCGATTCCTTTGGTTTTGACAAAATTAATGGCGGCATTCGCTTTTTGATTATTTTTTTCAACGACTGATTCGGGATCCGCTCCTTCGGTAACCACGGCGAAATTCACCCTGGCCAAATCCGGCTCGGCCGTCACTTTGCCGCTGGCGCTTACGGTTACGGTTCGCGCCGAAGAAAAAGAATCCCCGAATTTTTTCGCCGGCCCCCAAAAAGCGGAATATAAAATCACAAGGCCGAGAAAAATCAGAAATCCGACGATCGCGATGTTTTTAAGTTTTACATTATCATTTTGCATCTTTAATTTTTGATTTTTTAATTTAGGTGGAATGCTTTGATACGATTTTTATAATATCTCTTACTTCCGCCGACTTGAGGCTGGCGCCGCCTACGAGCGCGCCGTCGATTTCCGGATATTTTAGAAAATCGGCGATGTTTCGGGAATCAACGGAACCGCCATACAATACTTTAGGAATTAGTAAGTGGTAATTAGTAATTAGTAATTTTTTAATAAACTGAATCATTTCTCGAACATTTTCGGGTTCGGCCGGAACGCCGGTGCCGATAGCCCAAATAGGCTCGTAGGCCACAATCAATGAATTACGAATTATGAATTTAGAATTATGAATACCGCGCAAATCGCGCTCTAATTGATTCTTAACATAATTCTTAGCCGCCTTCATTCTTAATTCATTATTCTTAATTCTTAATTCTCTCGCAGGTTCGCCGACGCACAAAATCACTTTGAATCCCGCCCTAAGCGCCGCTAAAACTTTTTTATTTATCATTTCATCGGTTTCGCCTAAATGCCGACGCCTCTCCGAATGCCCCACAATAACATAATCAACCTTTGAATTTTTGAGCATCGCTGGTGAAATTTCACCGGTATAGGCGCCTCGATTTTCCCAAAAAACATCCTGGGCCCCGAGTTTGACTAACGACTGACGACTAACGACTGACGACAATCCCGATAAATAAATAAATGGCGGACAGATAACAATCTCGCCGTTTTTGTTCTTAATCGTTTGCTGTAAGTTGTGAGTCAGCAATCGCTTCGCTTGAGCAAGCGATGGCGGCCCCATTTTCCAGTTAAAAACAATCAGTTTCCTCATTTTACTTCTTGCTTGTTTTCCCGATTAACCTCTCGCTCGTAATTATTTCCGAAGCGGTGTTTTATCCAAAATATAACAAGAATAATAATCAAAAACCAGATAAGGTATTCAAATTGGCTAAAATAACCTCTGACCGTGAGCCAGTTCTCACCCAAAGAATAACCCAACCACGTTAAAATAAAAGACCAAATAAAGGCGCCGGCGGAAGTCAAAACCACGAAGTCAAAAATTTTCATTCGCGCCAGTCCGGCCGGAAAAGAAATAAAAGTGCTCACAATAGGAATCAACCTCCCTAAAAACACCGAGGAGTCGCCGTAATTCTCGAACCAGCGATGCGCCAACTCTAATTTTTTCGGACTGAAAATCACTCGGGCTATTCGGCTTTTGTGAATCCACCCGTTTTGGGTTATAACCAGAGCCAACTTATAAGAAATAAGCGAGCCCAAAAGACTTCCCAGAGTGCCGGCCAAAACCACCAGCCAAAAAGTCAGTACCCGCTGTCCGGCCAAAAAACCGGAAAAAGGCATTGTTACTTCCGAGGGAATGGGAATGTTAGCGCTCTGAAGCGTCATCAAAATAAAAATGCCGAGATAACCGATTTTTTGGATTACGAGCAAAATATAACTGGAGATTGATTCGAGAATTAAGGAAATCATCAATCAATCTACGAATTACGAATTTAGCTTTCGTATTTTCGTATTATTTCGTATTTCGTAGTATCCTGGCCGCTTCATCCGGATCGACAACCGTAATTTCTATTCCGGTGCCCAGCTCAAACCCGGCGGAAATTAAAATTTTCGGCAAAATCTCAATGTGCCAGTGATAATGATGATAACGCTTTTTGTTCCGCAACGGAGCAGTGTGAATAAAAAAATTATAATCCGGATCGCCAAGCCTTTTTTCCATCGCGAGAAGCGACTTCTGAAGCAGGCTAACCACCGATTGAAGGTCGCGAACCGAAGCGTTCTCGAAATAAGACGAGTGGTTTTTGGGAAAAATTCTTACCTCAAAAGGCTCTCGCGAGACAAAAGGCGCAAAAGCAATGGCATTTTTATTTTCAAAAATTATCCGCCGTTTATTTTTTTTCTCCCATTCAATCATTGCGCAGTGAACGCACTTTTTGTTTTTTTTGAAATACGCGGCGGAACCGTCAAGAGAATGGCCGACATCCGGCGGGATAACCGGAATGCCGATCATCTGATAATGAGGATGGTAAACCGAAGCGCCGGCCTTAGGCCCCCAATTGTGAAAAATCAAAATATAAGCCAAGCAAGGGTCTTTTAAAGACGAGCGGTACCTTTGCTGAAACGCCATAAAGAGCGACAGGGCGTCGGCGGAACTCAAATGAGAAAAATTTTTATTGTGATCCCTGGTAATCACTATATTATGATAGCCCCGGCCATCCATCAGCGAATAGGGACCTCGCTTAAAAAGTCTGGCGCATCCATCGTAATGCGATAAGGCAGGATATTTATTTTGTATAATCTGAAGTTTCCAGCTTCTCCGATGCGGATAAACCCCCACACCAGAACGAACACTGGCGCCCTTGGCGCTAAACGAAGTATGTGTTCGTTTGGTGTGGGGGTAAACCAAAAGCGGCGCCTCGTTGCCGCTTTTTTGAGGATCTTCAAAAGGACACCCTTGAATGGGCGCGCGAATTCTTTTCTGCGGTTTTGGCGTGAACTCGTCCGGCTTTTTGCCGCGTCCCGGCGCCATCACAATCCAATCGCCGGAGACAAGATCCTGTCGAAGTTCGCTATTCATTGAAAGATTGACCCGAAAAATCCGAATTTATCCGAATGTCCCAAATGGCTACCCGAATAATTTTGGGTTAGGGTTAATTTGGGTCATTCGGGTGTATTCGTGAATTGGGGTCGCGCTAATCTGTTTTCATAATACCACCTTATCACTTCTTTAGCCACCGGCACGGCGTTTAAACTGCCTTCCCGAGAATTTTCAATTAAAACCAAAATGGCGATTTGAGGAGCTTCCGCGGGTTTGCCCGCCGTAGCTTCCGCGGGCTTGCCCGCCGTAGCTTCAGCGAAGGTGGGCGCGTAACCCACGAAAAAAGCGTTTGTTTTGGTGTTAAAATCAACCTGCGAAGTGCCGGTCTTGGCCGCCACCCTGACCGGCAAATCCGCCAAAAGATTGCTGGTGCCGTAAGATTTTCTTACGCCGTCCATCATCCCCCGCCTTACCTCTATAAGACTTTCCGAAAGCTCGGCGCCGCCGTCGTAATTCATCTCCGGATTATTTTCCCTGATTATTTTCCCGTCTGACGCCGCGATTTTTTTCACCAAAAAAGGTTTGTAAAATTTTCCTCCGTTCGCCACGGCGGCAATATAATTCAAAAGTTGTATCGGAGTAATCAAAAGATCTCCCTGACCAATCGAGACGTTATAGGTGTCTCCGACGCGCCAAATTCCCCTACTCGATTTTTCTTTGCTTTCCGGATCCGGCAGGAAGCCCTTGTTTTCCGCCGGAAGATCTATTCCGGTCAATTCTCCCAGTCTGAATTTCTGCCAGTATTCTTTCAGTTTATAAATTCCCAACCCTTTAGGATTTGAAAAATCTTTAAATAAATCAAGTTCGTTTCGCGGCAAACCGCCTCCCAATGCGTAAAAATAAACATTGGAGGAACGCGCCAAAGCGGAATACAAATTTACCCAGCCGTGCGGTTTCCAATCCAAAAATCGAGTGGGTTCGTCCGGATTATAAGGATTGGGAATCTCAATGTATCCCCGGGAAAAAACCTCGCTCTCCGGAGTAACGATTTTCTCTTCAAGTCCGGCGGCAGCCATAAGAGGTTTAATGGTCGAGCCCGGAGCGTAAACGCCGGAAATCGCTCTGTTAAAAAACGGGTGATCGGGATCGATTAAATCTTTTTCCGCGATTTTATTGTTGTCAAAAGAAGGCAGGCTGACCAAGGCTAAGACCTCGCCGTTTTGGGGATTCAAAGCTATCCCCACCCCGCTCCGACCGCCTAAAAGATTCAATCTTTCTTGAAGACGATTGTAAAAATACTCCTCTAATTCGGCGTCGATAGTCGAATAAAGGTCGTATCCCGGCACCGGAGCTTTGACGGTTTTTTTGTCAATCACCTCCCCTTTCGCATTCCGATAATTAACGATTTCGCCGTCTTCGCCTCTAATCTCTTTGTCGTAGTAAGCCTCGAGTCCGGCTTTGCCAACGGTGTCGTTTAAGGAAAGATCGGCATTGCGATTCCTGTCGCTTTCGCGAACGGCGCCGACATAACCGATGGCATGAGAAAAAATTTCTCCCTTGGGATACTGACGCTTGAAATCATCTTCGATCTGGACGCCCTCGAGTTTCAGATTCCGGATTTTTATCACCTGCGGAACGGCAAGTTCGCGGGCGACGATTAACGCATTCTGTTTCTCCAAGTCAATTTTTCTAAAAGTATCTTCGATGCTTCCGGCTCGAAGCTCGAATGCCGAGCGCCGCTTCCATCTCGCCGAAAGCCCGCTCACGGTCTTTATTGGCTTTTAAAAATTCGACCAGCTTTATCTTAAGCCGGAAAGTCGGGATATTTTCCGAAATGGCCTTGCCGAATCTGTCAAAAATAACGCCGCGGGGAGCGCGGAGAGTGGTAATTTCGTTCGCGTTAAACAATGCCCGGGCAATATAAAAATCCTTTAACCAGACCCCTAAAAAAATAATTCTCCACAAAACAACCAGACCCGCTAAAAAGGCGATCACCAAAATCAGCCGGAAGGCCCTTTTGGAAATAGGCAATTCCAGAGAATCAAACTCTTGCGCCAAATCGTCGAGCACGGCTTCTTCGAGAAAAAGCTCGGATTTCATCATGACTACCGCTTACGGACTACAGACTACGGCCCTATCTTTAGCTGTAGTCCGTAGACTGTAGTCTGTAGACTACTTTAAAATTGTTCAATGAATCTTAAATCCCCGGAGTAAAATAACCGAATATCCGGAATATTGTATTTAATCATCGCAAGGCGAGTCAAGCCAAAGCCGAAGGCAAATCCCTGCCACTCGTAGGGATTATACTTTACCGCTTCAAAAACTTTTCGATGCACCATGCCGGCACCGGCCACCTCCAACCACTTTCCGCTAAATTTCATATAAACGTCAACCCCGGGCTCGACAAAAGGATAATGATGGGGCACGAGTCGGAATTCCAAATCTGAGCCGAATAGTTTTTTGAGGAAAACTTCGATAATATATTTAAAATTAGCCAGAGAGACATCTTTCCCCACCATCAACCCTTCAATCTGCATAAACTGGAAAGCGTGCGTGGCGTCGCTCGCTTCGTGACGGTAAACCACTCCCGGAACGATAATCTGAAACGGCGGATTATGCGTTTCCATATAGCGGATTTGCATCGGCGAAGTATGAGTCCGCAACAATAAACGACCATTCTTTTGCCCTAAATCAGATTTGCGCTGCAAATCTGATCGGGCGAACAATCCGCTTTTGGCGGATTGTTTTAGCCAGAAAGTATCCCACATATCCCGCGCCGGGTGATCCGGCGGAATGTTTAAAGCGTCGAAATTGTAATATTCGGTCTCTACTTCCGGTCCTTCGACCACGGAAAAGTTTAAGGAAAGAAAAATATGCCGAATTTCTTCTTCGATTTTCGTTAAAGGATGAATATGGCCGAGCTTGATCCGATGGCCGGGACGAGTAACGTCAAAACGAGAAGTAATTGGTAATTGGTAATTGGTAATTAATTCGTTTTTTTTCTCCGCGATTAATCGCTCCAATTCTTTTTTGAGGTGTTGCGCCGCCGGACCAACTCTGCGCCGCTCCGCGAGCGATAAATCTTTTAGCCCGCGAAGCATTCGCGTCAATTCTCCCTTGCGGCCAAGATATTTAATGCGTAGGTCCTCGAGTCCTTTCAAGTCCAGCGCTTTCTTGATATTTAGAACTGCCGTTTTCTTAATCTGTTCGATCATGGTAGAAATAATTCTACCAGAATTTAAAAAAAATCCAACTGATGGGAATAGTTGATTTATAATAAAACCCGCATATAATTACAATCGCGGGGTGGAGGAACGGCTACCTCGGGGGGCTCATAATCCCCAGACAGCGGGTTCGACTCCCGCCCCCGCAACCAGCTAAGGCGCTGCGAATGTATTTCATTCGCCTGCGCCTTCTGGTCCCGAGCGAGTCCGCCAGTTGGCGGACGACGAGGGGCTACAAAAATTTAATCAGGCAGGGTAGCTCAGCCGGTAAGAGCGCGGCATTCATAACGCCGAGGTCGTGGGTTCGATCCCCACCCCTGCTACGGTTATAATTGACTCCATTGGTCTTCCCGCAGAGTTATAAATTCTTTGCTTGGGATATGAAACGGTATCAAGATTATTTCCGCGGCAAAAAAATTACCGTTATGGGTCTGGGCCTCTTGGGGCGCGGCGTTCACGATGCTAAATTCCTGGCGGAGTGCGGCGCGAAGATTATCGTCACTGACTTAAAAACCAGAGAACAGCTTAAGAAGTCGCTCGCAAAGCTAAAGAAATTCCGTTCTATTAAGTACCGTCTTCACGAGCATCGATTAGAAGATTTTCGAAATCGAGATTTAATAATTAAAGCCGCGAAAGTTCCACTCGATTCTCCCTTTGTGAAGGAGGCGCGGAAAAACGGCATTCCCGTAGAAATGAGCACGGCTCTTTTTGCCCGCTTATCCGGAGCAATCATTCTTGGAATTACCGGCACACGAGGTAAATCCACAACGACTCATCTTATTTATCATCTCCTTAAAACTTCCGGCCGCCCCGTTCATTTGGGAGGAAACGTGAAAGGAATTTCCACTCTCGCGCTTTTAAAAAAAGTAAAACCCGGTGACATCGCCGCACTCGAATTGGATTCCTGGCAACTCCAAGGATTTGGCGAAGCAAAAATCAGCCCCCACATTGCCGTTTTTACCAACCTACTCCCGGATCATCTTGATTATTACAAAAGCAACGCGAATCGCTATTTTGCGGATAAGACGAACATCTTTCGATTCCAAAATAAAAAAGATTTTACGGTCGCGGGCGCCGCCATCGCTCCAAGGATAAAGACAAAAGGCAAAAAAATCGTCCCAAGACCACTCCCGACTTCTTGGCCTCTTAGCCTGCCGGGAAAGCATAATCGCGAAAATGCCGCCATGGCCGTTGCCGCCGTAAAAATCTTAGGACTAAAGGAGAATGAAATAAAAAAAGGCTTGGCAACGTTTACGGGTCTCCCGGGTCGGCTCGAGCTGCTGCGCACGGTACGCGGAATAAAAATTTATAACGACACGACGGCGACGACCCCAGACGCGACGAAAGCCGCCCTCCAAGCGTTAGAGGGAAAACAGATTCGACAAGCCGACCGCAAGATAATCCTCATTATGGGCGGCGCCGATAAGAAACTCAACACGCAATCCTTATTAAAAATCATTCCCCGCTATTCTAAGAAAGTTATCCTCCTCCCGGGAACCGGAACCGACACTCTGCCAAAAAAATTTAGGGAAACCTGCGATCAGGCGCGATCTCTGAAAGAGGCCCTGCAATACGCCATTCGAGTGGCGCATTCAGGCAATATCATCCTTTTAAGCCCTGCCTTTGCTTCCTTTGGGATGTTTAAAAATGAATTCGACCG
>JACPIO010000011.1 GCA_016188075.1 Candidatus Wolfebacteria bacterium | reverse complement strand
GACTTGCCTTTTTAAGATGAGTGCAAAACGTAAAAAACAATGTTTTTTCTGTTCGCAAAATGTGGCGGACATTGATTACAAAGAAACTGACCTTTTAAATCGCTTTATTTCCAGTCAGGCAAAAATCATTGACCCGATTCATACCGGCACTTGTGCCAAGCACGAGCGCCGGCTCGCACGTGCCGTGAAGCGCGCCCGCTTTATGGCGCTTTTGCCCTATGTCAGACGGTAGTGTTTTCTCCTTCCTCTTCGGTTTAGCGCACAAAAACCAATTACTCGATTGGTTATTCGTTTTCCTGGCTAGCTATCTCATTATTTTTCTTGTCATTGTCTTTCTTTATTTCCTTTTCAAGGAAAAAGATTGGCGCCACCGGTTTTATTTTTCGTCTTTAAGCATTATTTCCGTTATCCTCTCGAGAGGGATTTTAACCACCCTTATCCGTTTTTCTTACGATCGGCCCCGCCCCTTTGTGGTAGAGAACATTCAGCCTCTCATCGACCATGCCGCCACGCCCTCTTTTCCTTCGGGTCATATCGCTTTTATCCTCCCATTAGCTCTCACCATTTGGCTAATCAATCGGCGAGCGGGTTGGTGGTTTCTAATCGCCGCCCTCTTTATCGGATTAGGCAGAGTGGCAATCGGCATCCACTGGCCGAGCGATATTTTTGGGGGGATATTAATAGGCAGTATCAGCTTCTTTAGCGCCTACTACCTTTTAAAATGGAAAGGCGTTTCAGGCAAACATCTTACATTATCAATCACTCCATTCAAAAGTTCAGCGGATATTTAGAAATACACCGCTTATCTATTTCTTGGGGATGAACTTGCCAAACTTCCTAGGAAGTTTATAAAAAACTTTCCCCTTAATAAACGATTGCTTAATAGACCCAAAACTTCGTGAATCACGACTCTGAAGCCGATTATCTCCTAGTACAAAATATTCATCTTTTTCAAGCTTCGCGTTGTAATATCCAGGCGTTTCAGCTTCAGCAGGCAAATAACTCTCTCTTAGAATTTTGCCATCAATTATTACTTCTCCTCCGCTGATTTTTATCTCCTCACCCGGTAGTCCAATGACTCTCTTGATAAAGAATTCCTTTTCGTTATTCGGGCTTCTGAATACAATAATATCTCCTCGAGAAAAATCTTCAGCTAGCTTATATATAAGCACAGAATCGCCATTATTGTAGACTGTAAGCATTGCTTCACCCATTACTTGCCAAGGAGATACGCTGTATAGAGGGAAAAGAAAGGGTAGGGAAAGTAAAACGGCTATTACTACGTGAGTAGTATAAACCCCCAACGATTTGAGCCACCTGACTTCATAGTACCTTTTCAAAAAATAGTAAAAAGCAAAGAAGACAAGCCCTTTGATTATGATGCCGAGAGGTATACCAATTATTACATTAGCAATTAATGTAAGAAAAATAATTTTAGCTGATTTCTTATAAGTTGGATTTTCTAGCTTGAATAGACGCGAACTTAGAAGTAAAGCCAAAGCCCATAACAGAATTGATATAGCTAATAGAACTAGAGCCGCTGTTATGAAGATTATTTTAATCATATTTAGTACTGCTCATTCTGGGTTAAGGAAGAGACTCGCCCCGCACCAGAGCATAGCACGGTGCGGAATTGCTGCTTGTAGCCTCGCTATAAATTAACGGACTCGTTTGGCTTCTAATCTATCTACTCGTTCTTCTAATCTCTTTAGCTGAACGCCGAGCATTAGCGTTTCCTGCCTCTGCGTTTCGTAAAGAGTTATAAATTTATCAAGTTTTGTGAATAATTCACTGGCATTTTCCCTCATTTCCCTCACTTCCTCCTTTACTTCTTTTAACTCAGATTCTACTCTATCAAGCCGCGAATCTACCTTATCAAATCTAGAGTCAACTTTATCCAGCCGCTCGTTAACTTTTTTGAAATCGGACTGAACCGCTTTGGCAAACGGTTGGAGAGTTGAGATAAAAACTCCTTTTATATCTTTCTTTGTAAGTGTCTTTGGCATATCGTCAATGCTATATCTGAAAGGGGATAAAGTCAAAAATAAAGATCGTGCGCGCCCCGACGCTAAATTTTGCTCCAGGTGGGCGAGGTGGGAGTCGCCCACGCACCAAAGCAAAGCTTGGTGCGGGGTTGCGATCGACAAGGAGACTCGAACTCTCACATCCTCGCGGACACAGGATTTTGAGTCCTGCGCGTCTACCAGTTCCGCCACCTGGGCAAAATTTCTGATTGATACTGCCATAAAAAAGCAGTATTGTAAAAGTTGGCATGGCTCGGGTAATTTGTATTTATAACGCTAAAGGGGGAACCGGAAAAACGACAACAGCAGTGAGTGTCGGTGCATATCTCGCCGCCTTTGGCCGTCGGGTGTTGCTTGTGGATTTTGACCCTCAAGCGAACGCCACTTCCGGATTAACTTATGACCGCAATTTTAGCAAGAACATCTATCATGGTATTTTGGGACAAGCCGATTATCAAGAACTAGTTAGGCCAAGCGCAATTTTAAATTATCACTTTATTCCTTCCTCGCCCCACCTTGCAGGAATAATCGTTGAATTAGTAAACTTGCCCGAGCGCGAATATTACTTAAGGAAATTCATCAATCAACTTCGCCACCATTACGATTATATTCTAATTGATCTCCCGCCATCATTAAGCTTGCTTACCATTAATGGCCTAGTGGCTGCCGACGAGGTTTTGATTCCAGTTCAGGCTGAATATTACGGTTTGGAAGGTTTAGGCCAGCTTCTCCAAACCATCCAATTAATTCGCGAGAATCTAATGCATCCTTTAGCTATCACCGGTGCCGTTATCACTCTTTATGACAAAAGAGAGCGTCTTGCCCGGGAT
>JACPIO010000010.1 GCA_016188075.1 Candidatus Wolfebacteria bacterium | reverse complement strand
CAAATCTTACGCCACCAAATTGGAAATTATCCGCTCCTTAATGATGGGAAACGACATTATCATTATTGATCCGGAAAATGAATATCAAAAATTGGCTGAATCCGTGGCTGGCAGTTTCTTTAAAATTTCTTTGACCTCGGAACATCAAATTAATCCTTTTGACATTCCGATTATTCCCGAAGGCGAAGATCCGGCTGATGTTTTCAAATCGCATGTTTTGAATTTAACCGGTCTCATAAAATTGATGCTTGGTAAAATTACGCCGGAAGAAGACGCGCTTTTGGACCGGGCCATTACCGAAACTTATGCCTCGCGGGATATTACGGCTGACAAAAAAGATTTTACCGGACTCACCCCGCCGCTTTTGGGCGACCTGCAGGCGGTTCTGGAAAATATGGAGGGCGGCCGGGGACTGTCCCAGCGTTTGGAAAAATTCACCAAGGGCAGTTACGCTGGTTTCACCAATCAGCCTTCCAATATCGATATTAAAAATCGTCTGATTGTTTTTTCCATTCGGGATTTGGAAGACGAGCTCCGGCCCATCGCGATGTACACGATTTTGAATTTTATCTGGAATCTGATTCGCGCCGAACTGAAAAAACGGATTCTCGTGATTGACGAGGCCTGGTGGATGATGAAGTATCCCGATTCCGCCGCTTTTCTTTTTGGCTTGGTCAAGCGCGCGCGAAAATATTATCTGGGCGTCTCGACTATTACTCAAGACGTTGAAGATTTTTTGACCTCGCCCTACGGCCGACCGATTATCACCAATTCCTCGCTTCAGCTTTTATTGAAACAGGCGCCGGCAACCATTGACTTGGTGGCTAAAACTTTTGGTTTGACCGAAGCCGAAAAAAGTTTGTTGCTTGAAGCCGGAGTGGGCGAGGGATTATTTTTTGCCGGATTAAAGCATGTGGCTATTCAGATTGTCCCGTCATACTTTGAAAATCAGATAATCACGACTAATCCAGAGGAATTATTACAGATGCGGAAGTAAATAGTAAATAGTAAATGGTAAATGGTAAATGGTAAATAGTAAATGGTAAATAGTAGTTACCAATTACTAATTACTAATTACCGAAACCATGGCAAAGATTTCGCTGCCAGAAACGTTGATTCTCGTAATGTATATTGGTTTTACGGATTTGCTTGGGATAGCGCTCGTGTTTATCGGGCTGGATGATTTTTGGATATTGGATGTTTTAACCTTTCCCGTTACCCAATTTTACTTTAGAATGAAAGGAGTGAAGGCAGGCGCCGACTTGGCAAGCAATATCCTAGAGCTTGTTCCTTATGTGGGTGCTCTGCCCATAAGAACCATCGGTTTAATTATTACAATTTATTTAGCTAATCATCCGGCAAAAGGAAATATTTTAGGCGCCGTGGCAAAAGCAGCCGGAAAATAGAAATATGTCCTATAAAGAGCTGCCCTGGCCCAAACCGCTCCGCAGTTTTTAGTTTCCTGGCAGGCGGAGAGTTTCGCCCCTTCGTGGTATCAGGGAAAAATTTTCCCGACGCGCGGCACGCCGGTCACGGTGAATTTCGAACTGATTGACAACGGCAAGATTATGGAGCTTTCCGAAACCAAAGTCCGCTGGTACGTGAATGACCAGCTTATGAAAAACGAAGAGAATGGATTGGGAATTAAATTTTTGAAATTTACTGTTCCGGATTACGGCGGCGGAGAAACAGAAGTAAGAATCGCCTTGCCGGAGCAAGCGCTCGACTACATTCTTCATATTCCGGTGAATTCCCCGGAAGCGGTTATAAGGAATGGTTCGGCCGGCACCTCGGTTCAGGCTGGCAATAATTCATTTGAAGCCATACCGTTTTTCTTTAATACGCCGAGTTTGGACAATATTATTTTTGACTGGACAGCCAATGGCCAGAAAACCGAAGGCGCGTCGGACAATCCGCAAATGCTTAATTTAAATATTGATTCTCAAGCTCCTTCCGGATTTCAAATTGATTTAAGAGTGACCCTGCGGAATTTTTTAAATCAACTGGAGATCGCGGCAAGGAATATACAGCTGCGAGTGAAATAATACGAATCCACGAATTTATGCGAATGCCACGAATAAAAATTTTTTCAACTCTTCTCGATGGGTCAACAAGGTTTGTTTATTTGTTATTTGGTTTTTATTTTTTATTTTTTATTTTCTATTTTCTATTTTTCCCTCAAGCAGTTTTTGCCCAAAATAATAGCAATATCACTATCGCTTGTCAGAAATTTAATTATCCTTGGTGTAATTTATCAGAGGCAGAGAGAAAATCGCCGGCCGGGATTGTGAGAAATATTTATCAGATCGCGCTTGGCTTGGCTGGCGCCGCGGCCTTGGGGGTTTTGACTTATGGAGGGATCCTCTGGGCAGTTTCCGGAGCTGTGGGCGACAAAAAAAACGCCTTGGATTATATCAAAGGCGCGCTCTGGGGAGTGGTTTTGCTTTTGGCCGCGGTCTTGATTTTGCGAACGATAAATCCGAACTTGGTGGATTTGAGTGATCCGGGGGTGGAATCAGTGCCCGCGAGACAGACGTCGCCTGGGCCATCGGCTTCAGAGTCTGAATTTTTTAGGAATATACCTGATTTAGCGGGAATTTTTACCCATGAACAGGCCGTTCAAGTATTGAGAGATCAAGGCATAGGGATTACAAGTTCTGGTAACTGTTTTGGTAGAGATGCAGCAGGCTGTACAGATTTTAGTAATATTCGAGGGGAGGCTTTAAGTAAGCTCATAATGTTTAAAAGAATTTGCGGGTTCGGTGATGGCGAGCTTGTTGCAAGCGGCGCTCAAGAAAGAGCTGGTCATGGCGGGAATACTACGCACGGCGATGGATATACGCTTGACTTCTCTATGAGAGGAGGCGCTGACAATAGAATATCTGCGTGTCTTGGGAACCCAGGTGTTTCTCAAAGAGTAAGAACCACTAGGCTGGGGCCAGTTTATACCCTTTTTGATGGCTCTCAAGCTCTTCGAGAAGATGACCACTGGCATATCCGTTTTTCGCCAATTTAGGGATACAATAACAACAACCACATAGAATTTATCTATGTTTCCATTAAAATTAAAACCACCGCTTCGATTACCCAAAAAAGGAATATTAGACGCAAAAGCCGCCGTGCTGCAAAGGCGAGCGGGTCAACTTGATCGGGAAATCAAACAGGAAAAAGCCCAAAACCGGCCGACTCAAGCCAAAGAAAAATATAAGGAGTTTATGGAAAATAAATTAAGGAGATTAGAGAAAGCTAATCAGCTAAAAAGCTAAGAAGCTAAAAAATGGACAGGAAAAAAATAGTCATTGTCGTAGTTATTGTGATCGGAGCCCTGGCTTTGGGAGCAGGCGTTTATTTTGCCTGGAGAAACGCGCAAACTATTTTAAATCCGCCGGAAGGCGGGGGCATTCCTCCGGTTGGCAATCAAGTCTTTAAGGGCACTACTACAAGTAGTAGTGGCCAAATCGGAACTGCAAAGTTAAAAGTTCTAAGTCGCAACGAAGTTTCTGATTACTGGCTTTACCAGCCGTTTGCTTCTTCGACTCCGGAAATTTATTACTTGACCCCGGATGGAAAAATTATGAAAGTGCCCGGATCGGTTTTGTCGGTTGGTGGCAGAGGAGACGGCGACGAAAAAATTTCTGATGAGGCGATTTTCGATGTTCAATCAATTAAGCCTTCCCGCGATGGAAAATTAGTTTTAATAAAATCCGGAGACCGGCAAAATCCTAAATTCACTCTTTACGACGTTGAAACGAAAATTAAACAGGATTTGCCAAATGCCGTGGCCGGTGTTTTTTCGCCGGACGTTAAAAAAATAGCTTACTTGGAAAAACCAGGAGCGAACGGCTCGAGTAATTTGATGTTAAAAGACTTGAAATCCCCGGCCATTCCCAAGCCGGTAAAACTTATTTCCCTTTCGGTAAAAGATGTTGAACTCTTTTGGCTGGATCCTCAAAAAATATTTTTAATCAGCCCGCCTTCTTATCAATACGAAAGTCAGGCTTGGTCATTGGACATTAAAAAGGGAACTCTTTCCAGAATTGATAGCGGCAACGGATTGATGCTTAATTGGTCTGCCGATGCTAAAATCGCCATTGATTTTAAAACAAAAAATAACGGGCGCGTTGCCGAGGCAAAGTTAATTGATAAAGACGGAAAACATTTGGCGAATCTTGATTTCTCGACTCTGCCTACGAAATGTTTTGTCAGTCAGCCGCAAATTTATTGCGGTCTGCCCCAGTTTTACAGCTTGCCGCAAGAGCCGCTTTTGCCCGATGATTATTTGAAAAAGGCCGTTTATTCGCGGGATTTTATTTATTTGATTGACACGGAGAAAAATTCAATCGAACCAATTTTCACTTCTTTGGAGCCGACAGTTGATCTGTGGCATTTATCCAAAATCGAGAATCAGCTGTTTTTTGTGAATAGATACGATAATAAACTTTACGGCTTGAGCTTATGAAATCTTTGCTGGAAAAATTCGCCCTTTACTCCGCATTGCCCGAAATGCGGCTTTTTTGGATTTTTCTGCCGTTTCTTCTGATTCTTTCGGGAATTAATTATTTTTATTTGCCGGACTTTTGGTTTTTGATGAGCTCGGTATTTTTTTTAATTCTGGCCGCGGTTATTTTTTTTAACAATTTGCGGCTCGCGCGATCACATCTTGAAATAAAAGTGGAACGCAACGAGCTCCAAAGCATCATTTTGAACTTAAGAGACGGGCTCGTCGCTTACGACGCGGATTTTAAAGTTTTGATTTTTAACCAGGCGGCCGAGTCTATTTTTAACATTAAAGCCGAAGAAGTGATTGGTCAGAATTTTTCGCCGGATCGCGCCAAAGAATCCCGTTTTAAATTTTTAACCCAGGTATTTTTTCCCTCGCTCGCGCCTTTGGTTATCCAACGTTCGGAATCCGGAATTTTTCCCCAGATTATCGATATTTCTTTGGACGAACCGAAAATGGAACTTCGGGTGACCACGGATAAGATTATTGATCCGGCGGGCCGGCTTTTAGGCTTTGTAAAGATTGTTCACGATCGAACAAGAGAGGTGGCGCTCCTTCAATCCAAAAGCGAATTTATCACCGTGGCCGCTCACCAGCTCCGGACGCCGCTTACGGCGGTTCACTGGTCTTTGGAAAATCTTAATAATGCAAAGTTGGCTCCCGATGAAAAAGATTTAGTTGCTTCGGGTCTTGGCGCCTCGGCCAAACTTCTGAAAACCGTTAATGACCTTTTAGATGTTTCGAAAATTGAAGAGGGTCAGTTCGGTTATCAATTTGAAAATACGAATATGGTGGAATTTGTTGAGGGAGTGATTGGCGAGGCGAGGGAACTCGCGAAACAAGCGGGGATTGAGATTTATTTCCAAAAGTCAGCTGAATCTTCCATTGTAATTTCTATTGATCCGGCTAAGCTGCGGATAGCTCTAATTAACCTTTTGGATAACGCCGTGCGCTACAACGTTAAAAACGGACAGGTGATTGTGGCCTTGGGCCGCGTAAAAGACGAACCCTATATAGAAGTCGCGATTAGGGATACCGGCGTGGGCATTCCGCCCGGCGAGATAAGCCGTTTGTTTACGAAGTTTTTCCGGGCGGAAAACGCGATAAAACTGGCGCCGGAAGGTTCTGGCCTCGGTTTGTATATCGTGAAGAATATCATTCGACGTCATGGCGGGAAAATTTGGGTTGAATCGGAAATTGATCGAGGAAGCACTTTTTACTTTACTTTGCCTACGGACCCGCGACTCATACCGTCGAAAGAAGTGGTGTATGAAGAGGAGTAAATCAACGAATAACGAATAAATACGAATTTACGAATAAACGAATTCGTATATTCGCTTATTCGTACAGATTCGTTATTCGTTGATTTATGCCCGAACTTCCCGAGGTCCAGACGGTCGTTAACGACTTAAATAAAAAAGTGTTAGGACGCCGGATAACCGGCGTTTGGTTTGATACGCCCAAGATGATTAAAATCATCTTCGCGGATAAACGCGGATTTACGCGGAAAGGAAACGGATTTCAGAGAATTTTTGAAAAAGAAATCAAGGGATTGAAAATTAAAAATGTAAAACGGCGCGGGAAAAATATTCTCATCTATTTGACTAAAAGCTATAAGCTAAAAGCTATAAGCTATATTTTATTGATTCATCAGAAAATGACTGGCCATCTCTTAATCGGTAAATGGCGAATCGTAAAGGGTAAAGCGTTGCCTTTGTTCAAGGGCGCATTATCGGAAAAAGTTAATGATTATATTCACCTGATTTTTTATTTAGACAACGGTTGGCAGCTCGCGCTTTCGGATTTGCGAAAATTCGCGAAAGTCGTTTTCGGGCCAAAAGAAGAAATGGAAAATCTGCCGGAGTTAAAAAATCTTGGACCAGACGCGCTGAAAAAAAGTTTTAAAGTCGAAAAGTTTATAAAGTTAATAAAGTCCGAAAAAAGAAAGATAAAACAGGTTTTACTGGATCAAGGAGTTATTGCCGGCATTGGCAATATCTATTCCGACGACATGCTCTGGCAGGCGAAAATTCATCCGTTAAGCAAAGCTAGCCAGCTAAAAGCTAACCAGCTAAAAAGCTTATATGTAGTAATGCGGCAGATTTTAAAAATGGCTCTTAAATTGCGCGGCATTTCAATCTCGGACTTTCGGGATACATCTGGTAAGGCCGGCAGCTACGGCGACCGCCGCTTGGTTTATCGCCGGGAAGGCGAACCCTGCAGACGTTGCGGGACGAAGATTGAGAGGGTAAAATTAGGCGGGAGATCAAGTTGTTTTTGTCCCATGTGTCAAAAAAATTAGTCTACAGACTACTGACTACAGGCTACAAGTAATGTCTTAAGGAAATGAATACTGCTGTAGACTGTAGTCTGTAGACCGTAGTCTTTCTCATGACCAAATATATTTTCGTCGTCGGCGGTGTTATGTCCGGAGTAGGTAAAGGCATTGCCGCCGCTTCCATCGGAAAAATTCTTCAGGCGAAAGGTTTTTCGGTAACCGCTCTAAAAATTGATCCCTACGTGAACGTTGACGCCGGCACCATGAATCCCACGGAACACGGCGAGGTTTTTGTTTTGGACGATGGAATGGAATGCGATCAGGATATGGGCAATTACGAAAGATTTTTGAATTGCGACTTGACGCGCGCCAACTATATGACGACCGGCAGCGTCTATCAGGCCGTGATCAATCGGGAAAGGAATTTGGGCTACGGGGGAAAATTTGTATCGGTCGTGCCCTATATTCCCATGGAGGTTATTGATCGCATTGATAAGGCAGCGCTAAAAAATAAAGCTCAAGTTGTAGTCGCGGAAATTGGGGGCACGGTGGGCGAGTATGAAAACATTCTTTTTTTGGAAGCGGTTCGAATGTTAAAGGTGAAAAAACCAGCGGATGTTATTTTGGTTTTGGTGAGTTTTGTGCCGGCGTTGGGAGCCGGCGGCACCGAACTTAAGACCAAGCCTACCCAGCACGCGGTGCGCGCGGTAGAGAGCGTTGGCTTGCATCCGGATATTATTTTAGCCCGGGCTCACGCTCCATTGGACAAAAAGCGAAAAGAAAAAATCGCTTTCCACTGCAGCGTTCCCGAAGAAGCCGTCATTTCCGCGCCGGATGTGGCGAGCATTTACGAAGTGCCGGTTAATTTTGAAAAGGATAATTTAAGCGGCGTGATTCTGAATAAATTAAAACTGCAGCCGAGGAAAAAAGATTTGAGAGATTGGCAGGGGCTGGTGCGCGTGATCCGCCGCGCCGAAAAACCGGTAAAAATTGCGATTGTCGGCAAATATTTCGGCGCCGGAGATTTTATCTTGGAAGATTCTTATATTTCGGTGATCGAAGCCTTGAAGCACGCCATTTACTTTTTTAAGCGAAAACCCCAGTTGGAATGGCTTAGTTCCGAAGCCTTTGAAAAAAATCCGGCGGAACTCAAAAAATTACGAGCGTATGACGGGGTTGTCATTCCCGGCGGTTTCGGCAGTCGCGGCGTGGAAGGAAAAATCGCGGCTATCCGGTACGTTCGGGAAAAGAAAATTCCTTATTTTGGATTGTGTTACGGTATGCAGCTTGCGGTCGCGGAGTTTTCTCGTTCGGTTTTAGGATTAAAGAAAGCCAATACCAGCGAGGTTAATCCCCAAACGCCGCATCCGGTGATTGATATTTTGCCGGAGCAGAAAAAAAATATTTCGGAAAAAAATTTGGGCGGAACAATGCGGTTGGGCGCTTATCCGGCGGTTTTAAAAAAAGGAACGATAGCGTACGAGTCTTACAAAGAGCATCTGATTTCCGAGCGCCACCGCCATCGCTACGAAGTGAATCCTGTTTATGTGGAAAAACTTGAAAAGGCCGGAATGATTTTCTCCGGTTTTTCTTCGGATCGGCGCTTGATGGAAATTATGGAATTGCCCAAATCAAAACATCCGTTTTTCTTGGGCACCCAGTTTCATCCGGAATTCAAATCCCGGCCCTTGAAACCGCACCCGTTGTTTCGGGAATTTATTAGAGCGGCAATCAATAAAAGGATTTAGAATTTAGGAGTTAGGATTTAGGGATTAAAAAATTTCCTAAATTCTATATTCTAAGTCCTAAATCCTCGTCTTTATGATTCTATCATTGTCCGGTTCTGATTCTTATCGCCGGCTCAAAAGATTAAAGGAGCTTATTTTTGCTTACAAAAAAAAGTACCCCGCAGCGATTATTCAAAAATTTGATTTTGAAAATTCGAACAGAGAAACCGACTCGTCGGCTTCTTTGGAATTTAGAGAATTTGCCCGGAATCAGTCGCTTTTCGGGCCGAAAAAATTAGCGATACTGGAAAGTGTCTGGCAGGAAAGAAAAAAGATAGGCCAGAAGGAAAAAAATGGGAAGGGGAAAATATCGAAAAATCTCAATACTATCACGCGTGATAGTGCGGCGGAGTTCAAAAAAATACTAAAGAATTTTGGATCTTTAACGGATTTGACGGTTTTTATCTCCGACGCGAGTGGTCCGAAAAGCGGCTTCGATTTTCTTTTTGAAAAGCCAAATGTATTTGAGAAATTCGACGAGCTCGAAGAACGAGAATTTAAGTTATTTATCCAGGAAGAGATTAAAGAGAGGGGAATCAATTTGAGCGAAGCCGTCGTTGATTTTTTAGTTTACCATTTTAGAGGTGACAGCTGGGCGGCAGTAACGGAGGTCGAAAAGTTGCGATGGTTTAAGGCAGGCGAGGAGAAGAACGCTATCGGCATCGAAGCAATTAAATCTCTAGGGAATTACGCCGAATCGCCGGATATTTTCTCTTTTATTAATATATTGGGCTATCGTGGCGGCTTAGAGGAAAGAGTGACATCCTTTGAAAAACTTCTCTTTTTGAAAGAAGAGCCGGCAAAAATTTTTAACTTTTTAAGTAGCCGAACATACGATCTCTCCTTGTTGCGAAGATTAGCGGATTACGACATGTTGACTAAAGCGGGAAAAATTGGCTACGAAGAAATTTTGCTGGATTTATGCCTAACTTAAATTTGTATATTATATAAGATTAATCTTATATAATGTAAACATTTTATCAGAGAGTTAAGACGAATCTGATTATCGGGGCGAGCTTGACGCTTGATTTTTTTCCGCTAGACTTTAAGCAATAGTCGTTTTATCAACTAAAAGCTCAAAGCTAAATAATATGAAACATCAATTGCCACAATTAAATTATTCTTATGACGCCCTCGAGCCTTATATCGACGCTCGGACAATGGAAATTCATCATACCAAGCACCATCAAGGCTATGTTAATAATTTAAATGCTGTTTTGGAAAAATATCCGGATTTAGCCGAAAGACCGCTCGAGGATTTAATCGGTAATTTGCACGATTTGCCAATGGCCGAGGAAGATAAAAAAACTCTCAAAAACAACGGCGGCGGCCACTTGAACCACGCGCTTTTCTGGCAGATTATGGCTCCGCAAAAACAAGTTGACGAGGTATTAGTCGAGGAGATTAAAAAAGAATTTGGCTCCGTTGAAGAATTAAAAAAAATATTTACCCAAACCGCTGTATCGCATTTTGGCAGCGGCTGGGCCTGGCTTGTAAAGGATGACGCCGGAAAATTAAAAATATACTCATTGCCCAATCAGGATTCCCCTTTGATGCACCCGCCGCATCTAAACGGCCACACGCCGATTATTGGTCTGGACATCTGGGAACACGCATTTTACTTAAAATACCAAAACCGCCGGGCCGAATACGTAGAGAATTGGTGGAATGTATTGAAGCTGATTTAAATCCTTTATAAAAATATAGAGGGCGCCGCGGAAAAAATCACGCGACGCCCTCCGCCAACGTGCACCTTCGCTATCGGGCGATCGGCTGTCGTGCCTCGAGCAGTCGTCCTTGGCAATTCCCGTGAATTTTCCGCCTTCTGTCGCCAATCTTCTTGAGAGGTTTATTGCAGACCGGGCACCCGTTCCGACTAAGCATTCCTATCGCCTTCTCGAAGATTGCCCGCCACTTCCCGCTTTTCTCTGCCATCCTACTGCTCCTTTTTGTGAGGGTTGCGGGTGGGGGGGATTATTGCGTTCGTCGGGAGAGCTAAATACTTTATAGCAATCTTTTTAAAATAATTCAATGATTGGAGTTTAACTACGAGTTGTAAATCTAACGACATCGCAAGTCGTTATTTTTTTAGAAGTTGCCGTTTTTTTGAGCGGGTAAGGGGAGCGGTAGCTTTAAAGCTACCGCTCCAAAATCAATTGCCTCCCCGCAAACCAATCTATCATTTTTGTCGGTAAAAAATCGGAAAATCTAACGTGTGGAGCGGGCCGCCCAAGTAGAATTTGGTCGAGCCTCGCTCAAAAATTTTAGCTAAAATTTTTGAGCGGGGTACGAGAATCGAACTCGCGTCTGCTCCTTGGAAGGGAGCCATATTGCCACTATACGAACCCCGCACAATATTAATTTTATCCTACGGAGTTGCTTTTTTCAAGGAAATGAGGTTTAATGATAAGAAATTATGTTTTCCACTTTTTATTTTAAACTTCCGCGGCAGGCGAGAATTTTAATTCTTTTCCTCATCATCATTCTCGCGGCTTTTTTTGTCCTGCGATTTCTCGCTGTTGAACCAAGAAATATTCCTCAAGATTTTCTTCGGGCTCGTCAGGAAGCTTCGTTAATTGCGCAAGATATTGTGGTTTTTTCCAATGAGTCGTCTAAGAGGATAGAGGAAGTTTCTCGACTGGACGAGGAGCGTAAGTATACGGAAGCCCTGGTTCTGATTTCGGCGGAACTCGAGAGAAACAAGCAAGCGCGGGAAAAAGCCATTGAGCTTTCGGGCCAACTGGAAATTATGGCGAAGAATTTGGCGCAGATTTCTCCGTCGGCAGCCGGACAGAAAGCGCTCGAGGCTTTGAGTTCGGAAACCGCTTTGATTAGCCGCCTAATTATTTACAATGATTATTTAACTCAGCTTTTGGAGATTCTTCGGGAAAAATTTTTAGGCAGAAACGAGGGCGATAAAATTCAGGAATTACTGGGAAAAGCCAACGACGAAGCCCGAGCAATAAATGATTTGAACGGCAAGTTTAACGAGGTGATGAGGGCGTTTGACGCGGAATAGGTAAAACAAAATCGGCCCGTGGCCGATTTTGTTTTTGTCGGGCTGGGGCGAATCGGACGCCCGCTACAAGACCCCCAGCCTTGTGTACTACCATTATACTACAGCCCGCCTCTGCTCGCCGAAGCGAGCTACGGCGGGCAAAGCCCGCTTACTCGCGAAGGCGAGTTCTCTTTTCTTAATTTATCCTTTTGAAAATTGTTTGATGCACTGCGTGCAAGCCAAAACACGTCGGCCATTAGGTAGGCGCGTTTTCTGCAGATTCGGATATTTTCTTTTTTGGCCAATGGGGTTATACTTACCGCGGAGCTTAATCCTCTTTCCGCGAATAATCGAACCCTTACCGCAAATTTCGCATTGTTTCATACCCAGTAGTAGGCCCGCGATAGCAATTTGTGATTTAAACTATCGGGGATTGTTAAAAAATTTACCTTCATTTTCCACTATATTCATTATTCCAGTATGAGCCTCGCAAATTGGTTTAAATTAATCGCGGGCTCACTACTGGGCATAAGCTCAATATTATACAATCAAGAATCAAAAGTCAAAAATCAAAATGTAAAAATGGGTTAACCTTATGGAATCTCTTTTTTCAAAATTATTTCTCTACATTATTATTATTCTCTCCGCTACTTTTCATGAATTTGCTCATGGCTTGATGGCTTATCGCTTGGGGGACACGACCGCGAAAGATCAAGGCCGGCTGACTTTGAATCCATTAAAACATTTAGATCCCTTAGGCACGGTCATTATCCCTTTATTCTTATTGTTTACCGGCGGAATTTTTATCGGCTGGGCCAGGCCAGTGCCGTATAATCCTTCTAATCTAAGTGATCAGAGGTACGGATCGCTTAAGGTCGGGCTGGCTGGGCCGTCGGCTAATCTTATTATCGCTTTCGTTTTGGGGCTGATCCTAAGATTTTTTTCTTTTTATCTTTTGATGGCCGGTTTTATAAACCCGTTATTTTTAGAATTCGTCAGTCTTATCGTCTATATTAATATTGTCTTGGCTTTATTTAATTTGATACCATTTCCGCCGCTTGATGGTTCAAAAATTTTATTCGATCTTTTCCCCGCAACCAGAAAATGGCTTGAATCAATCGGTTTTATCGGAATATTTTTAGCGCTCTCCCTTTCTTTTTATTTTATTTCTCCGATCGCGCGCTTAATTTTCCGGTTGATTGTCGGCGGGTCGCAGGCGTTCTAAAAAGATTGACCCCGTATGACAACTGCGATTGCAATTTTTAAAGACAAACATATAGGAGGAAACTACCTCGGAGTTAAATCTTTGTTTCTTGAATGGGTTTAACCAAATTTGTTAAAAATTGGTTTGTCTTTATCGCAGTTGCTCTACGGGGTTGACAAACTTGTTGGATTTTTGTTATTCTTTTCGATGTTCGCCAAAAAGGTCTTTTTTGATTTTTGAATTTTAAATTTTGATTTTGACCGAGCAAAGAGAGGGAACATGCCTACCATTCGACAACTCATCAAAAAAGGGAGAAAAACCAGGATCAAAAAGATTAGGTCAGCGGCTTTGACCTTCTATTTTAACACCCTGAAAAACCGGCCGGTTTATTCCGGATCGCCTTTTAAACGCGGAGTGTGCCTCAAGGTTTTTACCGTACCGCCGAAAAAGCCGAATTCCGCCTTACGGAAAGTGGCTCGGGTTCGTTTAACCAATGGAATGGAAATTACAGCTTATATTCCCGGCATCGGCCACAATCTCCAGGAGCATTCCGTCGTGGTGGTAAGAGGCGGTCGGGTTAAAGATTTGCCTGGCGTGAAATACCATATTGTTCGAGGAATGCTGGATGCGACCGGCACCGAAGGCCGGAGACAAGAGAGGAGTAAGTATGGAGTAAAAAGACCCAAGTAGTAGACTACGGTCTACAGACTACCGACTACGGTAAATCTTAGTTTTCGCCGTAGCCTGTAGACTGTAGTCGGTAGACTTTTTTGAGGAGAAAACGTATCTACAAAAAAAACCGCGAGCCGGACGTAAAATTCGAGAACATAAGCGCGAGCCGTTTTATTAATTATTTGATGAAAAAAGGCAAAAAATCAGTCGCCGAAAAAGTTTTTTACGACGCGCTCACGGCTATAAAAAATCAGAGCAAGAACGAACCCCTGCCTGTTTTTGAAAAAGCCATTGAAAATACCTCGCCTCTTATTGAGGTTTTTTCCAAAAGAGTGGGCGGCGCCAACTACCAAGTGCCGAGAGAGGTTCGGCCGGAACGAAAATTTTTTCTTGCCTGTAAATGGATTATCGACGCGGCGCGTTCGCGCAAGGGCAAATCCATGGCGGAAAAATTGGCCGAAGAATTAATGGCTGCCTCGAAAAACGACGGCGCGGCCATTAAGAAAAAGCAGAACGTTCACCGTATGGCGGAGGCGAATAGAGCCTTTGCGCACTTTGCTCGGTAGGCTATGAGTGTTTATACCACATACAGTTCTTTTAGCGCTAAAAGAGCCGATCAATATTGGGATCAATTTGATAACATTCTCAAAAACGTCAAGGAAGCAGAATCGAAAATTAAAAATTTAGAAGAAAAATTGGAAGCTTCGAGGGATAAGATTACCACAGAGGATCTTTATCGTCCCGGATCGAAAGATCAGCTCGCGCAAAAAGAAGCAGAGGTTGAGGGCTTAGCGGATGGACTTGATAAGTTGAGGGCGCAACACCCCTTTATTGGCAGCAACCTTCGTTTTTACATAAAAGATGGAGTTCCTGTCGAGAAAGAAATAGCCATTGATGCTTTTGCGAAACTCGATTTGAGTTTTGGCGGACCGCAAGCTTCATTTAACGAACATGACGTCTACTATACGCTTAATTTTCTCAAGTTGATTTTTCCGGAAGCAGGCATTAATGTGGATGAGGCGTCTTCTGGTATGTCGTCGGAACAATGGCTGTGGATTTTTAATCATATCGCATTATTACCCCAGAGATTAGAAGAGAATAAAAATTCCCCGAAACTTAAAAGAGAACTTGATTTTCCAGCCGATGAAGAAGAAGAATTTAATAATTGGTTAGATGAAGCGCTTTGGTTCTGCCTTGATTTTCTAAAATTAATCAGGCCGGTGATTGCTGATTTAAAAAATCCAGATACCAAATTCATTGTTGATTTCGATAGTGGGCCAATAGAAGATTTAGAATTAATCGATCGAGCTCAAAGACACATAGCTATTCAAAGAAAAAATCCAGCAATCGAGAAAATTTTAATTAATTATGAAGGTTGAAGTTGATTTAAGATAGCTTTTTATGAATATGGAACAGAAGTCCTTGGAGAAAATACCGCAAAGAGATAGCAGCGCAGAAAAGTTGCCAGACAATATTAGCGTGATCGAAACGTCTGGAGGCAAATTTAGAGTTATATACGGAGATCACAGAGAAAGACAAAAACCAGAAGATTTGGGAGAAAGCGCGGTGGCTTTAATGCTTGAAACAGCTGGTCTGTCTATTGATTACTCAGAACCGAAACAAGCCGAAGAATTTTTTTCTCGACTCAGTCAACATTTTCAATATAAAAAGATTATTGAGAAGGTTCAGCGAGAGAATAAACCAATCTTTTTAGGGGATATTACAGATGCGGAGGCGGTACTTTTATTACGACAGCTATTGAAAACCGGAGAAACGATAGCAGCGCCGTTGTTGTTCTCCTTGTTAGCCTGTATGTTGTCGGGACGTATGCTTTCGGGACGAAAAGAAATAAGTCGGCGCGATCTCTTAAAAAATTTAAGCATAGCCTTACCGGGAATTTATTTCTCGACGCAGACGGCCCAACTAGTGCCTGGTTTAATTAGAAAACTAAGAGGTAAGTACTCTCCTCTGAATTTATTTAGAAAAATTATGATAGATATTAATGAGAGATTGCATCCGGAGACAGATGCCATATTACTGACATTAAGAAATTATATTTTGGCTCAGAAATTAAAAACGATTGCCCAAAAATTATCCAAGGGAGTTAGTGAAAAACCAGAAATTGCTATCGTGGTGGGGGCTAATCACATGGGTATCGAAAGGGCATTAAGGGAAAACGAGTGGGAAGGCCTTACCGTTATAAACAAATCTATGCACGCCCCCAGCCTTAAAAAAGCCAAAGAGAAAATAGCTACCATAGCCCGCTTCGATTTTGATAAAAATAGAAATAAATGGATGCCCACCGAGATTTTTAAAGATCCTTATTTAGCTGAAGTGGAGGCGCAAAATTCATAAAATCTATGGCTAGAATCTATCTTCTTGAAAAATATCGGAACATCGGCATCATCGCTCATATCGATGCCGGGAAAACTACCGTTACCGAACGGATTCTTTTTTATACCGGCATTTCTCATAAAATCGGCGAAGTGCACACCGGCGATACCATAATGGATTGGATGGAGCAGGAAAGAGAAAGGGGGATTACGATTACCGCGGCCGCAACCACCTGTTTTTGGCAGCCGACTCGAGGAGGAGAAGAGCATCGCATTAATATTATTGATACCCCCGGCCATATTGACTTCACCGTTGAAGTTCAGCGGTCTCTTCGGGTTTTAGACGGCGGGGTGGTTGTTTTTGACGGCGTGGCCGGCGTGGAACCTCAATCAGAAACTGTTTGGCATCAAGCTGATAAATTTAGAGTGCCCAGAATTTGCTTTATCAATAAGCTGGATCGTTTGGGCGCCAGTTTTGAAAACTCGCTTCGGTCGATTCAAGAAAGGCTTAATCCCAAAGCGATTCCGCTTCAAATTCCCATTGGCAGCGAAGCTGGCTTCGAAGGAGTGATTGATCTTTTAACAAAAGAAGCGATTTATTTTGAAGGCGAGCACGGCGAAAATATCGTAAGAAAGCCCATTCCTGAATCGCTCAAAGCCGAGGCAGTCGAAAGACGAGCCGCTTTAGTCGAAGCCATTGCCGAAACAGACGAAAAACTTTTGCATAAATTTTTGGAAGGTGAAACGATTGAAGAAGTGGAGCTGCGCCGCGCCTTAAGAGTCGCCACTATAAACAACGAATTGGTTCCGGTTTTTTGCGGGTCAGCCCTTAAAAATAAAGGGGTGCAGCTTTTACTGGATGCGGTTTTGGATTACTTGCCGTCGCCGCTCGACCTTCACGAATTAAAACCGATTAAAGGCGTGAATCCAAAAACAAACGAGGAGGTAACTCGCGAACCGAAAGATGACGCCTCGTTCTCGGCTTTGGCTTTTAAAATCGCGACCGATCCCTTTGTCGGAAATTTAACTTATTTCCGCATTTACAGCGGCACCCTGAAACGGGGAACTTATATTTTGAATTCCGCGACCGGCAGCCAAGAGCGAGTGGGCAGAATTCTTCGCATGCATGCGAACCACAGGGAGGAAATCGAAGAAATGTATGCCGGAGATTTGGGCGCCATCGTTGGTTTGAAAAATACCTCGACCGGCAACACGCTTTCTGATCCGGAAAATCCGATTGTGCTCGAAAAAATCGTTTTTCCCGAACCAGTCATTTCTTTGCGCATTGAACCGAAAACCAAAGCGGATCAAGAAAAGCTCGGTTTGTCCATGCGCCGGTTGGCCGAGGAGGATCCGACTTTTAGAATTTCCGGCGACCTTGATACCGGGGAGACAATTATTTCGGGAATGGGCGAATTGCATCTGGAAATTCTGGTTGATCGAATGAAAAGGGAGTTTGGGGTTGAGGCTAATATCGGCCGCCCCCAGGTGGCTTATAAAGAAACCGTTAAAGGCGAAGCCGAGGCCGAAGGGAAATACATCAGGCAATCGGGCGGACGAGGTCAGTACGGCCATGTCTGGCTTAAGGTGGTCGGGCTTCCCCGCGGCAAGGGCTTTGTTTTTGTAAATAAAATAAAAGGTGGTATTATTCCTCAAGAGTTTATTCCGGCAGTGGAAAAAGGCGTCAAAGAAGCAGTCGGAAAGGGTGTTTTAGCCGGATATCCCATTGTTGACGTTGAAGCCACGCTTTATGACGGATCATTTCACGAGGTTGATTCTTCGGAAATCGCTTTTAAGATTGCCGCGGCCATTGCTTTCGGGGAAGCGGCTCGGGGAGCGAAGCCGATTCTTCTGGAGCCGATAATGAAAACGCAGGTCATTGTGCCGATAGAATTTTTGGGCGACGTGGTGGGAGACCTGAATGCCAAACGGGGTCAGATTGAAGAGGTGAGCGATCGGGCTAATATAAAAGTTATTAATGCCAGAGTGCCCTTGGCTGAAATGTTCGGCTACGCGACCAAGTTGCGGTCAATGACGCAAGGTAGGGGAAGTTTTACGATGGAGTTCTCGGAGTACGAAGAAGCGCCGGGGAATATCGCGCAAGGGATAATTGAAGGGAAAAAATAACCAATTGTCTACAGACTACGGTCTACAGACTACGGCAAAAGAGGGCTGTAGTCAGTAAGCTGTAGTCTTTGAAATGATTTACACCATTGACGCCAAAGAAAAAAAACTTGGACGGCTGGCTTCAGAGATAGCCTTGATTTTGCAAGGAAAGAAAAATCCTGGTTACGAGCCGCGTCTTCCCGGCGAAGATAAAATTATCGTAAAAAATATAAGTCGGCTCGAGGTTAGCGGAAAGAAAATGAAGCAAAAAGTTTATTATCGCCATACCACTCAAATCGGACACCTAAAAGAAGAGAATCTGGAAAGTCTTTGGTCCAGGCGCGGCCCCAAAGAAGTTTTAAGGCGGGCGGTTATGGGAATGCTACCAAAAAATAGATTAAGAGTCGCGAGAATGAAAAGACTGATTATAGAATAGACTACAGACTACGGACTACTGACTACAGCCATACCTTTATTCGATTTTATACTGTAGTCTGTAGACTGTAGTCGGTAGACTTCAATGATTGACAAAACAATGCAATCTAAAACAGCCACCAAAGCAGTAAAAATTAAAAAAGTCAAAGAAACGCCGCCAAAGAAGGAGCGCTATTTTGAAGCCGTGGGCAGGAGGAAAACTTCGGTGGCGCGAGTCAGGCTTTTTACCAAAAGAACCGACGTTCTAATCAACGATCGTCCGCTCGAGCAATATTTTCCTCTGCTCTCTTTGCGGCAAAAAGTCCTGGAACCTCTTTTGAAAATGAAGATTACCGATAAACTGGGAGCCACGGTGAGGGTCATGGGCGGCGGACTGCGAGGGCAAGCGGAAGCGGTGAAATTGGGCATTGCCCGCGCCCTTTTAAAATTTAATCCGGAATTCAGAAAGAGGCTTCGCCGCTTTGATCTTTTAACCAGAGATGCGAGAGTCGTCGAGCGAAAAAAATACGGATTAAAAAAGGCGCGCCGAGCGCCGCAATGGAAGAAGCGGTAAAAAGATGGTTTCTTCAAAATTCGTCATTGGTCTTCTCCTTTTGATTTTTTTCGTTCATCTTTTTGCCACCATCAACTTTTGGTATTGGACTTTCCGTTGGTTTGACATCCCAATGCACTTTTTGGGCGGCTTCTGGGTCGCCATGGTTTTCTTTTGGCTGATTTACCCGCGATTTCAAATTACCAATTACCAATTACCAATTACCATTATTCTATTATTGGCTTTTGTGGCTTTAGTCGGCGTGCTTTGGGAATTTTTTGAATTTATTTTTGATTTGCTTTTTTCGAGGGCCGGCTATACGGGGATATCCCGGATATTGGGATACGGCGTAAAAGATCTTTATATCGATACGCTTAAAGATTTATTTATGGATCTTTTGGGCGGGTTGGGATTCTTTTTTATTCAGAGGTTTGCCGCAAAAGCCCCGAAAATCTCTTATTCCAGCGAAAATCGGTAAAGCTTGTCTATTAAAAGATAGCCGAAATTCGATTGCGGTTCGTAGGCAAAAGAAAATTTATTTTCGGTGATTAGGGGAAAAATGTTCACGTTCGGGCGATCGTCTATTTCTTCAAAATCCACTCCGTCCTTGCCTTCCAAAAACAAATGCAGCGAGTCTTTGTGCCAGCGCATGCCGGAGACGGGACGCAGGCTCGGAAGGCTGGCGTTCTCGCCGGCGTGTTTTCTGTTGTTGATATCCGAGTCTTCTAAAAATAAAATACTAAGCTCGCCTTTCTCGAGAATCGCCATTTTTTTGCCGTCTTCGGAAAAAGAGAAGTCGGTTACGCCGCTTTTCATTTTTTTCGCGTTGTTCGTAGAAAATTCCGCGATATAAAGCTCGCCGGAGACGGTCAGAAAGGCGGCTCTTTTCTCTTCTTTGTCTACCTCAAATTTAATCGGTTTTGCTGAAATGTTTCCGGACAAAGAAAAATCAGCCAGTTTATTGTCCGACTGCAGAACAAGATTGTAGAGAGAAATGACGTAATCCGCCTTTTTGCCTTCCAATTCATTGAGATAGTAAAGACCGGCACTCTTCGTTGTCCAAAGAAAGAACGCCTCTTTTCTTACGGTTCGATACTCGCCGCGAAGAATGTCCAACGTGCCCAGTTCAGCCTCTGTTTCCGTTATCAATTTATCAGAATCAAAGGGATAAAAATCCACTTTTCTTATAGAGGCCGCCCCTTTTAGGTTTTTCAGCTTAAGATTAATGTTGTAGGCGACGGATAAATCTTTAATGTCGTAGAGATAGTAAATATTTTTTTTAGAATCTTTTAGGATAAATTTTTCTCCGCCGCGACTGACCGCGATAATGACGTCCCCCCGAATTTTAGAAATATTAATAACTTCTTTTTTTATTTCTTTGGGGATTAAGAGAGCATTTTTGGCTTCGGCAACCATCCCGGGTTTAACTATGATATTTTTTTCCCAGCTTAAAAAACCGTCTTTTTCAATCTTCAGTTTATAGTTGGCCGGCAAGAGGTCGTCAATCAGCGTGCCGGATTGAATCAGCCCCGATTTATCTTTGAATAATTTTTCGTTGAGCCTGATAATAACGTCTCGAGGTTTGGTTTCGAGGAAAATAGCGCCGGTTTTCTCGAATTTAATCGAGCAATTTAGCAATTGGAGAGCTCGGCAATTTTCGGCAGATAGGCGCCACCCCCGCGAGTAAAAGACAATAATGAAACCAAGAATGATAAAAAGAAGGACAAGAGAATAAAATAATAGGCGACGAGTTTGAAGGGGCATGAAAATCAGCTTATCTCTTTAGGTTGCTTTTTTCAATGGAGACTTTTATTATGGGGAGGATGGCTAAATTTATCATTAATGGCGGAAAACCGCTTAAGGGAGAAATTGAAGTGGCTGGAGCCAAAAACGCCGCTTTGAAAATCTTTCCGGCTGTTTTTTTGACAAAAGAGACGATTCGGATTTCCAATCTTCCCGTGATTGAAGATGTTTTAAGATCGGAAGAAATGGTGAAAGTGCTGGGTCACGAAGTGAGTCGCGTGAGCGACCGGGCAGTAGAAATAAACTTTAAAACGCCCAAATGCGTTGATTTGCCGGAAGGCTTGGTGAATAAATTCCGGGCCTCGGTGATGTTTATCGGTCCGATGCTCGCTCGTTGCGGAGAAGTCAGCTTTCCTCATCCGGGAGGATGCGTGCTCGGCGCCGGCACTCGGCCGATTGATATGTTTCTTCACGGATTCGAGAAAATGGGCGCCAAGGTGGAAATAAAAGAAAATCGTTATCGCCTGACTGCTAAAAAATTGAAAGGCGCCACTATTTTTTTTCATGACGTGACAGTAACCGGTACGGAAAGCCTGATGATGACCGCTTGTCTCACCGAGGGTGTAACCATTCTTAAAAACTGCGCTATGGAGCCGGAGATACCGGCTTTAGCCGATTTTTTGAATTCCATCGGCGCCAAAATAGAAGGAGCCGGAACGCCAACCATAAAAATTAAAGGAGTGAAAAAACTTGGCGGCGGCGAATACCGGTTGATTCCCGACAGAATTGAGGCCGGAACTTTTGCCATAATGGCCGCCGCGTCCAAATCGAGCGATGTTTTAATTAAAAATTGCGAACCCGCTCATCTTGAAGCTTTATGGTGGCGGTTTGATAAAATAGGGGTTAAATATGTTTTAGGAAAGGATAGCGTTCGAATCTTGCCGACGAAAAATTTTGTCGCTTGCGATGTGACTACGCATGAATACCCGGGCTTTGCCACGGATCTTCAGTCTCCCTATACCGTGTTGATGACTCAAGCCAGGGGGTCCAGTTTGATTCACGAGACGATTTACGATCGCCGTCTTCTTTTCGCGGATATTTTGACACAGATGGGCGCCAATATTATAATGGGTGATCCGCACCGAATCGTGGTTAATGGCCCAAGCAAACTCTATGGCCGGAAGCTAATCAGTCCGGACATTAGGGCCGGGATGGCCTTGATCATCGCGGCTTTGATTGCCAAAGGTAGAACAGAGATTGACAACATCTATCAAATTGACAGAGGATATGAGAAACTGGATGAGAGATTGCGAAAACTTGGCGCGGATATAAAGAGGCTGGCCTAAAAATTCAAGCCAAAGGCGCTGAATTTGATAGCTAAATTTTCATCGCTCCGCTCAAAAATTTAGATAAAATTCCTATGTTTACTCGCAAAATCGGCATTGACCTTGGTACGGCCAATACAATTGTTTTTGTGCCGGGACGCGGATTCATCATCAACGAACCGACCATCGTTGCTTTAAATGTTCCGGACAATACTGTTTTGGCGGTGGGAAAGGAAGCCAAAGAAATGGTGGGGCGGACTCCGGCTGACATCATTCCTTACCAGCCGCTTCGGGACGGGGTTATTGCCGATTATTACATTACGAAGGCCATGCTCCGCTACTTTGTCGCTAAAGCCTGCGGTTCTTTTAATTTAATTAAGCCGGACGTGGTGATTTCTGTTCCGGCCGGTATTACCCAAACTGAAAGAAGAGCGGTGATTAACGCCGCGAGAGAATCGGGCAGCCGCGAAGCCCACGTTGTTCGGGAGCCTATTTTGGCCGCCCTGGGAGCTGATATTCCTATCAATTCTTCTTCGGGGAATATGGTTGTGAATATCGGCGGCGGCACTTCCGAAGTGGCGGTCGTGGCTTTGGGCGGAATTGTTTCTTGGGCCAGCCTTCGAATCGCCGGCAATAAATTCGATCAGGCGATTATGGATTACGTAAAAAAGAAGTATGGATTGGCGATCGGCGAGCAGACGGCGGAAAATATTAAAATTGAGATAGGCTCGGCCCTGCCAACCAAGCCGCGGCTCGAGTGCCAAGTTCGGGGAAGGAATTTGGCAAACGGCCTGCCCAAAGATTTGACGGTTAATTCGAACGAAATTGCCGAAGCTTTGAATCCGCATCTTATGGAAATTATCGCCGCCGTCCAAAATGTTTTTAACGAGACTCCGCCGGAGCTGGTCGCCGATGTAATGGATAAGGGGATTATTCTTTCCGGCGGCGGAGCCGAGCTGGCTAATCTGGCTGATTTTTTCAAAGGCGCTCTGGGAGTGAATACCTACGTCGCCGAAGAACCTCTTTTCTGCGTTGCCAAGGGCGCGGGACTGATTCTCACGCACCTTGATGTTTATAAGAGAATACTGCTTAATAAAAGATAATTTGATTCACTACGAAAAACTTAGGGAAGATTTTAAGAAGCTGATTGGGAGAGGAAAACTTTCCCATTCTTATCTTTTCTTTGGCGGCGACGAGAGAGATCGGGAAGGAAAAATAATGTTTGCCAAGTCGCTGGCTAATTTTTTGGAAACCGGCAGTTTTGAACCGCCGACGCGAGTTCTCTCCGAATTTCTCATAATCCAGAAAAATGAAGAGGGGAATGTCGGCATTGACGGAGCGCGGCTTATAAAATCCTTTCTTTCGAAAAAGCCGTCTTTCGGGCCATTCCGCACCGCCGTCGTGCCTGACGCCGAAAATTTGACTCCTGACGCCCAAAATTCGCTGTTAAAAATCGTTGAGGAGCCGCCGGAGTCCGCTCTCATAATTTTGGTTGCGAGAAACGAAGACGCGATTTTCCCAACGCTCGCCTCAAGACTGCAAAAAATTTATTTCCGGTCGGAAAGAAACGACGCGTTTCGCTTCCGAAGAAGCTTGAAAGATTTTTCTCCGGATGAGATTATAGAAGAGGCTGATGTCAATGATTTTTTCGAGGTTCTGCTTTATGATTTGAAAAGAGAACCGATCAAAAATTTTAAAAAATTAAAAGAAGCGCTTTCTCGGCTCGCCCTTATGAAGCAGTTTAATTTGAACAAACGTTTACAGATAAGAGCTCTTACGGCGTTTATTAGAAATCAATAAAATGGCTTTTGACGTTATCAAAGATTTAGAGGCGAGAAGTTCCGAAGCCCTTGGCCGTTTTAAGCGGGAGATAGCCGGAATCCGCGGCGGCCGGCCTTCAAGCAAGTTGGTGGAAAATATCGCCGTGGATTATCTGGGCAGCCGGCTTTTAATAAAACAAATGGGTTCAATCAGCGTTGTCCCGCCGCGCGAAATTCAGATTTCCGTTTGGGATAAGGAAGCGGCTTCTCTTATGGCCCGGGCAATAGAGGTCGCGTTAAATGTTCAGGCAATGGCCGAAAATAACGTTGTGCGCGTCCACCTGCCGCCGCTTTCCGAAGAACGCCGGCTGGAATTGATTAAGCTCGCGAGAAAGGAAGCGGAAGAGGCTCGGATTAAAATCAGAGCGCTTCGCGATGAAACGATAAAAAAAATTAAGGAGAAAAAAGAGTCCGGCGAAATCACCGAGGACGACCACTTTGACCTCAAGGAAGAAGTCCAGAAAAGCATTGACAAATTAAATGAAGAGATAGAAGAGGCGCTGGAGAATAAGATAAAAGAAATTCAAGAGTAGTTAAAAATGATTTTAAGTATCATTCTTGTCATCCTTTTTCTTTCGGTTCTCGTTTTGATTCACGAGTTGGGTCATTTTTTGGCTGGGAAATATTTCGGGCTTTGGGTGGAAGAATTCGGCATCGGGCTTCCGCCTCGAGCTTGGGGCAAAAAAATCGGAGAGACGATTTATAGCGTCAATTGGCTGCCCTTTGGCGGGTTTGTCAAGATTTTCGGCGAAAACCGAGAAGGGGAGAGCGAAGGCCAGATAGAAGGTCAGAATTCTTTTAGTTCCCTGTCCGTTTCTAAAAGAGCGGTAATTTTATTTGCCGGCGTTCTGATGAATTTTCTACTTGGCTGGTTCTTGATTTCTTTAATTTTTGCGATTGGCATTCCGCAGTCAATTTTAGTAAGCGATGTCCAAGCCGTAAGTCCGGCGGCCGAGGCCGGACTGCTTGCGGGTGATAAAGTTAAAGGGGTGAAATTAGAAGAAGAATTTTTTAGAGAGTTGAATCTCGCGGATTTCACCGATTTCGTGAAGAGCAATGCTGGCCGGGAAGTGGTTGTTCAGATTGAACGGGATAACAAAATTAAAGAATTTAAAATTGTTCCGCGAATGAATCCGCCAGCCGGGCAAGGCGCTTTAGGTGTGCTTTTGGTTGAGTCTGGAGTTCCGCGCTCTTCGAATCTCTTCCGAAGTCTTTGGGAAGGCTTAAAAGCTTCTTGGGAAATTGTCCGGCTGATGTTTCAGTTTTTGGGACAATTACTTTTTCGGATTATCTCCGGCCAAAAAGTCGATTTTAGCCAATTTACCGGTCCGGTGGGGATTACCAAAATCACCGCCGAAGTCGGCACCTTGGGAATTCTTTATTTGCTTCAGTTTTTTGCCTTTATTTCCTTGAATTTGGCGGTTTTGAACATCCTGCCGATTCCGGCTTTAGACGGCGGACGGCTCCTATTTTTGGCAGTGGAAAAAATAAAGGGCTCGCCCTTGCCTCGGAAGTTCGAAAAATATGCCAACGCGGCCGGAATGGCCATCTTGTTGACTTTGATGGTTTTAATTACAATTAAAGATATAGCAAGACTCTTCTCATGAATTACAAATCAAAACCCAGTTTTCTTTTTATCGTCTTTAGTTCCATTGTCGCGGGTTTGACTGTCGCGGCAATGGTAATGGCCTGGACAAATCCAAGCGGCAATCCGCCGATCGGCGGCGGGGCCTTGTATTACTCCGGAGGCAACGTGGGAATCGGCACTTCTACTCCCACTACCGGCAAGCTCGTGCTTTATGGAGGTAATTTTGATATTACCAATAACCGAATAGTCAATTTAGGTACGCCTCAAGTTGATTCTGACGCGGCAACACGAGGTTATGTGCTGGCGCAAGGCGGCGGTAAATCTAAATCCCAGGAATTTACCTCTTCCGGAACCTTTACTCCTCCGGCCGGAGTAACTCTTGTTTGGGTTACGATGGTCGGTGGTGGAGGCGGTGGCGCCAGTGGATACTGGAGCAATTCACAGGTCGGCGGTGGAGGCGGAGGGGCGGAGTCGGTTCTACGGTTCCCCGTCGCGGTGTCCGGTCCGGTGACGGTAACGATCGGTGTTGGCGGTTCCGGCGGTGCGGTAAATGGAGGAATCGGCGGGGCAGGGACACAAACATCATTTGGTTCAGTTAGTGTGACTGGAGGAAAGGGCGGGGTGGCAGCCTCAATCGGTGTCGCCGGAGGTGCTGGAGGAGGTACTGGAGGCGGAGCCGGGGGGATTGTCGCGGACCCGGCAGGAAACGGAGGCATCCCAACAGGGGGTCGTGTGGATGGAAGCGGTGGCGGTGGCGGTGGCGGCGGCATTAGTTCCAGCAACTACGCTGGAGGAGCCGGCGGGGGTGCAGGCTGGCCTGGGGGCGGAGCAGGAGGGCCGCCAGTAGGGAGTTCTCTGGCCGGTGGAGGTGGTGGCGGCACGATTCTTGGGAAGGGGGGGGATGGGAATACTAGCGGTGCGGGGTTTGCCGGACCAGTGAACAGCGGAGGTGGAGGAGGTGGAGGAGGCGGAACTTTTTGGGGAAACTATGCGGGAGGTGCTGGCGGCTCGGGAAAAGTTCTCGTGGAATGGATTGAGTAATTTTCTTGATAATTTTTTCCATTATCGAGGTTTCCATTATCGAGGTTCAACCTCGATAATTAACCTCGATAATTAATTTTGATAGCTAATCAATTTTTGCTTCTTTAATCTTTTCCGTATTTTCTTTCCTCTCCTTAAGCCATTCTGACATTGCCTTTCTATACTTTTCCTCTCCGCCAAAGAATTCCAGGAATACCTCCCGGGACGTCACGGAGGGAAAGTTTTTATTCCCAATATAGTCAGGGAAACTGCTCCATCTGTATTTTTTCAATTCCATTATCGAGGTTGAACCTCGATAATGGAATAAATCAAGGGGATTGGCGTGGATATAAAAGGGGAGATTAATGAAATGAGATTCGTCTTTTACGATGGTTGCCTTAAATCTTCCCTGAAATAAGCCGCCGACTCTTTCGTATTTCTTATTGAAATACATCGTGTAGCCGGTGCCTAATTTGTGCATGAATTTTACAATCCCGTTCTCCTTTTTCTGCTTCAATAACAAGTGAAAATGATTAGGCATAAGAGTAAATATTAAAATTTCCACCAGTAATTTCCGTGGCTTCCTTTCCTTAGGTCTAGTCGTAGGGTAAGATGTTCTGGGGGATTGGGAATTTAAATAATAAGAGGTATTAATAACCGCTTCTTCATTGTTGAGTTCGAAAAGGTTGTGGATAAATCGAAGATAATCTTGTTTATCCAAAAAAACTTTTCTTTTTTCAACCCCCCGGTTATAGATATGGTATATTTCACCCTCAACGAATCGCGGTTTTTCCATTCTTTTATTATAGCTAATTAACTATCGAGGTTCAACCTCGATAATTAGTTGATAGGAAGCGAAATTTTATTTAGTATTTAGATATAATGCGTCAATCAGAACTTTTTACAAAAACAAAACGGGAGGCGCCCAAAGATGAGGAAGCGGTAAATGCCCGGCTTTTGATTCGGGCCGGCTTTATAGACAAAGTAATGGCCGGTGTTTATTCCTTTTTGCCTTTGGGTTTTCGGGTTTTGAAAAAAATCGAAAAAATCATTCGCGAAGAAATGGAAGCCGTGGGCGGTCAAGAAATTTTAATGCCCACGCTTCAGCCGAAACATAATTGGGAGACCACCGGCCGCTGGGAAAATTACGATTCCCTTTTCCGATTCAAAAGTCACTACTCGAAAAACGAATATGTTTTGGGCCCCACCCACGAGGAAATCATCTCGCCCCTTCTTAAAAAATTCGTTTCCTCCTA
>JACPIO010000009.1 GCA_016188075.1 Candidatus Wolfebacteria bacterium | reverse complement strand
GGGTATATGTGCCGGCGCTTACACCTTTATTATTTGTGTCGTTTGCGGCTAAATTACTCGCGGAAACAGCTGTCCAGCTGCCGCCGATATTGTATTCAAAAGAAGAAGAAACATTGTTGGGCGTGGCAGTGCCGGAAGTGGTGTCAGGATCCAAAACCTGATAGGTAATCTGGACTTTACCCCAGTTACTGTCAGTTGAAGAAGAATTTTGAGAAACAGAAACACCGCCAGTGCCATAGGAGGGATTGAATTGAGGCGGGGCGTTCACAACGTATTGAACCCGGACTTCAGCGATGGTGGGAGTGTTGCCGGTATTCGAAGACGCCAGAGTGATTTTGTATTGAAACCATTGGTCGTCTGCTCCGGTTTTCATTGAGCTTGGGATAGCAGAGGCGCCGCAGGTAACCGTAATAGAAGTCTTGGAACAACCCGAGGTATTAACGGTAAAATCAGTCCAAGACATTAAGGATAAATTAGCTGAAGAAGAAGCAGTGCGCAAAGACAAGGTGCTTGTGGTATTGGCAGGTGAAGTCGTATCTTCATCCCAAGCTAAAGTGCCAATCAGGTTAGCAGCGTCATTAGAGTTATAAGCTGAAGAAGTGAGAACACCAGAAGTTCCATAAAATTGATAGTTGATGGTAACGTCATTCAAAGAAGGAGTTTGGGTGGCGTCAGTGGTGGATAAAGTCGCCTGATACTGAATGTATTGATGATTGTTGCCATTCGTAACACAACCGCCGGTTGATAAAGCCGCGCCATTCGTGATATTAGTGCAAGAAGCCCAATCCGTGGCGCCAGTCATTGAAGAATTAGTAGCTGATCGAGCTTTGATGGTAACCGAAGTCTGGGCAGTGGTCGTGGCATTCCAAGACAAATTTCCCCAAAGACCCGCTGGATTGCCGATATTTATAGCAGCCGAGGTAAAAGTGCCGGAAGCAGGGTAATTAGGAACTTCATAAGCGTATCTAAGAGAAAGACCATTGGATGGTTCATAAATAATCCTCACTAAGTCTTGATAAAGGCCCGAACCAATGGCAATACTTTGATAACCACCAGCACCGCTATCTATGGTGCTCGTGGCCCTCGTAGAACAACTCGCATTAGTGCATCGAAGGTAATATTGCTCCCAAACGTTTGCTCCAACAGCCGGGGCCATTCGAGCAAAATTACTTGAATCCAAGACAAGCGGAGCACTATGGCTTCCGCAACCCCACCACGCACAAAAAATATTGCTGGTTGTACTGATACTAGCGCAATCTACATCATTACATTGAAGGTAATTTAATTGAATACCGCTGCCAAGATAAGAAATCCTTGGAAGATCGTTGGGCGCCAAAGCTATATAAGAAGCATAACTATTAGTAATTCCGCTGGCAACAACAGTAGTTGTTGCGACTGACGAACAGGCATCATTTAAGCAACGGGCAAAACGGAGCGTACTTGATCCTGTATTATAGCTAATTCTCGCAAATCCATCAGGACCGAGCGCCATTGAAGGAAGGGAGCCGATATCGAAACCAGCTTGAGAATCAACAACACTTATTGTAGATGTACTGCAAGTGGCGTCGTTGCATTTGGCGAATTTTAGTCTTGTGTTAGTTTCGTCATAATAAGCAATCCGGGCATTGCCGTCAGAACCGAGCGCCATTGATGCTTTAGTCATAACGCCATTCACCACAACACCACTATCAAAAGCATTGTTAGTAAAATTACCGCCACTACAATCTGTGTTATTACATTTATAAAAGTTGTATGTATTACCTCCAAACTGCGGTACGGCAAAACGCGGTGTATCATCAGGAGCTAAAACTAACGAATGGAGACCTGGATAGACATTAGTGCTTATCGTAACAGAACTACTACTAGAACAACTTATATTGTTGCATATCATTAAGCGAAGATAATTACCTCCGCCGTCTTGAGACCGATAAAGAATGCGCGGGAAACCATTAGAATTTAGGGCAAGTGACGTAGCATAATAGGAAGGACCAGTCTCTAAGGTTGACGTAGAGAAAGAAGTTGACTGAAGCGCGAGTCGGACATCCGTTCCGGCGCCAGTGCCGGTAGTCGTGGCATTCGAAAACGCCTTCCCAGCCAAATTAAACCCGGTATTCGTTGTCCCGTCATCAGTTTGGGTGGTCGAAGAAGCCGTGGAAGTCGCAATCCTCAAATCCGCCCCGGAGTTGACAGCGGTAATATTAAAATTCTGGGCAGTCGCGTTGTATAAATCAGTAACTTCACTCGCCGACAGCGCTCTATTATAGATGCGGACTTCGTCAATGAGGCCGTCGAGGAATCCATATACGCTAGTAGAATCTGCCGCGCCAACCAACAACGGACTACCAACGTTATGAGTTGTTCCGCTAAGCGAGTAACTACCGCTGGCGACTTGGGCGCCGTTAACATAGAGTTTTAACGGACTGCCACTCTGCCAAGTTACTTCTATGTGCGTCCACGAATTCAGCGGGACAATAGTTCTCCCAACATTTGCGTAGTCTATTGAACCCGCGGCATATACATCTGTTGTGAGATAGGTATCACCGAAAGAGATATCAAATGAATTCCCTCCGTATCCTCCAGCGCCGTAGATCTTAGAGATTACAATACCGGCGCCTTGTCCGCTGGCGACATAATTGCGTAGATTAACCCAAGCGCCAAAGGAAATGGCCGAAAGGCCTTCTACCGCCCCTGCGTCGCCCATATTCACATAATCATTACTCCCGTCAAAACTCAATGCTTTACCGATTCGGCCTGTGGTCCAAGTCGGGCCGTTAGTAAGCGTTCCCGTATTTCCACTGCCGCTTCCATCAGCCGTGCTTGTGCCAGTGCCCTCTTCTAGCGTCCAATAGCCAACCAAACCATTGCTGGGGCCGCCGGGCGGGTACTTATTCCAACTCGTCTGATCCCCGGGATGGCTGGCCGTGGAAGTTGATTGCCCGCCAGCCCAGTTGGTTTGGGTGAAGGTATAGGTGGCGGCTTCGGCCGGTTTCGGCTGATAGAGAACAAGCCCAGCAATTAAAGAAAGGGCGAGGGCGCTGGCTAACAGTCTATGGAGAAAAAGTTGGCGTTTGGACATAATTTCTAATTTTGAATTTCGAATTATGAATTTATTTATAAAACTATTTTTTCGATATCGGCAACAAATTCTTTAGCGGCTTTTATGCCGGCTTCCACTGTTCCTTTATCAAATTTTTTATACACCTCATAGTCCGCTGCTTCACGCGCTTCTTTGCTTCGCCGTAACCACCGTCCTATTTCTGGCTTAATGATTCCTGTCTCTACAAAATTTTCTTCAAAAAGGAGTACTAATCCGTGGTGGGTTTTAGCGGTTAATTTTTTTGATAATAACGCTGCTGTTGCCGCATTAAAAAGAGAATAATAAATCCTGGAAATCGCGTCACTGTACTGTCCGGCATCTTTTAGAATCTCCGCGGATTTAATTCTATCCCTCGCGTTGGATAGATATTCTTCAATTTCTTTTCTGGTTTGATCATCCATATCATAATAGCATCATTAAATCGTAATTCCTTCTTTTAAGATATTGGTGGCAAATCTCGTGGGGATACTTTTGTAACGATTAAATTCTTCTTCGGAAAAAATTTTTACCGAGAGATAAATTCTGTATTTACTGCTAATTTCCATAGCTAAACTATAGATAGAGTCCACCTGTTCTTCGGTGGGTTGCTTGATGATCACTAAAATATCTATATCGGAATCCGATTCGTAATTTCCTCTCGCTCTAGACCCGAAAAATACCGTAGTTAAAAGCCCGCTCCCGATTTTTTCGAGCAAACAATTTTTAAACTCCTTGACGATATTTTCTGTCGAAATTTTATCAATAGTCATATCTTATTCCCTTCTTACTCCGTCTGATCCCCGGGATGCGTGGCAGTGGAAGTGGACGCTCCCCCAGCCCAGTTGGTTTGAGTAAAGGTATAGGTGGCGGCTTCGGCCGGTTTCGGTTGATACAAAACCAATCCCGCAATTAAAGAGATCGCCAAAATCGCGGCAAAGATTCGATGTAGATGTTGTTTGTGCCTAGACATGCTACGCAGACACCGGTTCTAGAATTTTTCGGCCTAGAGCTCTAACTGCTGGCTTAAAAACTTTTGAGGCGTTAAGAATTTCGATGCCGATAACCTGTCCCTTTCTACCTAACTCTATGTTTATTCCCGGGGCGAGCTCGAAATGTTCTTCCTCATTACCTCTTTTTACGCCAATATAAAAAACATCGCTTTGCGGATCGTAATGGACAACTTTTTTAGGTTTTTCGTACTTCATAATTTTTATACTTTTTGCCATCGCCCTGATTTTATTCGACCTAATTTTTGGTACGGCTTCAGCGGGTGAAGAGTGATTAAAATTACCTCATTTATTTTTCTTTTGTAGATTAAAGCAAATTCTCTTTGCTTATTTTTATATTTTACCTCTTTTACGGCTATTAGCAACTGGGTGTCTCTGTCAAAATATCTTTCGTAAGCGGTCAGATAAAGTTTTTTAGGCAATCCGTAAGGAATTTGTCGGAGTTTTAACCTAAGCTCAAGATGTTCCGTATAAACTATCATAATCTTTGTTTAATTCGACCCAGTCTGATCCCCGGGATGCGTGCCTGTGGAAGTGGAAGTCCCCCCAGCCCCGTCACCTTTGGAAGATTACGTTTTTTACAACCGCTCTGCATTAAATTATATCCAATTTCCCAAAGCTTAGAATTTGTGAATACCGACGTTAGATGAAAGAAAAACGACTTAAGCGGGACTATCTTCCAAAGGTGCGGGGCCAGCCCAATTGGTTTGAGTGAATGTATAGGTAGCCGCTTGACTCGGTTGAGGATTTACGAGTATGCCTTGGAGTATGAGCAGCAACAATAAAAGAATAGCCGCAACCCTGTGGGTATGTTTCTTCAACCGAGGCAAGCTGCTTCTTATTGTTGAAAGGTCTACCCCGTAGTGAAATTTCAAGTTATTAAATTTTTCGTTTCGCATATAAATATTCTTTAAGGCGGCGTTTTAATAAGCGCTGGCCTTGGGTAGTTTTCATATAATGTTCTCGGCGTATTGCATCTTTTTGGTTAAGACAAGCTTCATAGTAAATATATTTCCACGGAACGCCGCCTTTTGTCGAAAAATTTAATCTCTGATTATGTTCTTTAATGCGACGTTCGAGATTGTTGGTTTGTTGGTATAACCAGTATATATTTCGCTATTCGTTTCGCTTTCGATAACATAATTAAAGAACATAATCGCTTGAAATTCTACTACGGGGTATAAGTCGCCGCCTCGGCTGGTTGCGGGACGGAATAAAAAACCAACGAAACGATGGTGGCAATCGTAATCGTTGTGGCTAAAAATTTTTGGTAATGCTTTTTTGTTTTGCCTATCATCGAATCATTAACTTTACGTTAACTTTACGAGGCTAAGCCTCGTAAATTCGTAACTCGTAAATTCGTAAATTCGTAAAATTACGTTAAGATTACTTTATTTGGAAAATTTGCTTTAAAATCTTGTTCAGTTTTTTGATGCGACCGCCAGAAAGAGAGCCAATTTTACCCGCAATAAGCCGTTTCTGAAGTGTTACAATTTTACCGGCCATAATCATGGAGCTGGTTTTAAGGCCGGTTCTCGCAAATTCTTTTTCTCTTTCATCAATGATTAGCCCATCAAGTTTAGTTTCATCGCTCTCTGTCGTTTTCGATGTTATAAAGGCTAGACAGATATCGCCATAATCATTTTCTGGTACTAAAACTACTGCCGGCCGCAATTTCGATCCTCCAAAATCAGTAAAGGGGAAACGAACCAGTACGATGTCTCCTTTATTCATAAAGCATTATCCCTTTTCAAAATTAAATCTTTTTCAGAATAAATTTCCGGCTCTCGACGAAGAAAGCCAAAACTGCCGCCCCTTTCAGCAAAAAGAGCGATTTCATCAAAGTTGATAAATATTCTTTGGAGCACTCGAATGACAATTTGCTCCACCCTTTTTTCAATTTTTTTCTCCTGAATTGTATCAATCATGTCAATTATGATATCTCATATTATTATTGTTATCAACTCGTCTGATTCCCCGGATGCGTGGCTGTGGAAGTAGATGTCCCGCCTGTCCAGTTGGTTTGCCCCGTATGATCCCGCTAAGCGGGACTCTACGGGGTTTGCTGAAATGTATAAGTCGCCGCCTGACTAAATTTAGGGTGCTATGCTGTAGCATAGCGTTAAATGCTTCAGAAACTTCTTCTTCTCTCGAGCTTCTTCTTCTCTGAAACCGCCTCGACCGCGGCAGAAATCCGATGAAGATGTTGTCGGTGTCTTGACATAAGAACTTCGTTTTTTATAAATTCAAATAAGCCTCCTTACGGTGTCTAATTCTAAAAATATTTATTTTCTTTTGGCTATCATCTACTTCGTAGACGATCCTGTAATCGCCGACTCTTAACCTGTAGTAATTTTTAGAACCGCTGATTTTTCTTACTTGCGCAGGCCGCGGATTGTTTTTAAGATTTAAGATGCTTAATTTAATTCTATTTTGGGTTTCTTGCGGCAACCGAATGAACTCCTTTTCGGCACGCCTTTCTATAAAAATCTCATAGGGCATGATTTTTCAATAAGAGTTCGAAATTTCGGAAGCTAGGCTTTTGTTTCTTAATTCTTTTAATTTCGGCCAAATCAAAAACATCTTCTAGTTTTTCAAGAAGTTCTTGAAAATCTTTCCATTTCAATACGACCTCGGTGGGCCTACCGTTTTTTATTATAATCTTAGGTCTGGTAATAGTTTGGGCGTCCATAATCCTATTATGTTAAATAGTTTGGGCGTCCATAATCCTATTATGTTATCATTTTAAAATGATTTAGACAATGGTTTTATGATTCCACCCCGTCTGATCCCCCGGATGGCTGGCAGTGGAAGTCGACGCTCCCCCAGCCCAGTTGGTTTGAGTAAAGGTATATGTCGCCGCTTCCGCCGGCTGCGGGACGGAATAAAAAACCAACGAAACGTTAACTTTACGAGGCTAAGCCTCGTAAGATTGGACATTGGGAGTTATTTTCGACTTCTTTCGAGTGTCGCCACTCGTCTTTCTAGGACAGAAAATTCGTCTCGTCCAATTTTCTCCTTGAGGTCGTTTTTGATAATATGTAAATCCATTTTCATCACTTCTATATCTTCAGTATTTTTAACAACCATTTCTGTGATGCTGTCAATTTTTCCGCCATGCTCGCCGAGTATCCTTGTATGCTCGCCGAGTATCCTTGTATGCTCGTTTAATATCTCTGTATGCTCGTCCAATTTTTCATTAACTTCGTCGAATTTTTTCGTAAATTTAGTGTCAAGCGCAGCGTGGCCTTCCACGACCAAATCCAGTTTTGAATCGATATCTTCCAGTATTACCCCAAAATGACGCTCGGAAGCAGTAGATTCTTTTTTATTTTTCGTTCTTTTTTTGATCATACTGTCTAAGTATAAATTATCGAATTAAAATAGCAATGTCTTTTGTCCACCCATTCTCATTCTCGGGATGCGCGGTCATGGAAGTTGACGCTCCGCCTGCCCATTCAGCCGGTTTTGGCTGATACAAAGTCCGACTTCGTAAATTTATCGGCCGTTTTTAATCGACTCTAAAATCGGACTCGCGGCTTGAAGCCTGGTTTTCCAGATAATATTTTTATTATTCAAATAAATTTTATCTTCAGGCAACCAAAAGGCCTGGGTAAACTTGGAAATCCTCAAAGAATTGTCCCCGGAAGAAGCGCTCCGATCAAGAAACCAAACATCGGTTAGGGCCGGCCGCGGAAAATATGAGAGCTTCCCAAAGTAAATGTCGCCCGTTGTCAAATAAACCGCCCAGTAAGAATCTCTTCCTGAAAAATCCTTAAAATAAAAGGCTGTACCCAAAATAACAACGGCTCCGATTATCAAACTCAAAATAATTTTGCCTGTCTTCATTTGAAGGTTTAAAAATTTTTAATTTTGAAGCTGATGGAAAAATCAATGCGGCCGCTTCCGCTTCGATTGATTGCCGACAGAGGCAAATCCACCCCCTCGAAAGATTCTTCGGCGCTTAAAGCGTTTTTGAAGTTCAAAAGCGCCTCCTCGCTTTGGGCCGCGCCAGTGAGGAATATCGGCGCCCCGGGAGACTGAAGAAAAATCCTGATAATGGAAACGGAAGCTCCGGCAAGATTTTTTATTTTTTCGATAATCGGCGACCAGTCTCTCGTCGCCTGCTTGGCCTGAAGGGCTAAGCCCACTTTTTCGTTAAAATTCTGCGCTTCTCTTTCCAAATTTTTTAAATCCTCGCCGGCCGAAGAGAGCGTTTTAAAATTCGTGAACCGATCGGCCAGTCTTTTTTCCGTCCTGTAAAGAAACGCGTCTCCCGCAATAAACACCAAAAGGGCAAAAGCCGTTATCCCTATGGCCACGCTCCTCCAAAATTTTTCAAAATTGAGAATTTGCTGTTCTTTAAATTGCCGCCGGCCGCCGACTCCGGAAAGGTTGGGTGAGCGATCCTCGAATCTTTGAGTGAGACCTCTTAGGGCCGAGCCCAAAACCGAATACCAGTCGGAAGACAAAGAAGCAAGGTTCATTTTCTGAAATTCCGGCGCCATCAATTGCCGAAAAGGAAGAATCTCCAGTGAAAAATTCTCCCGAAGCGCCTTTTGAATTTTCTCTTCCAAGCCCGAGCCGGGAAAGACCATCGAAAGACTGGAAACCGACGACTGCCAGTGGCTTAAGTGGAAGTTTAAAACCCTTTGCGTTTCCCGAACTAAAATATTTTCCAGTTCTTTGAAGTAAACTCGAGTTTGAGAGGGAAAAAATTCAAAAATTTCGGACCAGCCGACCGCGCGGTTAAAATAAAGATGGCCGTCCCGCAAAACGCCGAAACTGAAACCGCCGGCGTTAATTTTCAAAAGAAGAAGCGGGGCGGGGCGGGAAGCGACGAGTCGCGACAAAGCCAGCATTGGAAATTCAACCGCCACCACCCAAAATCCCGCTTCGGCCAAAGCCGCCAAATATTCATCCACCGGCCCTTTACCGGCAAAAACTCCCAGAATTTCTATCTGGCCGCCGCCAATGTCAACCTCGCCCAACCTCTCCCAATCGGAATAAGCGACCGAGTAATCAATCGGAGAAATCATCTGCATATTAAGGCTGACCGCTTCCTCCAAATTATCAGCCGCTACAATCGGCAGATTAAAAACCTGGGCGTAGGCGTTGGTATCGGGAATGCTTAAAATCACAGGCACGTTTTTCCGGACATTCGGCGTAATCTGCGCGTGAAGATCAAGCAAAGCTTTTTTAAAAGCTCCCTGATCCTTTACTTTTCCCTCTTCAATCACGGCGCCGGGCAAGCGGAGCGAGGCGGTCTTCAAAGACAATCCTGCCACTTGCGCGAATCTGATTTCGAATTCGCCGACTTCAAGGCCGCCAACCTGCGGCTGGGGAGTCAAGAGATTAAAAAGATTTCGAAAATTCATCAACTATATTATAGCGGTATTTCCGTGACTGATTCAACCTCTACTTTGCCGGTTAAGGCGTCCACGTTCAAAATAGAGCGCAATTGGCGCTTTTTCACAAAGGCCGTTCCCAAAGACGTTATCTCGTATTTCGCCGGAGCAACCGTGTCGCACGAAGATGAGACGGTTTTTGATTCTTTACAAGCAGTAATCTCGGCTTGACGGCTGCCGACCGTTAAAATATAGGGAGTCGCGCTCGAAAAATTTTTGTCCCGAAGGATCTTCAAAGTCGCGTCTTCTATGCCCGAGGCGGCGGCCGCGAGAGCTTCAGCCGACAACCTAATGCCAAAACCGCTCTGGCTTAAAAAATAAACGAGGAAAAGACCGGCCAACCCAATTTCCACGATCACGCCGCCGATCATTAAAACCGTGAGCAACGAAGCGGCGCCCTTCGAATCTTCTTCAACGGTTTCCCGGGCGACTTTAATTATTTCCTGCGGCAAGTGTTCTCCCTTAACCAAAAATTTGGAGGCGCCCAATTGAAGCGCTCTGTCTCTTATGGCTTTATCGCTGAAACTGGAAAAAATAATCACCTTGACGTCTTTGGTTTGTTCATTGGTTTTTAACTCCTCCAAAAATTTGAAACTGCCTTCCATCCCGGCCTGACCGCCCTCGTAATCCGGAAGTCGAAGATCGAGAAAAACGAGATCGGGTTTATTCTGGGGATCAGCCAAAAAATCCCGGGCTTTTTTCAAATCGCCGAAGAGATAAAACTCATCCTTGTTCTGATTGTGAATCCAGAAGACGTCTTTCAAAAAAATTCTCATAAACTCGTCGTCTTCGATGGAAATGATTTTAAGCGGTTTGGTCATAGGAGTAATCGCGAATAATGCTAATCTATTTCAAAATAATGCGAATAATCTAAATTTTAGAATTTATAATTCGCCGGTATTTCACACCGTCTCTTGTAAAGTATAATAAAATTCCTAACTTAATCCCGGCATTTCTTAAATAAATTAGCGTCTGCTTAGTATGAACATAGCCGAGCCTCGGTACCACCTTAAGTTCTAATAGAATTTTGTCATCAACAACGAAATCTGCGAAGTAACGGCTGATACTCGAAGCTTTATACTTCAGTGGAATATAATACTCTTCCTTAAAACTTATCCCTGAATTACTAAATTCTTTAACCATGGCTTTTTGGTAATCTTTTTCCGGTAAACCCCAGCCCAATTCATTGAATACTTCGAACGCGATGCCAACGACTTTATAGCTTAAATCCGGGAAAATAATTTCGCTATCTTTTATTTTATTAGCATTATTTGCTGAAATTTGCATTATTCGCGATGACTCCTATTTGTTCTTAAACGCCTGTTTGGGCGAAAGCTGGGCCGCCCGACGAGCTGGCCAAAAACCGGAAGCAATGCCGACAAAAGCCGAGATAACCACGATAAAAACCAAAAATTGCGGCGGATAGATGAAAAGCTGAACCGGTTTGCCGCCCAGATATTTGGCTAAAAAATTCAAACCCAGATTAAAGGCTTCGCCGCTTAAAATTCCCACCAAAATTCCGCCGACTCCGCCCAAAAATCCCATAATTAAAGATTCCATTAAAAACAGATTTCTGATGTCCTGGACGCTCGCGCCGATGGATTTCATAATTCCCACTTCAAAAATCCGTTCCAGAAATCCGATAATCATCGTGTTAAACATTCCGATGGCCGAAACCAAAAGCGCCGTCACTCCGAAAACGCCCAAAACCACCGTTATGATGGTCAGAATTTTCTTTGCCTGATTGACTAAATCCAGTCGGGCCGAAATCAACAATCCTTTCTCTATCAGCTTATCGCGCAAAATTTCCACCTTATCAATATCTTTAGCTTTAATGTAAATGCGCTGATAAGCGGACGGTTTTTGAGGAAGTTGCTCAAAAGGCACGATCAAAAACGGCGGCTGAAATTCGTCGGATACAATGCCGACAATTTTTAACGGATTGTCAATTTGAGTCGATTTCACTTCCGACTTCACCAGCGGATCCTCTCCTAATTCATAAAAAATTTTAAGGGAGACCTCCTTGCCCAAAGAACTTTCATCTTCTTTCAGATTCAAAAGCTTGAGGGTGGTATTCGAAACAATGACGCCGCTTTGCCCCTCGGTAAAGGCCGAGCCTGAATCGGGTTTAATTCCGGAAAGGCGAAAGTAATTGGAACGCACCACCCTGGCGAGGACGAGACCAGTCAAATTTAGAATCTTAACTTCGCCTGTTAACTCCGCGACCGGACTGACCTCGCTCGCGTCGGCAAGACCGCTTATCGCGTCAACTTCTTTCGCCGCAATGCTTAAATTGCTTTCGCTCGGATAAAAAGCCTCAAGAGTGATAAGCGAATCTTCGGTGGCGGCAAGTTTGCCAATCAAAATATATTGAAGCCCGTATCCCAAAGAAACCAAAAATAAAACTGTTCCGATACCCAAAGAAATTCCCAAAATCGTAAGAAACGTTCTAAGGGGTCTCACTCGAAATACCCGGAGCGAAAGACGAAAAAGGTCAGCCAGTCGGAGCCGGTGACTGCCCTCGAAATTCCAAACTTTCGGTTGTTCTAACTTTTGAGGATCCATCCCTCACCTTTAAAGTTTAATAGTATTCGAAATTCGCCTTTTTAATTGGGTAAAGCCATTTGCGAATCTTTTAAGTTGTTTTTCACGATTTAAAGCATCCATCTTCGAAAGATATCCTTCGTAATATATAAGCTTCCATGGGGTATGTCTTTTTGTCCAATACACTTTCCCTTGATTATGTTTTTCCAATCTTGCCAATAAATCAGGGGTAAAACCAATATAAAAACGATTATTCTTTTCTGATTTTAAAATATAAATATTGAAAAACATAATCTAAAACTTTAAAGGTGAGGGATCCATACCCAGTAACCCTACCCTGCGGCGGCTAAACTCGAAGCGCTCTCGGCACCGCCTCCGCCCAAGATCGCCTCCATTCGGTCGGCAATCTGAAAACTAGTTCGGGTTTTAAATCCGACTCCGCCCTTTTCTTTTCCTAAATCCAAAATGCGCCGGAAATTATCGGGGGTGATGATATGCCTTATTCTCTCCGCGATAATCTCGTTCAGCCGCTCCGCCTGAAGAGGCGAGAGCTTGGATCGAAAATCTTCCAGAATCCATTTTCTGATATTTTCCACTTCGCTCATAAGCGGCGCTGTTGGTTCTTTCTCCAGTTTTTTGTAAATAGCCGCGAGCGCCCCCTCCTCGCTTATAATTTCTTCAACCTGATCGGCGATCTTTTCCGCTTTCTGACGCCAGAGACCCACTCCGCCCTGATTATAGGGCCGATCCAAAACCATTTGGAAAACCTCTTTGTCGATTTTTCCGGCAAAACGATGGGCCAAAAAATATTCCAGCCGTTTAATTTCAAGCTGCGAATACCCGCGAAGAATGAGACCGGCCATCGCCTTGGCTTTCATCTCGAGCGTCGGCAAATCCGGAAAGAGAGTGCGAGCGCGCGATTCCGTAACCGGCTTTTTCTGGGTATCCGGCTTTTTAACTTCGGTTTTGATGACGGCGCCGTCCTTCATGTAAAAAATTCGGCGGACGTCGCGAAGACTCCAGGCCTCATGCGTTACCATAATAATCGTTTTTCCGTCTTTCTCGTTAAATTCCTTCAAAAGATCAAGAACATTCTGGGCGTTGGCTGAATCCAGATTCCCGATCGGCTCGTCGGCCAAAATAATCGGCGGGTCATTGGCCAGGGCCCGGGCGATCCCGACGCGCTGCTGCTGTCCGCCGGAAAGCTCGTAAGGATAACGCTCGGCTAAATCCGCGATGCCCAGTCGGCCTAAAATTTCCATGGCTCGTTCTTTTCTTTTTTCGAGCGAAATTCCCAAAAAAGCCATCGGCAAAGTGACGTTTTCGACAATTTTTATCGAGGGAATTAAATTGAAATTCTGAAAAATTATTCCGATGCCGATTTGACGGTAAATCGCCAACTCTTTTTGAGAAAATTCCATCAGATCGCGGCCGTTAACGAAAATTTTTCCGGTATCGGGCCGTTCCACTCCGGCAATCACGTAAAGCATCGTTGATTTGCCGCAACCAGACGGACCGAAAAAAGAAGTATAGTCGCCGGTCTCAATCGACAGATTGACATCTTTTAAGGCGTGAACTTCGGCCGGCTGACCGCGGTCGTAATAGAAATCAACGTTTTCAAGTTTGATGGCTGCCATTTTTATCCGCTCAAAATATTGATATCTTCTTCAAACTTTTGGGCTTTGGCAATCACCCGATCTCCATAAGTCCAAAGATATCTTCTCCATCGGCTGCCGGCATAATATTTCGCGGCCGCTTGCCTTTCGGAGCTTACGGAACCGTTGACGGCGCCGGCATCTTTAAGATATAAAGCGGTGGCCACAAAGGCATCGGCGTTCCGCCAAGGCGAAGGAGGCCTGTTGCCCGTCACATCCGCCACTTTATCCTTATAGAGAGACCAGGTTGAAGGTATAAACTGCGCCGGCCCCATGGCGCCGCCGTAGGCGCCGTCAGAGTTAGCGCAAGATACCTTTAGTATACCGGATTCCAAATTTTCTTTTAAGCCCAATTCCTCGACGATTTGAAGAAAAGCCGGGATGTCCCGAGTCGGATGCATAGCTTTTTTATAATCGCAGGCGCCGACATTCCGGCCCAGGGCCGACTCTCTGTCCAAAACCGCGAGAACTAAGGCGGCGCGGACGCCGGTCGCCTTCTCGGCGAATTTTGCCAACTCGTAAGCGTTGTCAAATTCCAACTCTCCTCCGCCTAAAAGTTTAAAGATCTGCTTTCTGATTTCGGCGGCGGTTTTCTTTTTTTCGGCAACTATCTTTTGATATTCAGACTCTTTTCCTTTGGTTTCTTTGAGGAGACCAGCCTTTTCATTTTGAGTTTTCTTAATATTCGCTTTTTGGGCGTCTTGATAAGCTTTGAGGGCGGCCGCGTCTTCGCGCTCCAGGGCTAAAGTTTCTTTTTGATCAAGAAGGTCTTCGCGGAGCGCGACTATTTTTAAGAGCGCCCCCTTCACGCTTTCCCCGACCGACACTAAATTATTTAAATCTCCGAAAAAATCTGAAAGGTCCGGATTTTTAAGAAAAATTTCGACTAAATTGATCTTATCGTTTTCGTAAAGCGACTGGATAATCCGCCCCATATTGATTTTGTTGATTTCGATGTCGGATTCGGTTCCCCCAATCCGCTTCTGGGTGCTGTCTATTTCAGAATCCAGTTTTTCCAAATTCAAATTAACGGCTTTGATTTGAAGATTCAGTTTAGCAACTTGCGTTTCCAATTTTTTTATCTCGGACTGAAGACCCTTGCCCTGCGCGCGGTATTTTTCTATGGTGGCTTCGTGATCGCTAATTTCCTTCTCGAGTTCCGTGAGTTGATCCTCCAAGACTTTGCGCTCCGCGTTGTCCCCGGCCGCCCTCGATATATCAATATATCGAAATATCGAATTTCCTTCGCCTGGAACGAATGCCAATCCAAAAATCAAATAAAAAACCGTGAAAGCGATAAAACCGGCCCGAACCGACTTAAGTATTTTTTCAATCGGCCGGCCGAAATCTCCCCCCGAAGATTTAATGTCTCTAAAAATACGAGGCTTGGCCAAATTTCAAAGTATTTATAAAGTTTTTTCCTTTTCCTTCTCTTTTGTTTCTCTTTTTTCTTCAGCTTCCACTTTTACCTCCTCGACGCTCGTCGGCCCTTGCGGCGCAACTTCTTCCGCTTGTTTTTCGGCAATCGTAACAATAACCGATCCCGGATCAGCCAAAATCTTCACGTTTCGTCCCAAATCCAAATCTTTCACGTAGATACTCGCTCCGATCTCGTTTAATTTATCAAGCGAAACATCAATGTGCTGCGGCAAATCCCCTGGCAGGGCTTCCACCTCAACTTCCTGCATGGCTTTTATTAAAACTCCGTCTTTTTCTTTAACTGCTAAGGCCTCGCCCGAAAATCTTATTGGAATAGAAGCAGTCAATTTTTCATCCATGCGCACGCGGTAAAAATCAACGTGAAGGACGCGGCCGGTCATCGGATCCCGCAGAACCTCATGAATCAACACATTAATGTCGTCCGACTTTTCACTTTCAATTCTTAATTTTACTATTGCGCTCTCGCCCGCTTGCTTAAAAACATTTAAAAAATCCGCGGTTTTGACCGCTAAATGAAAATTCGGGAAATTGTGGCCGTAAAGCTCGGCCGGAATCAAACCGTCCCTGCGCAAAGCATTTACCTTTTTTCCGAATATTTCTCGTTCTTGAACTTGTAATTCCATAGCAAATCAGCGAATAATGAATCTCTCTGAATAAACGAATATACGCATTCGCAATTCGTTGATTATATATTACATTGAGACAATTGGCAACTTTACAAAAAATTTACTTCCTTTGCCTTCGCCTGCGGATTCAGCCCAAATTTGACCGTTGTGACCGGAAACAATCTGCTTGGCGATAAAAAGACCGAGCCCGGTGCCTTGTTTAAGTTTGCGAACCGAGTCGTCACGGCTAAACTGCTCAAAGAGTTTCGGGATGAGCTCGGCGGACATTCCCCGGCCCGAATCGCTTACCGTAATTAAAACCTCTCGTTGTTGGTTGTTAGTTGTTAGTTGTTTAGTTAAACTTACTCTAACAAACCCTTTCTCCGTGTATTTAATGCCGTTATCAATCAAATTCTGAATCACTTGCGATAGCCGCTGAACGTCAATTTTTGTTTTGATTTCGCCCGGCGGCGCCTCGAGAGTCAATTTCAAATGCTTATCCCCTGCCAATATCTTAAAATCATCAACTATTTTTTTAACTAAGCCGACCACGTCAGCCAGTTCAAAATTATATTCCATTTTCCCTCCTTCAATTTTCCGGAGGTCGAGGAAATTATTAACCAAAGCAAGTAGACGATCAACCGATTCTTTAATCCGACCCACGGTCTCTTTTATCTTGTCCGAAACCGGACCATAACTGCCGTCATATATTAATGAAGCGAACCCCTTGACCACGGCCATCGGAGATTTAATTTGGTGCGAGGCAAAAGATAAAAATTCGGATTTTAATTTATCGAGGTCTTTAAGCTTCTCGTTGGCCGCTTCAAGTTCCTTAGTAAGAATTTCAAGTTTTTCCCGCTGCTCGACTTCCCGGCGAACGGAACGGATAAGGAGGATGCCGAAAATTAAGATGAGCGCGAACACTAAACTGCGGAAAATTACAACATTGGGCTCCCGCGCTAAAACTACTTCAACAAAAGAAACCACTGCCAAAATAAAAGTCAAAATTTCGGTGGCAATAATTTTGATATGCAAAAGGTGGTGTTTGAAAATCGCATAAGCGGTAAAAGCAATGAATGGAAAAATAAATACTGCCCCAAGAGGAATGAATCGCGGATTATCAAAGAAGGCGGGGAGGATGAAATTAAAAATCATCAGCAAAACAAAAGTTATGAAGGTTCCTAATGTAACGTATCTAAACTGGGCTCTTTCGATATCTTTAGCTTTAACAGTCTTCCGAACCAATATAGAAACGCCGCCAATAACCATTGTCAAAACCGCTACGGCGAATACAAAAATTCCAGGACCATTAACAATTTTTTCAATACCCCCGCCAGAAGATACTTCTGCAACTTGATTAAATACAAGAGGGGTAAAAGTTAAGACCGCAGTTATAACGATAAAAGGTAATAAAATAAATTTATACCATCGAGGAAAGCCAACCTTTTCTTTGGGAAAAACATAGCACATCTGAAAAAATGAAAATGCATGCCATACCCCCAAAAAGATTACAAAACGCAAAATCCAGAAGGATGTTTCAATTGCGCTAATTTGATAATATAGATAGTTAACAACGCTCCAAAAAACCGTTATAATTGAAAAAATCAAAAACGTAATATTAGTTATACTCCGCCTATTATTGAAAAAAACTATAAATCCTAAGATACCAACGCCTGCTACGGCTAAGCCAACCGAAAGTAAATCGAGATTATTAAATATATTCATAAATTACAAACAACGCACATCAACTATTGTATATAAAATATACCCAGCCATTAAATTTATTATATTATAGCAAAAACACCCATAATTGATATTAGAGCAAATTAAAATCAAAAAGAGGGCAATTTCCGCCACCTGCTAAATATATTCTACTTCCGGAGCTTTTTTCATTGATCTGGCACTGGGTTCGCCATCGTAACCTATCCTAACGAGCAACGCTATAAGGCCCTCGTTTACGTCAAAAATAGAAGCAGTTTTCTCGTACGCGTCTTTTATAAGCTCGATATGCTCTTGGGAAAATTCACTTATCTCCCCTCTCAAAATTCTCTGCCTCAAAAAGAAAATTCCGGTGATAAGATGCAGATTCAAACCTAATCTTGTCGCTTCCAGCCAAATTCTTTCGCACAATCTACCAGCTGAAATAAAATCCTCATCATTATCTTCGACTGCTACAATACCCATAAGCGAGGCGGCGGCGTAATTTTGGGCATTATCCTTAGCTATGGCCATAGCTGCTCCCAACTTATTTAACAATTTCATTATAGTCCAGTATTTGAAAAACTTAAGCGCAAACCGTTGGGGCGGCTTCAACTCCATGGTTTTTACATAAAGCCCCCCGCCGCGCTTTCTTTCTTCCTCTTCAGTCCAAACAATTTCTTCAAATACAAGTCTATGCAGCAAAGGATTTTCAAACATCACAATTTCATTCACTGCCACTGCTTCTCCTAAAATTTTTAATTTATCCGGATCTTCGGTGAAACGGAAATCTCCCCTTCCGGCGATTGATTCCAAAAGCGCTATTTTGTCTTCCATTTTAAGCGGATGGGATTCGTACGGCTTTCGGTTTGTTGTCCTTTCAAAAATACATTTATAAAGCGGCTCATCTTTGGACGCGGAACTTTCCAAGGCAATCCTCGCGGTAAGATTGGGGTTCGACTTATCGGGAAAAATTTTTATATCTGCTCTGTATCCCATCTCTGATGAGGCAATCGCCATATTTTCTATCAAGGCGCCGTGGGCCAGCCAAGTTCCCCGATATTTGAAATTAAGAATCGGATGATCTTTTTCCGGCAGAGCCAAAACGTCAATTACATTATCTTTAACCCTAAATTTCCACGGTTGAGAGTTACTGCCGGACGGCGCCCGAACTCCAGCTTCTAAAATTTTTTGGATATCTTCTGAATTGTATCCCATATACAACCCTTATAACCTTAACGCTCAAACCTCAAAACCGATCTGTCTTAAATATTTTTCTCTCTCTTCTTCTCTTTGTTTTTTAGAAACCTCTGAAAAATAATCCGGATCAAAAATTGAATCCAAGTTGACTTCCAGTCTGCCGGTTTTTATTTTCTGCCCCAACGCTAACCTCTTTATGACATAGGCAATGGTGAGTCCGGCAAGCGTTGCCGCGTCGCCCAACTGCGGCCAGGAATATAAAGTTTTTCCAACTTCGGAAACCGAAGCAAGCATCCGCGGCACCACAAAATCCGGACCGGCAATTTTCGCGGCTAAACGAGGCAATTCTTGCGGCGGAAATTTTTGAAACTCTTCTAATGTCAAATTGCCGGCGGCGCCGTTAAATAATCGCAGATTGGGATCTAAATCGAAACGTTCTACGTCAAAAATGATATTATCGCCGTTATCAGTACCCATAATTACCGGTATACCCAATTTTCTGGCTTCAAGGCGCAGCCGGATTTTTAGCTCCGGATTATCCATTAATTCCACCACCGCATCGAGCTTCGGCGGGCCAGCCAGAAATTCAATCAAATTTTCCGGATTAAGGCCTTGCGGATAAAAATATATTTCCGCATAAGGATTGGTTTGATATACAAGAGAAGTAACCAAATCGCACTTACTGGCGCCCACGGTCGTAAAATCAAAGCGGATACGATTTAAATTCGAGCCAGAGATAACATCAGGATCAGCCAGCTTGATTGCTCTTGCGCCGCCCATCATCGCCAAAGTCAAAGCCGCGTGACTCCCCACCGACAAACCAGCAACCCCCACTTTAAAGTTATAAAATTTTTCCTGCTCCTCGGCGGTAATCAAATTCTTGTTGCGGGCAGTCCGCAACTCTTGATGCAATGCATCCTCCAAATAATGAACTAAAATTTTATTCCACGGAAAATAAAACCAACTGCCAACTCCCTCAACCGACCTCGAACCAAGATGGCTCTTAAAAAAGCTTTCGAAATCCGCCTGATAATTTTTATTAAACTTATATTTCGGATTACGTATCAAAAATAAATCTTCCAACTGCTCTTTATAGGTATCGATAACCCGTGCCGGCGCTAATCGTTTTTTAAAATCATCAAATTTTTCTATTTCAGGATTAAACTTTACCGGTTTTAAGTCGCTCATAATTCATTATTCTTGATTCATAATTCTATTTTTTGACCCATTTTTGCTTCACCCCGGGTTTAAAATGAAGCGGGTGCTCGGCTGGCCAGAAAATTAACTTGGGCCAAGCTCTTTTCACTAAATAGTCGGAAAGTTCTCTAAATTCAGAACTTTTCGACCGAAGCTCGGCGATAATCTTCCTCAAGGCGACTTCTTTTAGACGCTGGCTTGATTCTTTTCCTCTTCTTAACTCCAGATTTATTTCCAAATACTGGTTATTGCGCCTGTCAAATTTTGTGATAATCGTGAATTTTCCGCTGAGAAATCTATTCAACGGCTTGCCAAGGAGAACGCTTTTTAAGAATCCCGGGTAAATAATCAAACCATACAGGGTCGTTGCTAAATCATCTCTTTCATAGACATACACAAAAGGCAATTCATAAATGTGCTTTGAGATGCCAACCTTTTTCGCTTCACCCAAGAGAGATATTCGTGATTCGTTTAATTTTTTTTTCGCCTCGCCAAAACTAAATACTCCGCCCCGGTCGCCGATAGAGTAACGAATAAGAGGTATGCTATTATTACCCGTTAGTAAAATATCGCCGTTAGGCGCTTCGAAAGTTATAAAGTGCGGGTCGTATTGAGCTAAAGTCGGAACTTTATTATTCGAAGAAAAAAACAGCTGGAATAAATTTTTATTTTTTAGAGCAAGCCGCCTCAAAAGAATTGCAACAGGCGTTTCGTAAGCCATAGTGCCGATATCAGCCGTACCGTAAACATTCAAAGTATCTAAAAACATATTATTCAGTCCTGTTTTTTGGGTGAAATATTCCCTCAGTTTTTCCGGTACTATTTCTGCGGCAAAGAGCAATCTTAAATTAAGTTTTTTAGTATTCACTCCGTATTCGGGAGCCTCATCAATGATGTCTTTTATAAAAGGGGCGTAGCCGACAAGAATTACTTGATGGTAATGCGGAACCAATTGTTGGAGCGCGCTGAAAATCTCTTTTTTATTTATACCAGTAGTGAGAATTGAAATAGAATGATTTCCTCTTTGGCCAGCGATTTCAAAAGCCTTGTAAGTGATAAGACCGCCGATCCAGACACCCATCCCAAAGGCAATAATAATAAGAGTTGGACCATTATGACCGCGGAAACCATTTTCTAAAAATAACTGATGAATAACGGATGACTCCCAATCAAGCTGATGGTTTCGCGGAAAATAAAACGGCTCGCCGGTTGAGCCGGAGGTCGAACAGTAGACTAACGGTTTATTAAGCGATCCGTCCCAAGTTAAACTTGCTAAAGGATATTTTTGGAGATATTCTTTTTTATTCGTTAAGGGAACAAATTGGAAATCTTGAAATGTTTTTATCTTCTCGGGTTGAACTTTATTCTTTCTTAAAAAATCTTTATAGGCCGGGACGCGGCGCGAAGCTAAATGGAATAGCCCTAATGCGTTTTTTTCTTTCGCTTGAAGCCAGAAATTCTCCTTTTTGGTTCGAATAGCATTTAATATAAGATTTGCTTTTTTATTATTCAAATCTTTGCCGGAAATCACATCCATATGAAAACTTTACTTTTAGGCTACAGAAAAATATTACCGCGATCTTTTCGGATTTCATTTAGGAAGCAGACGCGGCAAGAATTTGCTTTATTCGACTTACCACCTCGTCCAAGTCTTCGCTCTTTCTTATGTAATCGGCGGCGCCGAGTTCAGCGGCGAATTTCTTGTCCACTTCTGTCCCCTCTTTAATAGGCTCGCCGTAGTTGGTAAGAAAGACAATTTTAAAATTCATTCCCGGAAATTCGCTTCTAATTCGACCGATAGCAAGAAGACCGTCCATCTCCGGCATCATAAAATCCATCAGAATTAAATCCGGTTTAATCTCTTTTAACTGACGAAGGGCTTCCTCGGCGCTCTGGGCTGTCTTAACCTCAAAACCGGCTGATTGCAACTTTAAAGAAAAGATTTCCAGAAAATCTTTCTCGTCGTCAACCAATAAAATAAGCGGTTTTTTATCCATTGGAGAATTGAAGAATATAGACTCCAAATATTAATTATAGCATTTTATTAAACAATGCCAATCTCGCCTTGACCACCTCTTTCACGCTTTGAATCGGCGCCTGAAGCAGTTTATAGGGGGTAATTTCCTCCGGGTTCGATTTTAAGCCTTGTTCCAGCCCCTTTCGCCAAGCCAACCGTATTTCGGTATTTATATGGATAATGGAAATTCCGGCATCTATAGCTGCCCTAAAATCTTCGTCCGTAATTCCGGAACCGCCGTGCAAAACCAAAGGAATCTTTACCGCTTCTTTAATTTCTTTAATCCGCCCTATATTTAATTTTGGATTCGGCGCGTTCGCGAGCATCCCGTGAATATTGCCGACTGCCGGCGAGAAAAGATCAACGCCGGTTTCAATGACAAATCTTTCCGCTTCGTCAGGTCGAGTCAAATCTTCAATTTGAAAAACCGCTCCTTCGGGAATTTTCCTTAAAAGAGTCGAGCCACTACCGATATAACCCACCTCGCCTTCCACCAATATATTGGGATTAACATCTTTAACATAATCGATCGCCTCCTTGGTCTTTCGAACATTTTCCCCAAAAATCAATTTGCTGCCGTCAAAAATCACCGCGTCAAAACCCGCCTCCACCGCTTCTTTTATTTTTTCCAAAGAATGAGTGTGATCGGCATTTAAAAAAATCGGATAATTAAATTCTTCCCGCAGACTTTTAACCAAGGCCGCCGCTTGTCTTGCGCCGATAAATTCTCGCTCGCCTTCTGAAACTCCGATTATAATTGGCAATTGAAGATTTTTTGCCGCTTCCCGCCCGCTCAGGGCGAGGCTCGCCTCTTGTGAGGCGGCAAAAATTGCCTTTAATCCCGTAAGGTCGGAAATATTAAAATGCCCAATGGCGACTTTTTTCTCTTCCGCTTCCTTTATATAATCAATCAGAGATTTCACAATATCAATTATACAATATTTTATTCCAAATGTATTTCCTTTTCAAAACCTTCTAGTCGCGCCAGTAATAAAGGGTATTTTTTCAGCTCGGGATCAGCGTTTAAAATTTTCTCCGCCGCTTCCCGACCCGCCTTCATCAAGTCCGGGTTCTGAACCGCTTTCATTGCCAAATCCGGCAAACCGGTTTGAGATTCTCCCAAAAATTCTCCGGGCCCGCGAATTTCCAAATCCATCTCCGCCAGCTCGAAACCGCTTTTCGCGTTAATAATCGCCTGCAGTCTTTTGAAAGTGGATTTCGCTCCTGAATCCGTGAATAAAAAACAAAAAGATTGATATTCTCCTCTTCCCACCCTGCCCCGAAACTGATAAAGTTGCGCCAAACCAAACCAGTCACTGCCCTCGATCATCATAATAGTCGCGTTCGGCACATCAACGCCCACTTCCACGACGGACGTTGAAACCAAAATATCCATTTCGCCTCTTTTGAACTTATCCATTACTTCCGCCTTTTCTTTGGCTTTTAATTTGCCGTGGAGCAACCCCACCCGTAAATCCGGAAAGATTTTTTTCGACAATTTTTCATATTCTTCTTTCACATTTTTCATTTCCAATCTCGAGATTTCCTGACTGCTTAAAATTCGGCCTTCGGTATCTTCTTCTTTCTCGATTCTGGGACAAATAACAAAAGCCTGCCTCCCCTTTTTAACTTGCCCCCGAATAAAAGCATAGGCCTTATCGCGATTCCCTGGCGCCACAATTTTCGTAATAATTTTTTTTCGACCACTCGGCAATTCATCAATAATTGATAAATCCAAATCGCCAAAAATAGTCAAAGTAAGCGTCCGCGGAATCGGCGTGGCAGACATGCTTAAGAAATGAGGAATTAAGAATTTTGAATTATGAATTATGAATTTATCCTGTTCCTTTTTATTTTTTGATTCACTATTCACTATTCCTAATTCATTATTCTTTAAAAGCTCCGCTCTCTGCCTCACTCCAAACCTGTGTTGCTCATCCACTACTACAAACGCCAAGTCACTAAAGCTAATTTCCCCTTGTATCAAAGCGTGCGTACCTATCACAATTTTTATCCCGCCATCGCTAATTCTTTTCTTGACTTCGGTTTTTTTAACTGCGCTTTCCAATCCTTCGCCATAAAAAATTTTCGCCTCCGAGCCTGTCAAAAGCCCGATGCCTAAATCAAAATCCGGAAAAAATTTTTTAAAAGTTAAATAATGCTGCCTTGCCAAAACTTCAGTCGGCGCCATAAAAGCCGATTGTTTACCCTGAGCCGCGTCGAAGGGTTTATTTCCTCTTGCGACGAGAATGGCGGCGAGCGCCGAAACGATGGTTTTTCCGGAACCGACATCACCCTGGAGCAAACGATTCATCGGATGCGGCTTTTCCAAATCTTTTAAAATATCCCAAAGCGAAACCTTCTGGCTTTTTGTCAGCTCAAACGGCAATTTCTGAAGCAAACTTTTTAAATAAGGAATATCAGCCGGAAAGCTACACGCCCTTTCTTTGGATAATCTAAGCCGCTGCCGGATATTAACCAATTGCAAAAGAAATAAATCCTCAAAAGCGAATCTTTTCTTCGCGATTCGCGCTTCTTTTAAATTCTCCGGAAAATGGATTTGTCGGAGCGCCGCGTTTATTTCCGGAAAATTACGCTCCGCCAAAACGTGCGGCGGAATCGGCTCGGGCAGTTCCTCTAAGTTATCAAGACTGATTTTAATCAAGAGCCGCAATCCTTTCGAGGTAAGCCTCTTAGTTTCCGGATAAATCGGAACCAGCCGGCCCGTATGCTTCAGTTGGTCTACCGTCGACAGACTACCGACTACAGCTTCTTTATCTTTGACCGTAGTCTGTAGTCCGTAGTCCGTAAGCTCGTATATCGGGTGCACTAAACAAATTCCCGCCTCCGGATCCGTTCCTACCTTCCCGGCTAAATTAACCAATCTTCCCTTTTTCAAAACCCCTAGCAAAAATCTTTGATTAAACCATATTGCTTTAATACTGCCCGTATCATCAGTAATTAAGACTTCAACAATAAACATCCGGCGTTTCCAAGTCCGCTTCAATTTTACGGCTGAAATCACGCCCTGAATCGTGGCCGATTCTCCAATCTTCAAATCAGCGATTTTGGAAATCCGCGAAAAATCCTCGTACCGCGAAGGAAAATGCCAAAGAAGATCTTTAATCGTATGAATCCCGAATTTTGTGAGCCGCTCGGCAAATTTAGGCCCAACACCTTTTAGTTCGTAAAGAGGCGCGAAGAGTTTAATCATCTTGGTCCCCTCGAGAGGAATCGAACCTCTATTACGAGATCCGCAATCTCGTGTCCTATCCGTTGAACGACGAGGGGATTCTAAAACCTTATTAATTTCGACAGCGAATCCACCATTGACTCTTCGTACTCTTTTCGCGGAATAAATTTTGCCAAAAATTCTTCAATCTTTTTTTCCTTGCTCGAGGGAATGGTAATTTTTACGAGCGGCGTAAATTTGGATTTGATTTTCAAAATCAATTCTTTGTAGTCATAGCCGCCAGCCGATACCTCGTGAATGTCGAATCCTTCCATGTCCGCCAAGGCGTAAAACTTTTTCGGCGAATCAATTTTTCCCGGCTGCCTAATTTCCAAGCCTTTTTCCGTGAGCTCAAATTCCCAAAGCGAGGGCCGACGACCGGCTAAATTCACAACCAAAAACCAGGCGATAACGACAAAAATTCCAAAAAGAAAATTTTTCTGCCAAACCGCCACAGCCAGAAGAACGATGCCAATCATCAAGCTCAACCAATACCAGGAAACGTCCTTGGGATTATATTCAAAATCCGGCGCCTCCCATCTAATCGCGGATTCTCGCAGATTGCTACGCGGATTCTCGCCGATATTATTTTTATCTACTTCTCTCTTAATCCTTTTCTTTTCCTTTTTTTCCATTTATAATCAAAAATTATACAGAATAAATGGCGATTAATCAAATTTTGATTTCTTGCCCCGGTAGCTCAATGGACAGAGCAGCTCCGTTCTAAGGAGAAGGTTGTGGGTTCAAGTCCTGCCCGGGGCGCAAAAAAGTTTTCAACATTTAAAATTAACTCAATTCGTTCTAATATGAATAAAATACCGATGAGGCGATCGGGCTGTTTAATTTTGAAATCGACGAAAACAGATGAAAAGATTTATGGGCAGGCACCTCATAGCTGACGCCTACGGGGTAGAGAGCAAAAAACTTCAAGATAAAAAATTTCTAACCAGTCTTCTCGAAAATCTGCCGAAAAAATTGAAAATGCGGATTTTGCGGAAACCGGTGGTCGCTCGAATCTCTTCCGACCATTATCCCCATGCCGGTTATTCCGGTTTTGTGATTCTTTTGGAAAGCCATATTTCTTTTCACACCTGGCCGGAAGAAAATTACGTGGCGCTCGACGTTTATTCCTGCAAAGATTTTGACGAAAAGCAAGCGATCCGATATATCAAAAGATTCTTCGGCTCAAAAAAACTAAAAGTAAAATCAATAATACGGGGATAAGTTAAAATATGATTAGAAATTTGTCGCGGGAAATATTTATTAAAATAGTTATTATTTACTTTTTTGTTGCTTTGCTGGTATCCAGCTATTTTATTTTTAACGTCATGAAAGAATCTTTTAGCAAAGACCCTCAAGCTGTGATGGCAACGTTTGTTTTAATTCCTTTATTTTTTATCAATCTCATCATTGCCATTATTATATTTGTTATAAGTTTATTATCCCATCAAAGTAGGGATTATTTTATCGAACTGCTTATGTCCGCGTTATCCACTCCTTTCCTTATTGCCATTCTTGTATCATCTCCGATTGGATTAGCTACATTTTTACTTTTGTTTATCCGTCCCATCAAAGATTACTCGAAGATTAGAAATTTCTTATAACCTAGGCAGATAAAATCGAAATCAATAATCCGGGTAAGCGATAAAAATAACCCTGACATAATGTCGGGGTTATTTTCATTTGTGCCGCGGGGGTTCATGTCATCGCTATGCTCCTCTTTAAAAACCCTCGGTTTTTAATATTTTCCGACACGGGGAAATATTTCCCCGACCCCCTTTTACGATTCACCCGCAAAATGAAAACACTCGGCCAAAAAGCCGAGTGTTTTCATTTGTGCCGCGGGGGTGAATCGAACACCCGACGCAAAGTTCTTCAGGCTTTCGCTCTACCACTGAGCTACCGCGGCGCTCAATAACTTTATTTCAGTTTATCCAGAAAATTTGATAAATCAAGTATAACTATTTATAATACTTAAATTATGGAGATATTGGTGTAGCAGCAGCACTGCAGTCTGTGGCACTGCCAGCACGGGTGCAAATCCCGTATATCTCCCAAACGCATGAACAATCTTATTACCACAGGCTTTATATTCATAACTTTAACCCTCGGCGGTTTCTATTTAGCTTATCGATACGGCAAAAATACAAAAAAAATTCGATGGAACGAATACCTTGCCTTAATCATTATACCTATTCTAGCCGTACTTACTCTATCTTATTTATTTAATGAAAGAATATTAGCGCTTTTCCTTATCAGCGCTTTTGTAGGCACCCTATTAGAATATCTCATTGGACTCGCCTACCATAAAACACTAAATCAGAGATTGTTCACTTATAATCGATTGAGCATGGGAGGCTACACCAGCCTCTTGTCCATACCTATCTGGGGAGTAGCAGGCGTAATGTTTTGGTTTATAAGTAAAATGGTAGGATTATAAAATCAGATTATAATTCGTTCGCTCACCCATAAATTGATTTATGATTGAGGTTGAAAAAAGTTTTCTGCTTGACGAAAAAACGGAGAAACGTCTCATGGGGGGTGCCGAATTTATAAGCAAAGAAATAATTAAAGACATCTATTACGATAATGACAATCACGATATTACCACTAAAGATAGGTGGCTCCGCAAACGCGACGGGAAATGGGAATTAAAAATTCCAGCCGTAAAGCAGGAACCAGTAAGCAAGCGCGTTCTGGACCGCTACGAAGAAATCACATCGGAAGATAGAATACAAGAAGTTCTAAAGCTTGAAGCAAACGGCGCTCTCGATGAAAATTTAGAAGCCAATGGCTTCTTTCCTATTGTCGCTATCACCACCACTCGTTCAAAGTATAAAAAATCCGATTTTATTATTGACATTGACGAAGTTGATTTTGACCCCAATTATCGAGTCGGAGAAATCGAGCTAATCGTCGAGGATGAATCGCAAATCGAAGCCGCCTCGAAAAAGATTTTAGAATTTGTCAAAGCGAGCGGTCTTAATTTGAATTACCTTCCCTTGCGCGGAGGCAAAGTTCAAGAATATTTAAGAAGAAACAATCCCAAGCTTTACGCGGACCTAATTGAAGCCGGCGTCGTCTAACTCCGCCTTTCCACAAGCCCTTGCTTGACAAACCTTTTCCCCTGTCTATAATTATTACTGAATATGATGAAAGTTCTGAATACACAAGGCGGCTGAAGCTCGACGCTTGTTTTTCGTCGGTTTTGGCCGCGCTTAACGCGGCTTTTTCGTTGCTGGATCGCCTGTTTTTTGAAAAATACGGATACTACTCGAACCTATCTCGAATTACCTCAAATAAATCTCGAATAAATCGATTCGAGAAATATTCGAGCTCATTCGAAGAAAACTCGAGAAAGAATTCGTTATATGAAAAATTATTCGAATCCTCACCCTCTAAATTTCATGAAACGCGTATCATGAAGCATGAAGCATTTTTATGCTTCGAGTTTCAGATTTTTGTTTCACGAAGAGAGGGAGAGACAGTTAAATTAAGGGCGTATGGCGGATGCCTTGACATCAAACGGCGATGAAGGACGTGGCGTGGCTGCGATAAGCTTCGGGGAGGCGCTTAGCAACCTATGATCCGAAGATTTCCGAATGGGGAAACCCTGCGCGGTAAACCCGCGCGACCCCGACGTACGTCGGGGAGCGTACCCGCTGAAGTGAAACATCTCAGTAAGCGGAGGAAAAGAAAAAAATGCGGAGCATTTTTTTCTAACTTACAACCTATAACTTACAACTGACAACTTTTGTTGTTAGTTGTTTATTGTTAGTTGTTAGTTAGGAATGCGCTTCGCGCATTCCCCTAGTAGCGGCGAGTGAAAAGGGAAATAGCCCAAACCTTGTCTTGTCTTCGACAAGACCGCGGAACTACGCAGAAAAGAACGCAGAAATGCGCGGAGATTACATAAAATTTTTCCGCGTCGTTCCGCGTACAGTCCGCGCAAGTCAGCGGTCTCGCCGGAGGCGAGACAGGGGGTTGTAAGATAAAGAAATTCTTTCTTAACTGATGACTTACAACCTACAACCGACAACTTTTGTTGTAAGTTGTTCGTTATGAGTTGTTAGTTACGAAAGAGATTGGTTATAAATTGTTTTGTTAGCAGAAAGGTCTGGAAAGGCCTGCCAAAGACGGTGATAGCCCGGTACGCAAAAACGGAACAACCAATCTTTTTTATTCTTGAGTAATCCGAGGACAGAAAACTTCGGATGAATCCAGCCGAACTATCGGCTAAGGCTAAATACGTTTGGTGATCGATAGTGAACTAGTACCGTGAGGGAAAGGTGAAAAGCAGGCCGGTGAGGCCGATGAAATAGAACCTGAAACCATATGCCTACAAGGATCAGGAGGTCGCTTTGCGACTCCTGCGCAGAAATTCGCAGAATGCACGCAGAAAAGCGCAGAAATATTTTAATTTCCGCGTTGCTCTGCGTACTGTCTGCGTTGTTCCGCGCAGGCAGTCGCGAAGCGACTGACTGAGTGCCTATTGAAGAATGAGCCAACGACTTTATTTGCATTGCGCGACTAATCCTTACGGGGAGGAGTCATAGGGAAACCGAGTTTTAAAAGAGCGTTCTCAGTCTACTGACTACGGTCTACGGTCTACAGCTTTGCTGTAGTCTGTAGTCTGTAAGCGGTAGTCTGAAAAGTAGTGCGAATAAGACCCGAAGCCAGGTGAGCTTGCCTTGGACAGGATGAACCTCGAGTAAAATCGAGAGGAGGTCCGAACCGGTGGGTCGTGCGAAACCCTCGGATGAGCTGAGGTAAGGAGTGAAAAGCTAATCGAACCTGGTAATAGCTGGTTCTCTCCGAAATAGTTTTAGGACTAGCCTTTGGTAAAAATTACAAGGGGGTAGAGCTACTGGTTGAGAGGTAAAGGGAGAAATCTCGACCTCCCAGTCAAACTCCGAATACCTTGTAAGATGCCAAGGAGTCAGAATGTGGGGGCTAAGCTCCATGTTCAAAAGGGAAAAAGCCCAGACCGTCGTCTAAGGTCCCTAAATGCCCAAGCACATAAAACTTATGTGCTCGGCCGAGCACTAAATTTATTTAGTGCTCTGGTTTGCTAAGTGTAAAAGGTGGTGATCCGCCTAAGACAGATAGGAGGTTGGCTTAGAGGTAGCCATCCTTTAAAGAGTGTGTAACAACCCACTATTCGATTTGGGCGGGTTGCGCCGAAAATTCACCGGGGCTAAGCAAACTACCGACGACACGGTCGTCAGTGCGTAGCACTGACGCGCGGAAAGACGCGGAAGTCCCGCCTAGGGCGGGAACGCGGAATAGCGCGGAAATGTTTCTGCGTAGTTCTGCGTAAAGTTCTGCGTTGTTCAGCGCGACAATGCTATGCATTGGCGAGGTAGGAGAGCATTTCAAGCGCAGTGAAGCCTGATCCGCGAGGACGGGTGGAGCGCTTGGAAGAGAGAATGTTGGCATGAGTAACCACAAAGCCGATGAGAATTCGGCTCCCCGCAAATCCAAGGTTTCCTCCGCAATGGAAGTCAACGGAGGGTTAGGCGGCCCTAAGGCAATGGCGAAAGCCGCAGCTGATGGACAGGGCGTTAATATTCGCCCCCGACCTATATTTTTGATGGAGGGACGAAGGAAATAAAATCGAACGTCTTAATGGTTTGATGTTTCTGATTTTAAGAATTGCTCCGACGACAAATGTGTCAGAGCTGCCTTAAATGGCGAAATTCGCAAATCGGAAAAAGGTTTGGTTTTTACCGAATCAATTCGATTGAAGAGCCTTCCAAGAAAAACTTCTAAAAATATTTATAGGTCCCCGTACCGTAAACCGACACTGGTGGATGAGGCGAGTAGCCTCAGGGGAACGAGTGATTCCTCGTTAAGGAACTCGGCAAAAAAGCGGCCGTAAGTTAGCGATATGGCCTGCCTGATCGCATCACACTGCGTGTGATGCTAAATTTAAAATTCAAATATCAAAGTTCAAAATTTAGGA
>JACPIO010000001.1 GCA_016188075.1 Candidatus Wolfebacteria bacterium | reverse complement strand
CCGTTCATCCGCGTCTTTTGGCGGATTTTATTGTCGTTGCTTCAAGACTGCTCCTCATAAAATCCAAAGCTCTTCTTCCCGGCGTGGAGTTGGCCGCGGAGGAAGAAAAAGAAATTAAAGATCTTGAAGAACGATTGAAATTTTACCAAAGCTTCAAACCCGCGATCAAAGGGATTAAAAACCTTTGGGAGAGAAACGTTTTTTGTTTTTCGCGCCCGTTTCTCATGGGACGGCCGGTATTTTTTTATCCGGCGAAAAACATTGACGCCGCGGAGCTTCAAAACGCCGTCAAAAAAATTTTTGAATCTCTGGAATATTTAGAGAAAGAAACCCAAACAATATCGCCGACCCTTATTCGTCTCGAAGATAAAATTCAAGAAATTTTGGCCGTTATCCAAAAATGGCGAAGCGAGGCCAATCAGGCAATTTTCGGGTTCAAAGATTTAAAAAAAGAAAAACCGAGAGAAGAAATAATCGTGATGTTTCTCGCCCTGCTCCATTTAATTCACAATCAGGTAATAAACGTCGAGCAAAAAAAGCAGTTTTCGGATATAATAATACGACAATAGTAATTTAGTAATTATGGATGAGCAGTATAAAAATTTAGCCGGGGCAATCGAGGCGATTTTGTTTGTTTACGGCGAACCGATGGAGATGGCGAAAATCGCTAAAATAACGAGAACGGACGAGGCGGAAGTTAAACAGGCGATACAAGTCTTGGGTGAATCGTACAAAGAAGATCAGCGCGGAATTCAGATGATCTTTCAAGGCGAGAAAGTGGAGTTGGCCACCAAGCCTGAATTTTCCCCGTTCCTCGCAAGTTTTATCAAAGAAGAATTTAAAGAGAATCTGACCCCGGCTTCGTTAGAAACTCTCTCCTTGATAGCTTATCTTGGACCCCTGCCGCGTTCGGAACTTGATTATTATCGGGGAGTGAACTCCAGCTTTATTTTAAGAAACCTTCAGGTCAGGGGATTGGTTAACCGGATTTCTCATCCGGAAAAAACTAACGCGCATCTTTACGAGGTTAGTTTTGAGCTTTTAAAACACCTGGGCGTCTCGCGAGCGGAAGAATTACCGGAGTACGAACGCTATAAAACAATGACCAGGATTAATGACCACAACTTGAATCCATGAAATTCCCGGCTATCTTACTTTCCATAATCGTTTTTCTGTCTTTTGCGATCGCCTATCCGCGCGAGAAAGCTTACGCGCCTCGAAAAAGTTTTTTGGGAGACATTGCCTTGAGTATTTCCCAAAACAACGTTCCCGCTCCGTCTCAAGCACCCATCGATCTCCCGGCGCCGGATTTTCGCTGCAAGAGCATTGATCCGGAGCATCTTTCTTTGCTTCTCGGCCAGGCGGCTTTTGCCGAATATCTTGATAATAATTATGTTATCTTCGAGAAAAATACCGGGAAACGCTGGCCAATCGCCTCAATCACTAAGTTAATGACCGCCGTCGTCGCCGCGGAAAAAATGGACGAGGAAAAAGAAATTGTCGTGAGCGAGAAAGCCGTCCAAACCGAAGGGATGGCCGGGGGATTTCAGGCGCGAGAAAAATTCCTCCTTAAGGATCTCATGAAGGCGATGCTTGTCTCTTCCTCGAACGACGCGGCCTACGCCATCGCCGAATCATTCGGTGAAAAAAATTTCATTGACGCCATGCAAGCTAAAGCCACCGAGCTTTTGATGCTGGACACGACTTTTACGGAGCCCGCCGGGCTTTCTTATTTAAATCAATCAACCGTCGCCAATCTCGTAAAACTCGTAAAATATATTCGCGAACAACATCCGGAATTTTTGAAAATTTCTCGACGCAAAGAAACCGTCATAACGGAATTAAACGCAAAAAAGACGAGAAGGCTTTTGAACGTTGATCGTTTCGCCGGCGAAGAAGATTTTCTCGGAGGCAAAACCGGCTATACCGACGAGGCCGAACGCAATCTGATTGCCATTTTTAACATTCAAGGAAAAGAGGTGCTCACCGTTGTTTTGGGCTCGAAGAGCGCCTTCGACGAAACCAAAACCATCAAAACATTCATAAATTCCTGCGCCGCAAACAATCTAACGACTAATTAACGCACATCACCTTGTACTTCACTCACGCGTTTTTAATCGTCAAAAATCTAAGTTTTTTCATTATCTCTTTCGCGATCTCTTTGAGCTTCGCGCCTATTTTAATCCGCTTTCTCTATAAATATAAATGCTGGAAGAAAAAACCGCGGGACAAAGGATGGAGCGGAGAGGCCACTCCGGTCTTTACCGGTCTCCATGGCCAAAAGGAAATCAACACTCCGCGCATGGGAGGAATTCTGATTTGGGGAACAATCCTCTTGATTGCCGCGGGAACTGCTCTCGTCTCAAAATTTCTTTCTCCCGAAACCGCCATGAAAATTAACTTTCTTTCCCGTTCGCAAACCTGGCTGCCTCTTTTCACTTTAATTTCCGCCTCCATCCTGGGCTTGGTTGATGATTTATTGGTGATTCGGGGCAAAGGTCGGTATGTCGGCGGCGGATTAAGATTCAAAATCCGATTAGCTTTAATTTTTCTTATTGGCTTAATCGGGGCTTGGTGGTTTTACTATAAACTCGGATGGTCAACCATCTACATTCCGTTCTACGGCAATATAGAAATTAACGGCCTTTATCTCCTGCTTTTTATTCTGGTCGTGCTCGCCACTTATTCCGGGGGAGTGGTGGACGGCTTGGACGGACTATCGGCCGGGGTGCTCCTGCCGATTTTTTCCAGTTTCGCGGTCATTGCCTACTCGAAGAATCTTTACGATCTCACGGTTTTTATTTCTCTCATTTTAGGCGCGCTATTCACTTATCTCTGGTTCAATATCCATCCGGCTAAATTCTATATGGGCGAAACCGGAATAATGGGGCTCACCGTCACCCTGGCGGTCATCGCTTTCTTGACCAACGCCGCGCTCTTCCTGCCCATCATCGCTTTTGTGCTGGTCGTCGAGTCCGGATCGGTTATTCTCCAGATTTTATCCAAAAAAATCCGCGGCAAAAAAATATTTTTATCCGCCCCCATCCATCATCATCTGGAAGCGATTGGCTGGCCCGAGACCCAAATTACGATGCGTTTCTGGATTATCTCGGCGGCCGCGAGCGGCTTGGGACTGGTTTTATTTTTCTTAAGCAAGTTTCTATAAGGCAATAAATATCTTTGTTAAGAAAGCGCCCCCTTCTTTTTCGCGCTGACGCGAAAAAGAAGGGGGCGTCAAGGAACTCGAGGAGGCAACCAGCGCCCTCCAATTCGGCGCTCGTACTGCCAGGACCGGCAGGCGATACCTCCTAGTAATACTGAAATAAACAGAAGGACGAAATTGACAAACAAAGCCTCTTGATAGGCAGTGCCGGCGATAAGGAGGGTAAACAAAGCCAAAAGCCAAGGCACGCGCGAAAGGACAACAATCTCCGTTGGCAATCCCGCTGTTGGAGGAAATTGGGGTAAAAGAGTGTATGCACCAAAAGAAAAGAGAAAAGCGCCGACATTGGCGAGGAGTAACATTGACAGCTGGAGACTAAAGCTCCAGGTGCCAACGAGCGCCAAGCCGGCCACAACGAAAGACACTCCTATCAGCCTATCGCCCTTCATCTCGATCCTCCTTCTCTCGGGAATGATCGTAGCCAATAAAAGATACTCCGCTCCAAAAAATGGATTGGGTATCTCTCATGGCCTCTTTACGAAAGTGCATGCCTTCAACTTCCACCAAGGGCACCGCCTCAAGCAAATCAAGGCTATGCGGAGAGATGTGCGGGAGTGCGTTTTCGCCGATGCGCGCCCTAATTGTCCGCGGAATTGCCAGGTAGTAGGCATGCTTTCCGTTTTTATCAGGGACACGGAAAAACTGCCAATCCACCCTCTCTCCGCAATCAGGGCAAAAGGTGTAATCCAAAAAATGATAATTCGAGTGGCATTCGGGTTTCCTCTCGCAATACGGAACACCTTTTAGCTTGCATAGAGTCTTACGACAAAAAGGACAAAACCAGCAATCCATCTCATAGTAGAAAAAGCTGTGTTTGTTCGCGCACTCGTTCCTCTTGCCAGTTGTCTCCATGGCGGTATTCCTCCCGTCCAACCGTTAACGTGATAACCGCAAGGATCCGTTTTTATACTAAAGAATTTCAAGCCTAATTGTCAATTTTTTTTAACAGGGTTTTTATGTTAAAATAACACGTAAGAAATCGGAGCGTTGTTTACGAAACACCCCATTTTATTTCCGCAGGCAATTTGTCAAGAAAACCGTCTCGCAGGCCGAGCGGGTATGGTTCCCGAGCGTAGCGAGGGAGAGCGAGGCCGAGAGCGAGCGCTCCGACCACGCTGGGGGCGGAGACAGCGTGTTTTCGGGCAAATTGCCTGCGGGAAAATGTAAACAACGCTGGTATTCCTTACATTTTTGAATTTGAGCGAAAGTGAATATGACCACTCTCATTAAAAACATCCAGCTTATTGACGGTTCCGGCCGGCCGGGCGCGAGGACCGACCTCCTCATCAAGGGAAAATTGATATCAGCCATCGGAAATTTGTCGAAATACCGGGCCGAGGAGACCATCGACGGACTGGGGGCGATTCTTTCACCTGGGTTTATCGATCTTCATTCAAACATCGACCACTATTTGGGAATTTCCAAAGAAGACCCGCAAAAAAAACTTCTTTTGTCCGGCGTAACCACCGCGATCGGCGGCCAAGACGGCGTCTCGCTCGCCCCCTTGATTTACGGCTCGCTGGAGGCGGCGTCTTCTTGGACTTGCGGCAAAGGAGTAAATATTAACTGGCGCACGATGCGGGAATTTCTGAAAATTTTTTCCCAAAAAAAACTATTCATCAACTTCGGAACTTTCGCGGGTTACGGCACAATCTTATCTTCCGTCGTTAAACCGGCAAGTGGAGAAATCCACCCGAACGAATTCCGCGTGATAAGAATGATGATTGAAAGATCTCTCGAAGAAGGAGCTTTGGGAATTTCCTTCGACCGCGCGCCCTTCCTCAATAATCTGCCTCACGAAGAGTTAAGAAAAACATTAGCGATTATAGCGCGGCTAAATTCCGTCTATTCCCTTCGCTTGCCGCTGGATGATGAAAGGAACATAAACAAAATTATCTATCAGACCGAACAAGCCGGAGTGAAAACCGTAATCAGCCATTTAGAACCGACGAAAGAAAACGGATCGCGATACGAAAAAGCCGTGGAAGAAATAGCGGCAAATGCGGCGCGGACCGATATTTTATTCGAAGTCTACCCTCGCGCTTACACGCTTTGGAATATCGATGAACTTTGGCAAATTTTAAATTCGCAGAAGAAATTCAAAGGAATCGATATCGCGATAATCAGCGCTCCTCACCACGAGTATTTAGAAGGTCGATCTCTAACTTTTTGGAGCCGGGCCAGGGGATTAACGCTTGTTCAAGCATTGGATGCCTTAAAAAAACTGCTGGGGAATAACGCTGTCTTTAGTTTTAAAAATGTCGACGAAGAAAAGCTTATAAAGACGCTCACGAGCGATCGAAGCCTTGTCGCGTCTTTGGACGGCCACTCTAAAAACCTTGAAAATTTGCCTTTTCCGACTTTTTTGTCGACGATTGAAAAAAGGAAAGTCATTCCAGTGGAAAAATTGATTCACAAAATTACCGGTTTACCGGCGCAAAAACTCAATCTCAAAAAGAGGGGATTGATAAAAACGGGTAATTGGGCCGATTTAGTTCTCTGGCAGGGCTCGAAAATATACGAGGTTTTTGTCAATGGCCAAAGAGTCGTAAGAGAGGGGAAGGTCGAAAACATAGCCGCCGGAGAGGTGCTAAAACGCTCATAATGATGCTCAAAAAATTTAATAAATTTGGCAAAACTGGTCACCACCCGGATTATATTTTTCTTCTGACTCTTTTAATTTTAGTTATCTTTGGCTTGATTATTTTGACGAGCGCCTCTTCGGACTTGGGGAAAATAAAATTCAACGACACCTACTACTACGTCAAGCATCAAATTGTTTATGGATTGAGTTTGGGGTTAATCGGTTTTCTTTTGGGGATTTTTTTTCATTATCGGCATTTTCAAAAAATAGCGGCGGTTCTCCTTCTTGTCAGCCTGATTCTGCTCGTTTTGGTTTTTACGCCCCTCGGATATCGGCACGCCGGAGCCAATCGCTGGCTTAATTTCGGACCATTTTCTTTCCAACCGGCGGAAATTTTAAAATTCACTTTTGTTATCTACATCTCCGCCTGGCTCGCTTCGAAAAGAGGGGAGGGGGTCCTGCTTCGGCAAAAAAATTTTTGGGCCGGCTATCTCCCTTTTTTGATTATCTCCGGCATCGTTGCCTTTCTTATTTTCATCCAACCGTCCACGACTACGGTTTTTATCATCATGACCTCGGCGATATTAATTTATTTTATAAGCGGCGCCAGACTTTCGTATGTCTTGGGAACAATCGCGCTTACGGTTCTCACGCTCGCCCTTCTTATATATTTCACGCCCTATCGCTTTGAACGTTTCGCCAATTATTGGAACCGATTCGCGCAAACGGAACAGGTCAATAATCAAAATCAGGGCTATCATTTAAATCAAGCTTTAATCGCCATCGGTTCCGGCGGACTGACCGGCGTTGGTTTCGGAAAATCAACCACCAAATTCAAGTATCTGCCGGAGCCGATCGGGGATTCCATTTTCGCTGTTTTAGCCGAAGAGTTGGGCTTTATCGGCGCCATCGTCCTTTTAGGAATCTTCATCATTCTCTTTCTCCGGGGTTTCCAGATTGCCAAAAAATCCCGGGACCAATTCGCCAAATTAACAACCATTGGATTTATTTCCGTTATGGCCATTCAAACCTTTATTCATATCGGGGCTATTTCGGGAGTACTGCCCTTAACCGGCGTACCTCTGCCTTTTATAAGCTACGGCGGCACGAGTCTGGCCATTTTTTTGACCATGGCCGGAGTTATTGGTAATATATCGAAATACACATAGAAAAGACTACAGACTACGGGCTACAGTCTACAGCTAAAAATTTGCTGTAGTCTGTAGTCTGTAGACCGTAGACTGATGAATGAGAATTTTGCTTACTGGCGGCGGCACTGGCGGACACATTTATCCGCTTTTGGCCGTTGCCGAAGAATTAGAGATTATTGCGAGAGAAAAGGGGATTGACTTGGAAGTCCGGTATCTTGGCGCACCGGCGGAATTTGCCCACTTACTGGAAGAAAAAAATATTCCCGTCGCGAGAATCCTCGGAAGCAAATGGCGCCGGTATTTTGACTTAAGAAATTTCATCGATATTCCGAAATTCTTTGTGAGTTTCCTTCAGGCGCTTTGCAAAGTACTCTTTTTTATGCCTGACGTTTTGTTCTCAAAAGGCGGTCCCGGATCGCTCCCGGTTGTTTGGGCCGCTAGATTTTATCGGATTCCGGTTTTACTCCATGACTCGGATTCGATTCCGGGGTTATCCAATCAAATTGCCGGCCAATATAGTCAAAGAATCGCAATATCTTTTGAATACGCCAAACAATTTTTCTCCGGCGATGTCGCCTTGGTTGGCAATCCCATAAGACGCTCGCTCATTGAACCCGACGTCCAATTAGCTGCTGGCGGCGCCAAAGAAATTCTCGGATTCCAAAAGGGAAAACCGCTAATTTTGGTCATGGCCGGTTCCCAAGGCTCGGTAAGAATAAATGATTTTATTCTGGACGCGGCGAATCAACTTATCAAAGAATCGCAGATTTTTCACCAAACCGGTTTTGACAATTTCGAGTCCGTAAAAGGGGAGCGGGAAGTTGTTGTCAAAGATTGGAGCGAAGAAGAAAAGCAGAGTTACCGAATCGTCCCTTATCTAGAAAATGATTATAAAGCGGCGCTGGAAGCCGCCGATTTGGTTATCTCTCGCGCTTCAAGCGGAAGTATTTTTGAAATCGCTTTTTTTGGCAAACCTTCGATATTGATTCCTTTACCCGAAGCCGCTCAAGATCATCAAGTCAAAAATGCCTATGAGTACGCGAGAGGCGGCGCGGCCATTGTCATCGAAACCGATAATTTAACCTTAAATATCTTTTTGGCTCAAATAAGAAACTTATTATCCAATCCGGAAAAATTAAAATTAATGTCCGGCGCCGCCAGACAATTTTCTAAACCCGAGGCCGGAAGAATTATCGCGGAAGAAATTTTAAGATTGGGGAGCAAGGGGTAAGGATATAGCACTCTGAATCTAGTCTGAGTTGGCGGCATCGAAAATTTGTGCTAAAATCGGCTATATGACCGACAGCTCCAAAAAAGAGGTTCGGGTGCGTTTTGCGCCTTCGCCCACCGGCCCCCTTCATATCGGCGGTGCGAGAACCGCGCTTTTTAACTGGCTCTTCGCCAAAAACCACGGCGGTCAATTTATTTTGCGGATTGAAGATACGGACAAAGAACGCTCTAATCCGGAATACGAAAAAAATATTTTAGACGGATTGCGATGGCTTGGCTTGGAGTGGGACGAAGGACCGAGTGTTGGTGATTATGGACCATACAGACAATCCGAGCGGTTGGATATTTACGAAAAATATCTGAAGCAGTTATTGGATAACGAAAGAGCCTACTGGTGTTTTTGTTCCAAAGAACAGTTGGAATCCGACCGTCAAGCAATGCTGGCCCAGGGCTTTGCTCCCAAATACAGCGGCCGGTGCCGATCCCTATCAAACGAAGCAAGCCAAAAGAGGATAGAAAGGGGAGAGCCGGCGGTGATTCGCTTTAAAATTCCGGAAGTGGCAGTGGAATTTACCGACATCATTCGCGGCCGAGTTAAATTCGACGCAAGCTTAATCGGAGACATGGTGATTGCCAAATCACTAACGGAGCCGCTCTACAATTTTTCGAACGTTATTGACGACGAGCTGATGAAAATAACTCACGTGATTCGAGGCGAGGAACATCTCTCGAATACCCCCAAACAGATTTGTATCCAAAAATCTTTGGGATTTAGCGAAGTCAAATACGCTCACTTACCGTTAATTCTCGCGCCTGACCGAAGTAAACTCTCCAAGCGCAGTCTCGAAACTTCTCTTGAAGACTATAAAAAACAGGGATATCTTCCGGAGGCGATTTTGAACTTCATCGCTCTTTTGGGCTGGCACCCCGCACCAGAGCAAAGCTCGGTGCGGGGCGAGTCCGCAAAGGAGCGGGAAATTTTTACGCGAGAGGAACTTGTCGAATTATTCGACCTAAAGCGCGTTCAAAAAGCCGGCGCGATTTTCGATCTTCAGAAATTAGAGTGGCTCAATTCACAATATTTAAAAATTTTAAATCCTAAAGAGATTGCTTCGAAGCTTAAAGATTTCATTCCCGCCGAATGGCTTGAAGATGAAAATTTTCTCATAAAAATAATCGCCATTGAAAAAGAGAGGCTAAAAAAACTGATTGACTTTCGCGAGCTGGCCGAATTCTTTTTTGTCCTGCCGGATTACGAGCCCGAGCTTTTATTCTGGCCGCGGCCGCGCTCCAGCGACCTTCCACCAGTCGGGGACATTCAAAAAACTTTTAACAATTTAAAACTTCTTAGGGACGCGATTGAAAAAATTTTTAAGGCTGATTTTTCAAAAAAAAATATTGAGGAAGCCATTATGCCCTTAACCGAAGTCTGGGGCAGGGGAGAGCTCCTCTGGCCGCTTCGGGGAGCCCTATCCGGAAAGCCGGCTTCTCCCGGACCGTTTGAAATTATGGAAACACTAGGGAAGGAGGAGACATTGAAAAGAATAGAGGTAGCAATCAAAAAAAATATTAGCTTGAGACGTTAGGGATGTTCCCAAATCAAAGATTAAATATTAAATATCAAATATTTTGTAATTCGCCGCGGGCGAAATTTAAGATTTTCATATTTTTGATATGTATTTTTTATTTTTTATTTTTGATTTTTTATTTAACGAAAGCCGCCCCGCCGGAAGAATTAAAAACTTCTCTTAATAAAAAATCTCAAGAGCTTCAGGAAATTTCCGCTAAAATCAGGGAAAACCAAAAAAATTTGGAAGAAGCGCAAAGCCAAAGCCGATCGCTGGAGAAAGGAATTCGAACGCTGGACGCAACCGTGAGGGAGATCGGTCTCGGAATAGAAGAAAGCGAAATTATAACGGATAAATTAAATTTAGAAATCGAATCATTGGGATATACCATCGAAGATGCTCAAAAACAAATTGAATCGAACGAAAAATCAATTATAAAAATAATCCAAGCCATTCAGGAAGGAGAAGCCGAAACCCCCTTAATCGCTTTTCTTAAAAACAAGAGTTTGGCCGAGAGCGTCTTCGAAGCCCAGAGCTTAAGCGATCTTCATTCCGGCCTAACCATCGAAATCGATAATCTAAAAAAAAGGAAAGAAGGTCTATCCAATGAAATTCGAAGCACATCGGATAAAAAGAGTGAAATAGAGATCGAAGCGCAGAATTTAAAAAATAAAAAAATCATTCTGGCTGAAACCAAACAAGAAAAGCAAAATTTCTTAAGGGAAACAAAAAACAGAGAGCAGGTTTATCAAAAACTTTTGTCCGATCTTGAAAAACGCCAGGGAGAGATCGCTCTCGAAATCGAAACTCTGGAACAATCTCTGCGTCAAAAAATCGACCCCGCCGCCCTGCCGCAAAAGCGGCCGGGCGTATTGGCGCTGCCCACAAAGGGAGTCTTGTCTCAAGATTACGGAGCCACCAAATTTGCGCGTTATGGTTATCGCGGAAAATGGCACAATGGAGTTGATTTTGCCGCTCCCATCGGTACGTCTGTTTTTAGCGCCGAGAAGGGGAGAGTTTTGGCCGTGGCCGACCAAGACCGTTACTGCCCACGAGGCGCCTACGGAAAATTTATTGTCATCGAACACGAAAATAATTTAAGCACGCTCTACGCCCATCTTTCTTTACAGACAGTAAAAAAAGATGATATAGTCGAAAAAGGCCAATTGATCGGCTACGTTGGGAAAACCGGTTATGCCACTGGTCCACATCTTCATCTTACGGTTTACGCGAGCCAAACTTTTCGAATTGGTCCCAGCAAATCTTGCGGTCCAGAAATGCCTTTTGGCGGAGATTTAAACCCGATGGACTATTTATAAAAAAACTTCCGGGTTTAGATCCGTTACAAAATGTAGGTTTTGCGACAGATATTAATACAAAAAATTCATGAAGGGCGACAACGTTCATTTTATCGGTATCGGCGGAATTGGCGTGAGCGCTCTCGCCCGCTGGTTTTTAAGCAAAAATTATAAAGTCAGCGGTTCGGATATCGAGCCATCTTCTCTAACTCGTGAACTGAAGAAAGAAGGCGTAAAAATATTTATTAGTCATAGCCCCGCAAACATCCGGCAAACGCTCGATCTCGTCATCCACACCTCTGCCCTGCCGAAAAACAATTCGGAGATAATCAAGGCAAGAAAATTGGGTACCCCGATTAAATCTTATTCCGAAACAATTGGCGATTTAACAAAGAAATATAAAACCATCGCCGTTGCCGGCGCCCACGGCAAAAGCACGAGCACCGCTTTAATCTCCCTAATCTTAATCAAGGCCGGATTTGATCCGACCGTCATTATCGGCACCAAACTCCGGGAATTCGGCGGGAAAAATTTTCGAAAAGGCAAAAGCGATTTTTTAATTATGGAAGCTGACGAACATAACGCGGCTTTTGTAAAATACCATCCTTACGCCTTGATGATTACCAATATCGATCTCGAACATCTGGACTTTTACAAAAATTTAAAAAATATTAAAAATACCTTCCTCGAATTCGTCAAAAACATTCAAACCGGCGGTATAATAGTCCTTAATCAAGATGATAAAAATCTTTTGAGTCTTAAAGCAGAAATCCAAAAAATCGTCCTCAAGAATAAATTAAAGGTATTTTGGTATGGCTTCCGCGTGTTTCCGCGCCTCATTCCGCGTGTTTCCGCGTTATTAAAAATTCCGGGCGAACATAATGTTTCAAACGCCATGGGCGTCTATACCCTTGCCAAAGCTCTTGGCATAAAAGATAAACCGATTTTTGATGTTTTGCCTGCCTATCGCGGTTCCTGGCGCCGAATGGAATACCGAGGCCAATTGAAAATTGAAAATTGTAAATTGAAAATTGATATTTACGATGACTACGCACACCACCCTACCGAAATTAAGGCAACTCTATCAGGAATACGTCAAAAATGGCCAAAATCAGGCCTTATTTGCGTTTTCCAGCCTCACCAAGCTAAAAGACTAACTGCTTTATTTAAGGAGTTTGTGGGGGCATTTGAGGCGGCGGATATATTAATTTTACTGGATATTTATAAGGTAGCCGGCCGTGACCGCTTACCTGCGGTGAACCACGCCGAACCGTCGCAAAAGGTTACATCTCAAAAACTGGCAGAAGTCATCAATAAAAGAATTAATTCTAAATTAGAAATTAGAAATTTGAAATTGCGCGAAGCGGTATATCTCCCCTCCCCTCGAAATCTCCGTCAGATTATCAAAGAAAAGATTGATGATTCTCCGTCGAAGGCGGATCCGCCTCTGGCGGAAAGATTCTCCGCCTCTGGCGGAAAGATCCATAATTCATGGATTATTGTAATGATGGGCGCTGGCGATATTTACAAAATGACGGATAAACTGATAAAATCATGAAGCATGAAACGTGAAGCCTGAAACCTAAAAATGCTTCATGCTGCATGCTTTACGTTTCATGTTCTATAGCAATCTCGAACACTTTAAAGGTATGGCCGGTTATGAGCTGGACGGCGTTTGGTATCCGCGCGTTACCAAAATTGTGGAAATTAAAGCCAAGCCGGCGCTGTATAAATTTTACGCGGAAATGAATAATTTCAGCGAAGGCGAAGCGGTCAAACGTCAATCAGCCAGCGAAGGCACCTTAATACACGAAACAGTGGAACAAATACTTTTAGGCGAATCCCCTGCCATTGACCCCGTCATCCAACCCGCCATCGAAGCATTCTTGGAATTTCTCGAAACAAAAAATATCCAAGTGGATAAAGATTGTATCGAAAAAAAAGTAATCAATTTTGACGAACGCTACGCCGGCACTATGGATGCCTTGGCCTTGATTGACGGCAAACTCGGAATCTTGGACATTAAAACTTCGCAGTCTATTTATCGCGACTATAATCTGCAAACAAGCGCTTACATGGCCGCTCTCCAGTCTGACGTAAAAAATCTTCAAACCCGGTGGATCTTGCGAATTGACCAGGCCAAAAAATGCAGCAACTGCGGCGCCGCGCTTCGGGAAAAAGGCGGCCGCGAGAAAATCAGACTCCCGTGGATAAACGGCTCTCAAAGCGAGAAATCCAAAAACTGCGACCACGCGTGGTCTAAAACCCAAGGCGACATTGAGCTCAAGGAATTCCCCTACTGGCAGACGGATTATCACGCATTTTTAGGAGCCAAAAAATTGTGGGAATGGGAGAATGAGTATTGGCTAAAGCAGTTGGGATATATTTAATCCAAGCGCCAGTAATTCGTCGCCGCTTGCGGCGAGGATGAATGGCGCAACTAGAAATCTCGGCGGAGCCGACCCTTATTGGATCGAACCCGCCCTGATGCCGCGCCGCTTGCGGCGCGGACGGGTTCACTTATCTTGTCAGTGATTCCGCGCTCCTTATTTTTTTATGATAAGAAATGGCGAAACGATGGGCTTCGTTTCTTAATTGAATTAAAATACTTTTATCAATTCCTCTCGGCGCTTTCCCTATAAAATCGTTCTTTTTTCTCCGCGGCCCTTTGGCGATTCCCACCACCGGAATTTTTAACCCGAATTCATCAAGGACGCTTTGAGCCGCGTTAACCTGTCCCCTGCCCCCGTCAATTAAAACTAAACCTGGCAAGGGCCAATTATTCCTGAATCTCCGCCGCAAGATTTCTTTGAGCATGCCAACATCGTCGCTTTTCATAATGCTTCGGATTCTGAATTTTCGGTATTCATTCGGAGCCGGCTTATCGTTTTCAAAAACTACCATCGCTCCTACTGCCGAGGTACCGGAGATATTGGAAATGTCGTAACATTCGATCCGCTCTGCGGAATTTCCAATTTCCAATTTCCAATTTCCAATTTCTTCATTCCTGATGAGTGCAATATCTTGAATGTGCTGAAGGCTGAAAATCTGGCGGCGCAATTTTTCCGCTTTTTCAAATTCTAAATTTTTGCTGGCTAAATTCATTTCTCGGGTAAGTGATTTTATAACTTTTTCTTTCTTACCTTCGAAAAATAATTTTATATTTCGGATAGTTTTCAGATAATTTTTTTGGTTAATCGCGCCGATACACGTTCCGGGACATAAACCGATTTCGTACTCAAAACAAGCCCTTCGACGCCACTCCGGGTAAAACCGCTTTGTGGGGTGAACGCTAAAGGGAAAAATTCGGCGAATGATTTTTAACGCTTCGCGGATGCTCGAGGCAGACGTAAAAGGGCCGTAATTTCCCCTACCGCGCGCGAGGAGAACGCGGGGAAATTTTTCTTTTGTAATTTCGACCCACAAAAAACTTTTATCGTCTTTTTCTTTAACGTTAAAAGGTGGTTCGTATTTTTTAATAAGCTGTGATTCTAAAATTAAAGCCTCGATCGCCGTGTCGGTTTTTTGATAGTCAACTTTCCTGATCTCGCTTACGAGTCTTTGAATTTTATACCTGCCCTGAGCTTTGTCGAAGGGATCGTGCGGCCGCTCGAAATAACTCGACACCCGTCGTCTCAAATTAGCCGCTTTGCCGATATAAAGAATCCGACCGCGGCTGTCTTTCATCAAATACACTCCGGGTGATTCCGGTAATTTGTTATATAATTTTTCTAATTTAGTGTTAGCTTTATTCATCTTAATTATAATAGCTTGAAATTTCTCATAGAATCCATAATAATAATTACGGCTGCTTGACGTCAACATTCATTCCGGGTCATCCGGAGGAGGTGCGAAATGGTTGTTCTGATTGGGTACGTAATGGGAGCGAAAGTAAGGGGCGTCTGGGTTAGCCCCGATCAAGGAGAGGCTGAAAAAGTCCTATCTGTGGAAATACGGAAAGTCTACTTTATTCCCAAGGGGACAGTTGCCAACGAAAATGAACCCATACTGAAGAAGGTGCAAAGTCTTCGTCACTATTTTGAAGCAGCAGAAAAGGTCCGGGAGGAAGAGGACCGACGACGTTGTCACCCCAACACTCTCCCTAAGGGAGCAACGATTTTTGTGGGGTACTTAAACAACGAATCTGGCAGTTGAGCACCAATTCAAAAGCCAGCTCCGTTCAACCAGAAGTAGTCCCCTCCACACCTCCCGGATTCATTCCGCGGCCCTGCGCTCTCTAGCGTGGGGCCTGCTTTTTTTATTAGTTCGCCCATAGAGCGCCTCGCTACTTGCCGAGAAAATGAACTTCGTTCTAGGCACTACTACATGTAGTAGTAAGCAGGACTTTAGTTTTTAAGTTTCTCTACGACTTCAAAAGTTTTTTGAATAAGCTTCTTCAACTGCTCGTAAGTCTTCAAGTCCTTAAATGTGCCGTCCGTGTCAAAAGCTTCACGAGCGTTTCTTATAAAAACCTGGGGTTGGGGCAGAGCTAAAACATTTAAATCGTAAAATATCTGGCGCAATTGAAATTGACCCCGCAGTGTCCCGACCAAACCAGGCGAGGCGCCAAAAATTATCGCCCATTTACCGTCAAAAGAATTACCGCCGCCGCGGGAACCCCACTCCAGGGCGGTTTTTAAAGCTCCGGAAATCGAATAATTATATTCCGGCGAAGCAATCAAAATAACGTCGCTGGCTTCGACCGCCGATTTAAACTGCCGAACATTTTCAGGCAAACCAAGTGCCTCGATATCACCGTCGTAAATCGGCAGATTTAATTCTTTTAAATCAATTTCGGAAACTTCGGCGCCTAAATCAGTCGCGATTTTTTTGGCAACCTGCAGCGCCTTACGGTTATACGAATCTCTGCGTAAACTGCCGGAAATTCCTAAAACTTTAAGATTTTCCATTTAAAACTGAATCACGTATAAACCCTTTTTCTCAATCAATTTTTTCTGACCGTAATCGTTAAGTTTCCTTTTCCAAACAAAATTTACTTTTTCTCTAACTTCTTTCCCTGTGTACTTTTTTGTCTTAGGATTCCATTCTTGAAGAACTAAGGTGTCGCCTTTTTTAATTTTGAAATCCGCCACCCGTAATTCAAATTTCTTTTTGCCGGATTTCACCAATCTAAAAAACTCCGGCCAAATTTTCTTTTTGATAACCATGATCCGAATAATTTTTAGCCATCGACCTTTCCTATATATTTAGAGTGTAAATAATTAACGGTTCTTTTCTCCCTTTCACCTCTACGGAACCCAGGGCTTGAAACCGATAATCCCCGCGGCATTGGTTTTTTGTGGATTCGCCAATAATGATATTGGTTCCGTATTGTTTATTCAATCCCTCAAGGCGCGAGGCGACGTTAACCGTGTCGCCGATTATCGTGTAATCAAAACGCTGTTCCGAGCCGATATTTCCCACCACCGCCGGTCCGGTATAAATTCCAATTCCTATGTTAATTTCCGGCTCGTGAGACTCGCGGAGCTCTTCATTAAATTGTTCTAATTTTTTAATCATCCCCAAAGAAGCCTTGAGAGCGTTATCTGCTTGATTTATATCCTCTATCGGCGCGCCCCAAAAAGCCATAATCGCGTCGCCGATATATTTGTCCAAAACGCCGCCATTTTTCAAAATTTCTTCGCTCATCAGGGTAAAATAACGATTCAAAATACGCACCAATTCTTGAGGCGTGGTTTTCTCCGAAAGAGTGGTAAATCCCCGGATGTCGGAAAAGAAAACCGTAATTTCTTTTTCTTCGCCGCCCAACGCCACCCGGCTCGGGTCTTTCAAAATTTCCTCCAAAACGTCTTTGGAAACATATTTGGAAAAAAGATTTTTCATTTCCCGCCTTTCTTTTTCTCCCGCAAAATAGCGGTAGCCGAAAAGCGAACCCGTTCCCAAAAACCAGGAAAAATTAACGTGCAAGATATTAGCCGCAATCCCCTTTTCAAAAAGAACGATAATCAAAATCAAATAGATGACGCCAAGTACAAGATTAATGAAGATCGGCTTCAAAGAACGGGAAAAAATAACAAATACCAGCGCGGGCAAAATCGCGGCAAGAAATATCCAAAACAAAGACAAAAAACGGCTTAAAGGAACCAGCCGATAACCGGAAACCAGCATATTGGCGATATTCGCCTGAATCTCCACGCCCGGCATAGCCGTTCCCTTTTCAAAAGGTGTCAATTGTTCGTCATGCAAATCCGGCGCCGTGGCGCCAACAAAAACAATCTTATCTTTGAATTGTCCTCTTAAATCTTCTTCCATTAAACGCCAAAAGGGAATTCTTTTAATAGAATCAGCCGGAGAGGCAAAAACAATTCGCGGCACTGTTTCTAAATCAGCTTCCGCGGGAATATCTCTCCGCGATTGCTTAATAACCTCATAAGAAAATGCCCGGAATTCCTGACTAACCTCTCCTTGGGTTTCAATTCTCAAGTGAAAACGTCTCGCCACGCCGTCTTTATCTAAAATCAAATTGACATGACCCAAATGAATATTCTGATTGGCAGTAAAGATAGAAAGCGGTTTTAAAAGATTAGGAGCTTGCGGCAGGGGCTGGGTTAAGAAAAGCGGAGTGGCTTCCACGGGAAAAACCACTGGATAAGAAACGCCTTCTATGGCCGCCTTCAGCGCCAGATCGTCTTTTTCGCCTAATCGGGACGTTTCCGAAAGCATCACATCGAATCCCACCGCCTTGGGTCGCGCCTCATCGAGCTTTGAAAATCCCTGGGCAAAAATTTCTCGAGGCCAAGGCCATTGACCAAGGCGGTTGATGGAGTCGCTGTCAATGGCGAGAATAACGATTTCCGGATCAACTGGTTTTGGCGAGAATAACAAGTCCTCAAAAAAATTTTCCCAGCCGGAAAAAAGCCCCAACGAAAAAGAAGCCGCCATAATGACTCCGGCGCCAATGGAAACAAGAAAATATATGAATTTACCCATCCCTTAGACTGGGTTCTATAACTTTCGCTTCCACCTTAAATATCGGACTTTTGCCTAAGAGCGCTTCGCGGCTTTCGGGATCTTGCCAGGTGGCGATGACCGAGCCGGAACTCTCGCCAAACTCGGCGACTGCCGGAGCGAGCTCGGCGACAAAAATACCAGGTCCTTCCATTCTTCCGATCTGCCCCAAAACCTGCCATCGGGCAAGGGCGGTCACGTTAACTTTAGTTCCATCGCTCATCTCCGCCATCGCCTCAAAATTAATTTTATCGCCCTCAACCACCTTGTCCAAAACCTTTTTAGTCGGAATGCTAAGGGATATCGCTTTCTTCGCTCGCCCTAATTGGGGCTCTTGTTCGACTTCCAACCTTCGAGGTTCAATGCTCGCCTTCTCTTCTATTTGCTCTTCGATTTTCTCTTCTCGCTTTATTTCCTTCAGAATTTCGATCCGGCGCTTTTCGATTTCTTCCTGAAATTCTTCAATGATTGACTCACGGAGCGCTTTTCTCAATTCCTTATTCTCGAGACCGGTCTTTTCCAGCTCTTTAATTTTTTCATCAATCCGAGCGTCCTCTGCCTCGTTGCGTTTAAAAAAATCTTCCCGGGCAATGGCAGCCGGAAT
>JACPIO010000008.1 GCA_016188075.1 Candidatus Wolfebacteria bacterium | reverse complement strand
GAGGTGTTGGCGCCGAAAACTAAAAACTTAAAACTAAAAACTAAAACCCTCGTCTTAACCGGCGCCCTGGAATCAATGACGCGGGACCAAGCTAAAGAAAAAATCAGAGAACTGGGCGGCGAGGTTTCGGAATCCGTAAGCAGAAAAACCGACTATTTAGTGGCAGGTTCGGAGCCGGGTTCAAAGTACGAAAAAGCGAAACGGTTAGGGGTAAAAATCGTTGGCGAGAAGGAATTTTTGAATCTGATAAACTAATAACTTTTCCAAATTTTTAAATCGGAAGAGCGGTAGCTTTGAAGCTACCACTGCGATTGGGAAGCAAACTTATTCTGCGGTTTGCTGCGAGGTGGTTAATTTTGGCTTGGTAGCTTTAAAGCTACCGCTTGTTAGGGCAGCGATACGAGAGATAGACAAACGTGCGTTTCCGAATATAATACGACCATGTTTGCGAAATCGAGAGAATTTAATATGGTTCTTGACGCGATTAAAGATAAGAAGGGATTGTATTGGGGAATCTTCGCCGCGCTGGTCTCGGCGGGCATTACCGCGTTTATTCCGTATATTTACGGTCGATTGGTTGATATCGCCATCGCCCCAAATTCGCAGGCGAAAATTATTTTCGAGCTTATTTTTCTGTGGCTATTTTTATCCTTTTTGGGTAATGGTTTAAATCGTTACAGCAGCCGCAAGGCCTATGAAATTGCCATTGGCGTTTCCGATTTCGTGATGGTGGATTTATTTCATCATATTTTAAATCTTCCTTTGAAATTCCACAAAGAGAAAAGAATGGGTAAGGTTTTGAATCGGATCGAACGCGGAACAAGCGATTTTTTTCATTTCATCGAAGAAACCACTTTCTCTTTTTTGCCGTCTATCATTTCTTTTACTCTGGCCATGGCTATCCTTCTCTGGGTGGAATGGCGGCTGGCTTTGATATTGGTGTTTTCGAGCTTAAGCTATATTTTGGTGACCATAGTTTACACCAAAGATATTGTGAAGACGCAGAAATTTATGCATCGCGGCTGGGAAAAGTCCTACGGCGATCTTTGGGATTCGGTTTTGAACGTGGAAGCCGTCAAATCGTCAACCGCCGAGGAGGTAGAAAGAAAAAAGAATATCCGGAATTTTAGTTTGGCCACCCGGATTTTTAAAAATTGGCGTTCCATCTGGCAGAGAATGAATTTTTGGCAGGGCGTGATTTTTTCTTTGGCTTTCGTCGCTGTTTTCGGCGTTGGCATCTTTATGCTGCAGAGGGGCGCGTTGACTCCCGGAAAGCTCATAATGTTCGTCGGCTATACCAGTCTTTTGACCGCACCCCTATCAAGATTGGCGCAGCAGTATCGAATGGCGAAAAGCGCCGTGTTTAGTTTCCGAAGGGCGATTAAATACTACGATATTTTTCCGGAAAAAGATTTTGCCGGCGCCAAAGATCTAAAAGATTTAAGAGGGGCGGTGACTTTCCAAAATGTCAGTTTCGGCTACAAAAAAGAAAATCCAACTTTAGCGGACGTTTCTTTTGAAGTGAAGACCGGAGAGATTGTTGCCTTGGCTGGCGAAAGCGGGGTTGGAAAAACCACCTTGACCAATCTTCTTGGTCGTTATTATTTTCCGCAGAAAGGCAGAATTTTTATTGATGATATTGATATTCGGCAAATTAAGTTAAAGTCCCTGCGGGATAAAATCGGCATTGTGCCCCAGGAGGTTTTGTTATTTAACGACACGATTAAAAATAACATTCGTTACGGTCGGGTCGGAGCCACCGACGCAGAAGTAATTGTCGCGGCCAAGGCTGCGAACGCCTACGAATTCATCGAGGCGTTTCCCAAAAAATACAATCAGTTGGTTGGCGAGCGCGGCATTAAACTTTCAACCGGACAAAAACAGCGAGTGGCTATCGCCCGGGCGATTTTGCGTAATCCGCGGATTTTGATTTTGGACGAAGCCACTTCAGCCTTAGACTCGGTTTCGGAAAAATTGGTCCAAGAAGCCTTAAAAAGGCTTATTGTCGGAAGGACTACTTTTATCATTGCTCATCGCTTGAGCACAATTGCGCACGCGGATAAAATTATAGTTCTCGAAAAAGGAAAAATCGCCGAGATGGGCAATCACGAAGAATTGATGAGAAATGGAGAAGGAATCTACCGAAATTTCTGGGAATTGCAGAGCGCGGTGGAAAGGGTTGGCTAATCAACGAATAAACGAATATAATATTATCATTCCTGTGCTTAAAATTACTAAGGAAACTCTTGAATATTTGGCGGGTTTGGGCAAGCTTCGGATAAAAAAGGAGGACGAAGAAAAACTGCTTCGGGATTTGGAGAAAATCCTGGCTCACTTCGAGGAGTTAAAAGAATTGGACACGGAAGGGGTAGAGCCTCTGTCTGGCATTGCCGGGGATTTTAATGTTTTCCGCGAAGACGATCTAAGCGCGGACTTACGCGGACTGGACGCGGACCAACGCAGAATCAGTCAGCGCGAGTCAGCGTTAAATCAGCGTCAGTCTGCGCTAATTGAGGCTTTTCCGGAAAAGGAGAACGGATTTTTAAAAGTGCCGGCGGTGTTTGAATAAATATAATACAAATTTACGAATGAATACGAATGTCACGAATGGCTGCGAGTGATTTGTGTTTGTTCGTGGCATTCGTGCGAATTCGTATATTAGTATTGTGTTATGGATATTCGCGATTTAACAATAAAAACTTTTCACGAAGGTCTGGTCAATAAGCATTTTTCTGCTTTTGAAATCGCGCAGGATTTTTTTAAGTATATCGAAGAAAAAGATTCTGAAATTGGTGCTTATCTCCGGCTCACCAAAGACATGGCCTTGTCCGAGGCGAATAAGGTTGATACGGAATTGGCCCAAGGAAAAAATCTCGGTCTTTTGGCTGGCGTGCCCATCGCTCTTAAGGATAATATATTAATTGAAGGCGAGCCGGCTACCGCTGCTTCGAAAGTTTTATCTAATTATAGAGCGGCTTACGACGCGACCGTTATAAAAAAATTAAAAGAAGAAAATGCCGTTTTTCTGGGTAAAACCAATTTGGATGAATTTGCCATGGGATCTTCGACGGAAAATTCCGGCTTCCAACTGACGCGTAATCCCCACGACTTGGAACGGGTGCCCGGCGGTTCATCAGGCGGTTCAGCCGCGGCCGTGGCATCGGGTATGGCTGCGGCCGCTTTGGGATCTGACACTGGCGGCTCGATTCGGGAGCCCGCGGGGTTTTGCGGAGTGGTGGGGTTAAAACCAACTTACGGAGCGGTTTCCCGATATGGTTTAATCGCCATGGCTTCGAGTCTGGATCAAATCGGACCAATTACAAAAACCGTCGAAGACGCGGCTATTTTATTTCGCGCCGTAAGCGGAAAGGACGAGATGGACGCGACGAGTGTCGCGGTTAAATCCAGGGACGAGCTTTTGGAGCCGAAATTGGAGGATGTTCAAAAATTAAAGATCGGAATACCAAAAGAATATTTTGAGGGGGGATTGGACAAGGAGGTTCAGGCCGCAATGGACCAAGCAATCAAGTTATTAAAATCTCTTGAAATCGAATTTAAAGATATCAGCCTGCCGCATACAAAATATTCCCTGTCGGTTTACTATATAATAATGCCGGCGGAGGTGAGCGCTAACCTCGCGCGATTCGACGGCATCCGGTATTCTCGAGTTACCAATTACCAATTACCAATTACCAAATTGTGGGATATTTATTTTAATCAGCGAAGCGAAGGTTTCGGCAAGGAAGTTCAGAGAAGAATAATTTTGGGAAATTTTGTTTTGTCCTCGGGCTATTACGACGCTTATTACGAGAAAGCGCAGAAAGTCCGGAGTTTGGTCAAAGAAGATTTTGAAAACGCTTTTAAAGAAGTGGATGTGATTTTGGCGCCGGTCTCCCCAACCCTGCCTTTTAAATTCGGCGAAAAGACGGACGATCCTTTGGCGATGTATCTTTCGGATATTTTTACGATTCCGGTGAATTTAGCGGGGCTGCCGGGCATTTCCATTCCTGTAAAAAAATACCAAATCGGAAGCGGCGAACTGCCAGTGGGTTTCCAATTGATTGGCAGATGGTGGCGCGAAGCGGATATTTTAGGAATCGGACGATACTACGAACAATCAGTAAATAGCAATTAACAAATGGTAAATGGTAAGTGGGAGCTAATTACCAATTACCAATTACTAATTACTTTAATCGTATGATCGATTTCATTTCGCAAAATATTTTTTGGTTTAAGCTGGCTGCCGGCATAATTTCCGCGATTTTTGTCGGCATCATTATTTTTTTCAACTATAAACTCAATCTCACCGGCGAAAAGGTTGAGCATTGGTTTGACGTGTTAAATCAAGCTGCTATTTCCAAGGGGCGAGCGCGGCGGCACTGGAGAAAAGTGCAAAGATATTTAGCCTATGGAGACGAGGATCATCTCGAAGCCGCAGTCCTCGAAGCCAGAAAGATATTGGACGAAATTCTTAAGATATCCGGTTATCAAGGAAAAAATTTAGGAGAAAGACTTGGTAATGTGGGAGTTGCCGAACTTTCGAATATAGAAGAAGTAAAACAGGTTTACGAGATAGGTAACCGGATTCGCGAAGATTCTGGTTTTGTTTTAAGCGAAGACGAGGCGAAAAAGATTGTTGATATTTACGAAAAGGCTTTTCGGGAGATGGGATGGCTGGTCGGCGAAGAGAGCGTTAGTTGATTAGTTGATTCGGACAAATCTTCTTTTTCCAGCTTGAATTATCATGTCTTTTTCCGGGGTAATTACTTTTTTCCAGTCGGTCTCGATCTCGCCGTTTATCCTGACTGCTTTTTGATCAATAAGCCTCCTCGCATCCGATTTGGAAGTCGCAAGTCGCATCTTTAAGAGTAGGTCCAAAATGCCGATTTTTTTATCCGCAAGCGACACCTTTGGCATTTCTTTGGGTAGTTCTTTTTCTCTGAAAACTCGATTAAATTCCGCTTCCGCTTTTTCCGCGGCTGATTTCGAATGATAAAGAGCGACAATTTCTCTGGCTAATCGGGCCTTCGTGTCGCGGGGATTGGTTTTTTTATTTTTCAGTTGTTTTTTAATCGCGGCCACTTCCTCAAGAGAAAGGCGAGTGCAGAGTTCAAAATACTCCGGAATCTGCTCATCCTTCATCGACATTATTTTGCCGTACATTTCTTTCGGCTCGTCAATAATGGTTATTATGTTTCCCCAGCTCGTTGACATTTTCCGTCCGTCCAAGCCATTGAGCATTTTAGAAGTAATCACATCTTGGGGTTTTTGGCCGAAAATCCGCTGGATATCGCGGCCAACTTTTAAGTTAAATAGCTGGTCAAATCCGCCAATTTCGATGTCAGCTTTTACAGCCACCGAGTCATAGCCTTGGAGAATCCGTGAAATGCATTTCGAGATTTAAAAGTTCTTTGGCGGTCAATTTTCCGAGCCATTCGCTGTTGTAGCGGAGTTCGACTTCTTTCATATTCAAAATTTTACCGATTTGGTTCACGTAGTCTTTTAGATTTTCTTGAACCTCTTTGGCGGTCAGCTGTTTCCTCGCGGCGTCTTTATCCGAAGCATCGCCGATTTGAGCCGTAAAGTCGCCGATAATTAACACCACTTGATGGCCTAAATCCTGAAAAGCTTTAAGTTTCCAAAGCTGGATGGCCCGACCAATGTGGATTTTGGGGCCGGTTGGATCAACGCCGTGCTTGACCCGCAGGCGTTTGCCGGACTTTAGTTTTTTAAGCAAGCTGTCCTTTTCGATAATGTCTTCGATCCCTCTCGTTGTAATTTCTTTTATTCTTTCTGGGTTGGTGTTTGTCATTTTAGATGGATGATATAGGCATTAGAATGGATCACTTTGGGCTTGTCGCGGCGGTAAGAAAAGTATTTATCTTTTCCGCAAAAAGTGCAGTCGGGATGCTCTACAATTTTTTCCGGTTGCACTCCCAGTGCAGTTAACTGCACCTTTATTATTTTGGGTAAATCAATAAAGGTCCTGCCGTCTCTTTCTATTATTTCATTTTTATAATTTTTTTCAAATAGCGCGCCGACATCGTTTTTGACCTCGAAATGGCAGGATTTGATACCCGGACCCATCCAAACCGATAAATTGGCTGGATCAGTGCTAAAATCGGTAACGAATTTTTTTAGCATTTCCGCCGCAATTTCTTTAAGGAGTCCTTTCCAGCCAGCATGCATCGCTCCAATAGCTTTATTTTTCTCGTCATAAAACAAAACCGGAAAACAATCCGCGCCGGTGACCATTAAATAAGAGTTTTTGATATTGGTAATCAGGCCATCAGTGTTTTTAATTCGGGTATCAGGATTCAGGCTGCCGTTGCCCAGTATACTATCACATGTGATAGTATCGATATTGACGCCGTGGATACCAGCGAGGTTCACAAGCCGGCGCGGATCGATTTTATGCTTTTTAAAAAACTTGAGCCGGTTTTGTTTAACTTTTTGATTGAGCCTTGGGAAGTCGGTTTTGAACAAGAAATCGCCGTCGGATTTTTGAGAGGAGAAGATACTAATATTTCGGTTTTCAAACCAGAGCATAAAATATTATTTTCCGTCTTTTGTATGTCGTGCCTAGTGTTTTACTTGCCCAGAAGTTTAAAGAAATACATAGGAGATTTCGTTAAAGTCTGAAGTGAGATTTGATTTTTTCCGCGACTTTTTTAGGCGATAAATTTCGTATTGTCTATGTTGCCCTGTGCGCTACGTTTAAACGTAGCGCGCCATTCATATAAAAATTTTAGCGGAATTCGTGCGCGGGCGATGGGATTTGAACCCACGATTTGCTCCGTGACAGGGAGCTGAGGACGGCCAGACTCCTCTACGCCCGCATTCATTGGTAATCTTACCTGATTCTAAAGTATTTTTCAAATATCTTCTTTTTACGCGAAAGATATAACTTACTATCAGTTTCTTGATATAAAAATTTATATAGAGCCAAACTATCGTTTACTGAAAAAAATAACCTATATCCCAGATGATAATATAGAGTTCCGCCGAGAATATCGGCTAGCCTCTTTAGTTTATTATGTAATTCTTTTAATATCTTCTCACTACCCGATGTAAAACCAGATACGATTGTGGTGCTGCGCCTATTATTTCTATTAGCTCGTATATATTTACTGATGGTAACATTCCCATCGCCATCAAAATAACCCCTTACGAAGTGATGAAAATATTTTTCAGGCACAGTTGGTAATTTTATCGTTAAACTTTTACTGGGTGTCATGCCCAATTTTATCAAGTCATTAAAAATTTTTTTTGAGCCAATTTGCAATCTGTATCTTTTGCTGTGATTTTTGTGTCTTGATTGATATTCTCCAATAATAAGATTGGATTGTAGTGCGTTTCGTATTTTATAGATAATTTCTTTATCGGTTGATTGAAATTCAATAAAATGCGCGCCTCGTTTATTTTTAATCATATTGCCATCGGCGGTGAAAAACCCTAAAACATAAGCCATTTCTGGTGTCCACTTTTTGAAGAAATTCTCATTCTTTGTTTTATAAATAGGCATTACTTTAATTTTCGGACTAATCGGTTAAATTGTTCTCCTCGGTCGAATTCATTTTTAAACATCCCAAAGGAAGCAAAGGCAGGGCTTAAAAGGATGATATTGCCTGAATGCGCCACTCGAATGGCGTATTGCAGGGCCTCTTTCAGAGATCGCGCCTGATCGCAGGTTTCCCTAAATTTT